>NZ_VDEZ01000001.1:982500-1310000 GCF_017922435.1 Thalassospira sp. ER-Se-21-Dark | reverse complement strand
GACCTGAATGGTTATATGGCCGCTGGCATCCGCACCGATCACGAAGCCACCTCGGCCGAGGAAGCCCGCGAAAAACTCGCCAAGGGCATGGCGATCCTGATCCGCGAAGGATCGGTTTCCAAGGATCTGGAAGCACTGGCCGAAATTCTCGATGAAAACAGCTCAAGCTTCGTGGCCTTGTGCACCGATGACCGCAACCCGCTTGATATCGGCGAAGAAGGTCATCTTGATAGTCTTGTTTCGCGATTAATTGGTCATTTGAAGGCACGTAATTGCCCGATCCATCATGCCTATCGCGCAGCATCTCATTCCGCGGCCCGCATTTTCGGCCTGCGTGATCGTGGTTTGATCGGGCCGGGCTGGCGGGCCGATATCGCCATTCTTGATGATCTGGAAGCCTGCAACGTCACCGATGTCATCGCTGGTGGTCGCCTTGTCACCAAGGATCTGTTTGCCAAACGCAAAACCATCGATCCGGTTGGTCTAAGCTCGATGAAGGCCACCCCGGTCACGGCAGAGGCCTTTGCCTGCGATCCCAAACCGGGTCAGAACCAGACCCCGGTGATCAAGGTCAAGCCGGGCCTTATCCTGACCTTCCGCGACGAAGCAACGCTTGAAATCGGCGATAATGGCCTGAAACCCGATCTTGATAATGACGTGATCAAGGTCGCAGTGGTCGAGCGCCACGGCATCAATGGCAATATCGGACGCAGCTTCGTGCGCGGCTTTGGCCTGAAACGCGGGGCAATTGCATCCTCCGTCGGGCATGACAGCCACAACATCACCGTGGTCGGTGCAAGCGACGCCGACATGGCAGCAGCGGTAAATCGTCTGATTGAAATGGGCGGCGGCTTTGCGGTGGCCGATGGCGGCAAGGTCACCGCCGAACTGGCCCTGCCGGTTGCGGGGCTTATGAGCCTAGAGCCGTTCGAAACCGTCGAGGAGCACCTGATTGATCTGCGCAAGGCAGCCAAGGATCTGGGTTGCGTTTTGCCCGAACCATTCCTTCAGGTCGCCTTCCTGGCCCTGCCGGTGATTCCGCACCTGAAAATGACCGATCGCGGCCTGTTTGACGTCGACAAATTCGACTTTGTCTAAGGCCAAAACAGCCTGTGACGGCGGGTAGAAAACGGTTTGGCGACCGGATGCATGAATTCATGTGATTTTGCGGCCAATACGTAGCCAGCTAAAACTGGCTTTTCCACAGCTTTATTGCTACATACGACCCGTCATATGCATCAATATCTGCAGGAAAGGAGCTTTGCATGCGCAAGGCCCGCGTTGAGCGTAACACAAACGAAACCCAGATCATGGTTGAACTGAACCTTGACGGGACCGGCGTTTATGACGTCGAGACCGGGGTCGGGTTCCTTGATCACATGCTCGAACAGCTTTCGCGTCACAGCCTGATGGACCTTAAAGTCCGGGCCAAGGGCGACCTGCATATTGATTTCCACCACACCACCGAAGATAGCGGCATCGCAATCGGCGAGGCCTTTGCCAAGGCGCTTGGCGACAAGAAGGGCATCACGCGTTATGGCAGTTGCCTGCTGCCGATGGACGAGGCGCTGACCCGTGTCGCACTTGATATTTCAAGCCGTCCCTATCTGATCTGGAATGTCGAATTTACCCGCGACAAGCTGGGCGATATGGATACCGAGCTGTTCCGTGAATGGTTCCAGGGCTTTGCCCAGGCGGCCGGCATCACGCTGCATGTCGAGAACCTGTATGGTGAGAACAATCACCATATCATCGAAAGTGCCTTTAAGGCGCTTGCACGGTCCCTGCGCGTTGCTATCGAAATTGATCCGCGCAAGTCCGATGCCATCCCCTCGACCAAGGGCACGCTTGGCGGCTCCTTGTAAGCAGGTCAGTTCGATCTGATCGAAAATACACCGGTGGCACAGCAGACAAAACTCTGCCACCGGTCCAGAGAACCGGTTTTCGATGAAGGTTTACACAGTCCATACCCATCCCGGCAATGCCGACCCGATGGAAAACGCCATCCTGATCCGCGAAGGCTTCAATTTCTGGGCCTTTCTGCTCTCGGGCCTTTGGGCGTTGTATCATCGGCTTTGGCTGGGCTTTTTCGGCCTTGTCGCGGTTTCATTTCTCTGCACCTTTGCCGTCGAGCTGTTTAACGGCGGGCCTGAAATGGACTTTGCGCTCGCCCTTGTGACCGGCATCGGCTTTGGCCTGATTGCCAATGACCTGCGTCGGCGCAAACTGGCCGCAAAGGGCTGGAAGATGGTCGATATCGTCGCCGGCCATGATGAGACTGACGCCGAACATCGCTGCTTCGAGCGTTCGAAGAATTCCCGGCTGCGCGTCCCACACTCCGCAGCTGCCCTTACCTCCACCCCCTCAACCGGGAGCCCATCCTACCCATGAGTGTTGCGATTATTGATTACGGTTCCGGCAATTTGCGTTCGTGTGCCAAGGCGTTCGAGCGTGCTGCACGTGAAACCGGCTTTTCTGACGAGATCATTGTCACCGATGACCCGGAAAAGGTCCGCAACGCCAGCCATATCGTGCTTCCGGGCGTTGGCGCCTATGCCGATTGCCGTGCCGGTCTTGATGCCGTCACCGGCATGGTTGATGTCCTTACCGAACAGGTGATTAACGGCGGCAAGCCGTTCTTTGGCATCTGTGTCGGCATGCAGTTGATGTCGACCGTCGGCCGCGAATTTGTCGTCACGGACGGCCTTGACTGGATTTCTGGCGAAGTCGTGGCCATCGAGCCCAGCGACCCGAGCCTTAAGATCCCGCATATGGGCTGGAACGAGCTGGTGCTTGATCCGGCGGGCAAGGCGCACCCGGTCCTTAAAGGCATTTCGGATGGCGATCACGCCTATTTCGTGCACAGCTATCACATGCATGTCACCAAACCGGATCAGCGACTGGCATCGGTTTCCTATGGCGGGAACATCACGGCGATGATCGGGCGCGACAACATGATTGGTACCCAGTTCCACCCGGAAAAAAGCCAGAAAACCGGGCTTACCATCATCGGGAACTTCCTGGGGTGGAAGCCATGATCGCACCATCTGATACCATTCAGCCGGGCGTCATTGCCGAACGCGTGACCGAACTGACCGCGGGCGACATTTCCGATATCGTCGATGCCTGTACGCAGGCGATTGTCGAAGGGGGCGGCTTTGGCTGGCTCACGCCGCCGGACCGCCCGGACATGGAAAAATACTGGCGCGGTGTGTTGTTGATGCCCGGTCGCCATCTGTTTGTGTCGCGCGTCGATGGCATCATTTCCGGTGCCGCCCAGTTGATCGAAACACCTGCCAACCTTGAAGCACAGCGTCATTCCGCCCAGATTTCCGGCCATTTCGTCGCCCCCTGGGCGCGCGGGCGCGGCAACGGCAAGGCGATTGTACGCTCGATTGAATATTTCGCCCGTGAAGCGGGCTACAGCGTTTTGAAACTCGACCTTCGCGAAACCCAGGAAGCTGCCATCGCACTGTATAACGGGCTTGGCTATGTCCGTTGGGGCATCAATCCCTACTACGCGATGGTCGATGGCAAGATGGTCGAAGGCTATTACTACACCAAGAAAATACAGGACACCGATCAGTGAACCTTTATCCCGCAATTGACCTGAAAGATGGCGCATGTGTCCGCCTGCTGCGCGGCGACATGGACAAGGCAACCGTGTTTAACGATGACCCGGGCGCACAGGCCGGTGAATTTGTCGCCGCTGGCTGCCATTGGGTTCATATCGTTGATTTGAACGGCGCCTTTGCCGGTGAACCGGTCAATGGTGCGGCTGTGGACTCCATCCTTGCCGCCGTGTCGGGCAAGGCCCAGACGCAGCTTGGTGGCGGCATTCGCACCATGGAAACGGTTGATTATTGGCTCAATAAAGGCGTCACGCGCGTGATCCTTGGCACCGTCGCACTTCGCAACCCGGAGTTTGTTAAGGAAGCCTGTGCCAAATGGCCGGGCCGGGTTGCCGTCGGCATTGATGCGCGCGATGGCTATGTCGCGGTTGAAGGCTGGGCGGAAACGTCCGAGGTCACCGCCCTTGAGCTCGCCAAGAAATTTGAAGATTGCGGTGTGGCTGCCATCATCTTTACCGACATCGACCGGGATGGCGCGATGGGTGGTCCGAATATTGAGTCCACCGTGGCCCTGGCATCGGAAATCTCGACGCCTGTGATCGTCTCAGGCGGGGTTTCATCGCTTGATGATCTGATCGCGGTCATGAAACACACAGATGCCGGCATTGATGGCGCGATTTCCGGTCGTGCGCTTTATGATGGCCGCATCGATCTGGCAGAGGCCATCGCGGCCCTTTCGTAACCGACCCAACAGGAAACAGACCATGCTGAAAACCCGTGTCATTCCCTGTCTTGACGTCAAGGACGGCCGCGTCGTCAAAGGGGTCAATTTCGTTGATCTGGTCGATGCCGGTGATCCGGTCGAACAGGCGCGCATCTACGATGCAGAGGGTGCGGACGAGCTCTGCTTCCTTGATATCACGGCATCAAGTGATAACCGCGATACCATCTTTGATGTGGTCGCCCGAACGGCCGAGGCCTGCTTCATGCCGGTCACCGTCGGCGGCGGCGTTCGTACCCTTGAAGATATCCGAAAGCTGCTTCTGGCCGGTGCGGACAAGGTTTCGATCAATACTGCCGCCGTCAAAAACCCCGATTTCGTCCGCGAAGCCGCACGCAAGTTCGGATCACAATGCATTGTGGTCTCGATCGACGCCAAATCCACCGGCCCGGACAAGTTTGAAATCTTTACCCATGGCGGGCGTGAACCGACCGGGATTGACGCCGTTGCGTTTGCGAAACAAATGGTCGAATACGGTGCAGGCGAACTTCTTGTCACTTCGATGGATCGCGATGGCACCCAGTCGGGCTTTAACATCCCGCTGACCCGTACCATTGCCGATGCCGTCCATGTGCCCGTCATTGCCTCCGGTGGTGTTGGCACGCTCGACCATATGGTCGAAGGCGTGCGTGACGCCCATGCATCAGCGGTTCTGGCCGCCTCGATCTTCCATTTCGGCACCTATCGCATTCGCGAGGTCAAGGACCACATGAAAGCTGCCGGTATTCCGGTGCGCGAGGATTGAAATCATGCCCGATACGGACAAAAGCCAACACATCCTTGATGCGCTTTACGCGACCGTGGCTGCCCGCAAGGGTGCGAACCCGGAAACCAGCTATACTGCCAAGCTGCTTGCCAAGGGTACCGCCAAAATCGCCCAGAAAGTCGGCGAAGAAGGCGTTGAAACCGTGATTGCGGCTCTGGCCGAAACCCCGGAAAAGGTCGCCTCCGAAAGTGCCGACCTGCTGTATCACCTAACCGTGCTTTGGGCCGATCAGGGGGTGAAGCCTGATGATGTCTGGAAGATCCTGGCCGAGCGTCAGGGCATTTCAGGTATTGCCGAAAAGGCGTCGCGCAGCAAAGATTAAGGCATAAAGCCTCAACTATCCGGGCAATGTCCCGACAAGGTATCAGGAGCATCACCATGGCCGTTCAGCCCTACGATCCGGAAAACATCTTTGCCAAAATCCTGCGCGGCGAAATCCCGTGCACCAAGGTCTATGAAGATGACCATGTGCTGGCGTTTAACGATATCGCGCCGCAGGCCCCGACCCATGTGCTGGTCATCCCCAAGGGCGCTTACACCAGCTATGACGACTTCGCACTCAATGCCTCAGATGCCGAAATCGTCGCCTATACCCGCGCAATCGGTAAAATCTCCAAGCAAGCTGGCGTGGTTGAGGACGGCTACCGCCTGATCGCCAATACCCGCGAACACGGCCGCCAGGACGTCCCGCACCTGCATGTGCATATCCTTGGCGGTGAGAAACTGCCGCGGATGCTGCCGGGAGCCTAAGCGACTGAAAACCCGTTAAAAAGGCAGGGCCCCGCACTCCGCGCCCTGCCTTTTTTGTCCTAACGTGGACCTGAAAACATCCATGGCACCGAAAATTCCCGATGCATCCGAGATTTTCCATGCCCTTGCGGGCAACTGGACGCTTGTGCGCGATTTGGGCGAAGCCGGGCAATTTACCGGCGATGTCACGTTTCATGCCGCCGATCCGGCCCAACCCAATGTGCTGCGCTATCGCGAAGAGGGTTTTCTGACCCGCCCGGATGGCAAGCGGTTTGATGGTTATCGGGAGTATGATTTTGTCCTGCACAAGGACTTGGGCGCGATCGAGCTTCTGTTTCGCGACCCTTTGAGTTTCGGCAATCGCTATGTGCTGCTGCAATTTGGCGAAGAGGGTGAAGAGGAGGTTTGTGCGCGGGACATTCACCCCTGCGGGGAGGACTTTTATCACCATTGCATGATCTGGAACGGGCCCAATCATTTCGAAACAAAAATAAAAATCACAGGTCCGAAGAAGGATCACCTGCTGCACAGCATCTATCGCCGCGCCTAGCATCCCGAGAGACGAGAAACCCGTCCATAATTTCAAATACTTGCCGATTTATTCTGAAAAACCGGGTTGACTTGCCAAACCAAGCACCCAGTCACGAAAGGCGCGGACTTCCGGCACGTCCTGACGGCTTTCCGGCGTGATCAGATAATATGCGCCGCTGGATTTCAGCCACGCATCACTGACGATTTCAAGGCTGCCCTCGGCCAGTGGTCCTTCGATCAAAACCCTTGGCAACAGTGCGATTCCCATGCCTGCCTTGGCGGCCTCGATCAGCATGAAGAAGTGTTCAAACGCCGGTCCGGGCGCACCTGTAATGGCAACGCCATTGGCCTGCGCCCAGTCATGCCATGCCTTGGGCCGGGTGGTGTGGACCAGTCGCGGGTAGTGCCCGAGCAGATCTGCCAGGTCCCTGGGGCTGTTTTCGTCCGTCATGGCACCTGAAGCAACATATCCGGGTTTGGCGACAACCACTTGAATTTCATCAAAAAGCTTGTCGCAGATCATCTCGGGCCAGCGACCATCGCCGAAATAAAGCCCGACATCCATCTGGCGTGCACCAAGGTCTGGGCTGCGTTCCGGGGTGGCGAAATTAAGCGCCAGGGTCTCGATCACCGGGCGGATATCCGGATGTTCGTTTTGGAATCGATTTAATCTAGGAATTAACCAGCTGCTGGCCAGGGTGTGTAACGCACCGATAACCAGTTTCCGCTCCCCCGCGCCATGGGTGACCAGATCAAGGGTGGCGGCCTCGATCTCGTCGAGCGCCCGGCGCAAACTGGGCAAATAGGCCCGACCGGCCTCGCGCAAGGTCAATTTCGGGCCATTACGCTCGAACAAAGTCATGCCAAGGCTGGCTTCAAGATTGGCGACCTGCTGGCTGATGGCGCCCGATGTCACCGAAAGCTCCTCTGCCGCGCGGGCAAAGCTGCCAAGCCGGGCGGCGGCTTCAAAGGCGCGCAAGGCGTTCAGTGGCGGAGTGGTCGGGCGCAGCGCCATATCGATAGTTTTCCTAATCTTAAATTCAGAACTTCTGATTTTACGCGCGGTATTATGCTGATTTAGACTGTCTCTAACAACACAGCATTAGATTATCTAGGAGACACTCATGTCGCTGCCCCCGTTCCATCTGGCCTTTCCAATCAAATCGATATCTGACACCCGCGCGTTCTATATCGATATCCTCGGCTGTGAAGAAGGTCGCTCGACCGAGGCCTGGATTGATTTTGATTTCTTTGGTCATCAACTGTCGGCCCATGTTCGCCCGGAAGCCGGTCAGAACAAGGGGTCGGGTGATGTCGATGGTGATGCGGTGCCAATCCCGCATTTCGGGGCGGTTCTTGAATGGGAAAAATGGCATGAACTGGCAGACAAGCTTAAAGCCGCCAATGTCAAATTCCTGCTCGAACCCAAGATCCGCTTTAAGGGTGAGCCGGGCGAACAAGGGACCTTCTTTGTCGAAGATCCGGCGGGAAATGGCCTTGAATTCAAGACCTTCCGCGATCCGGCGATGATCTTTGCCCATTAAGGCTGCGCAAAACGAACGCCGACCCGGCCTTGTGAAAGCAGGCCGGTCCATGACAGACTGTGATTAAAGCGCCAATTGACGCGCCGGAACGCTTTGCGCTCTGGCGCGTTTGATATGTGTAGAACCCTTTTCGCCCCAACTTTCGACGTTTTGACCAGGAGACCCCAATGGCAACCACCAACGCCCCGCTCAATATTCTGATTTCCGCTGCCGGCGACGATCAAAAGTGGAAAAGCGTGATGGTTGACCGCCTGCCGGACGCCAATATCGTGATCGAGGAAGACGATTACGTTCCTGAAACGATTGACTACGCCCTGTTCTGGAAACAGCCGCAGGGCCTGATCAAGACACTTCCGAACTTGAAGGCCATCTTCTCGCTCGGTGCCGGGGTCGATCATGTTGTTTCATCCCCCAGCCTGCCCAAGGAACTGCCGGTCATTCGTCTGGAAGATGCCGGGATGGCCGATCAGATGGTGCAATATCACCTTTATGCCGCGCTTCATTTCATGCGCGACTTTGATGTCTATAGCGCCCAGCAGGCCAAGGCCGACTGGACCCAGCATGACGTCGCACGCATTTCGCAATGCCGGGTCGGTGTCATGGGGCTGGGTGCACTGGGCTCTGCGGTTGCTGTGTCGCTGTCCAATCTGGGCTTTTCTGTTTCGGGCTGGAGCCGCTCGATGAAGGCGATTGAAGGCATTTCGACCTATGCCGGCAAAGAGACGCTGGCAGAATTCCTCGGTCAGTCCGATATCCTGATCTGCCTTCTGCCGCGCACGTCCGAAACTGAAAACGTGCTAAACAGCAGCACGCTTTCCTTCCTGCCCAAGGGGGCCGCGATCATCAATGCCGCCCGTGGGGCGATGATCAACGAGGCCGACTTGCTGCGCGCGATTGATACCGGCCATCTGCGCGGCGCGTTTTTGGATGTTGCGGCGACCGAACCGCTGCCCGAAAGCCACCCGTTCTGGGACCATGCCAAAATCCGCATCACCCCGCATATTGCGGCCGCCACCCGGTTTGAAGAATCGGTCGATCAGATTGCCGAAAACCTTGATCGTCTGGCCCGCGGCGAAACCCCGCGTGGTCTGGTCAATCGCGAGACCGGCTACTAAACCGCTATATCTTCGACCACAGACCCTTCAGACCCGATTTGGCACATTATGCCTGCCGGATCGGGTTTTGCTTGTCCGGCCACGGGCTTTCTGCAAAACAGGAACAAGCCGCACACCAGATCGGCGTCATTGCTGTTAAACGGGATCTTCGATGTCAGCCAAAACCTTTGTTGCGCTTCGCGTTGACTGCGACGCCGCCACCGCCTTTGACCAGTTCACTGACGGGATTGATCACTGGTGGAAACAGGGGCCGCGCAACCGGCTGCTTGGCAATCGTCCGGGCATCATGGAATTTGGGACGGAAAATGGTGTGCGCTATTTGCAGGAAGTCGATAAACGCCGCCCCGATTTCATCGTCCGCGCCGGTAAGGTCACCAAGTGGGAGCCCGCCAAGCGCCTGAGTTTTGAATGGAACTGGCCGATGGCCGACCCCAAGGAACCGGCGACATTGGTCGATATCCGCTTTAGCGCACTTGGCGATCACACCCGTATCACGCTGGAACATCTTGGCCTTGAAAAGCTTTCGATGGCCCATCCCGGGCGCAATGGCCTGAATGACAACCGTTTCAAACCGATGATGACCCATTACTGGCAGGCGCATCTGGTTTCATTGCGAAACCGGATCAAACTGCTTTCGCGCGGCTCAAGCCCGGCCTGACCCGGCAAGATCAAGCCCCGCCAGCAATTCAGTCAGCCAGTCGACAAATACCCGCACACGCGCCGAAAGCTGCCGGTTTTGCGGATACAGCACCGAAACCGGCATCGGATCGGGCGGGCAATCGGGCAGGATTTCAATCAGTTTCCCCGATTTAAGGTCATCGGCCACGCGATAGCGCGGCACCTGAACAATCCCCAATCCGGCGGCGGCACAGGCGGCATAGCTGTCGGCCCCGGTCACGGAGATACTGGCGGGCAGCATGATCTCGCAAAGCTTGCCATCCACCCTGAAATCAAGCGGGATCGGCTTGTCATCCGCACCGGATAAAAAACAAACCATCTGGTGACCCTGACTTTTAAGGTCTGCAAGGGTTTCGGGCATACCGGTGCGGGCGATGTAATCTGGGCTGGCCACCGTTGCCTCATGCAAAAGCGCAAGCCTTCGCCCAATCATCGATGAACTGGCCAGATCCCCACTGCGCAACACGCAATCAAACCCTTCATGCACCAGATCGACAAACCGGTCACCATCGGCCAGCACCAGTTCGATCCCCGGATAGCGATCGCGAAATTCCGAGAGTGCCGGGATGATAAAGGTCCGCGCCAACGTCCCTTGCAGATTAACCCGAAGCAACCCTTTGGGATCGGCATTGGTAAAGCTGCCATCGGCTTCTTCAAGATCGGCCAGAATCCGCACACAGCGTTGGTAATAGGCATCCCCGTCACGGGTTGGATTGACCGTGCGCGTCGTACGTTCCAGTAACCGGGTACCCAACCGGTCTTCAAGCCGCTGGATGGAATTGGTCATGGTTGCGCGCGGGATCAAAAGATCACTCGCCGCCTTGGTAAAGCTTTTGCGCTCCACCACGCGCACGAAATTACGCATTTCCTCAAACCGGTCCATTGCGATCCTTATTGTTGTTCATTTTCGAATAATGATGTCGAATATAGCCTAATTATCCAAAAAGTCATCTTGGGCATAGTGGGCCCATGCCCTTGAGGCCCCGTAACCACCAAGGAGACTTTTGATGTCTGTCCCTGAAAACAAAACTGCCATCATCACCGGCGCATCACGCGGCATTGGCGTGGCGCTTGCCAAACGTCTGGCGGCGGATGGCTTTAATGTTGTCATCAACTATGCCAGCTCTGCCGCCCCGGCAGAAGAACTGGCTGATTCGCTTAAATCCCAGGGCCACAAGGCCATCGCAATCAAGGCGGACATTGCCAGGCCGGATGCGGTTAAGGCCCTGTTTGACAAGACCATCGCCGAGTTTGGCGGCGTTGATGTCATCGTAAATAACGCTGGTGTCATGACGACCACCCCGATTGCCGACATGGATGACGCCACCTATGACGCGATGATGGACATCAATGTGCGCGGCACGTTCAACATGCTGCGCGAAGGCGCAAAACACCTGCGTGACCATGGTCGGGTGATCAACTTCTCAACCACTGCCCTACACCTCAAGCTGCCGGGTTATGCCGTTTATAACGCCACCAAGGCCGCGGTCGAGGCCATGACGGGTGTGTTCGCCAAGGAACTGCGCGGTCGCCAGATCACGGTCAATGCCGTTGCGCCGGGCCCGGTGGCAACCGAACTGTTCCTCAATGGCAAGACCGACGAACAGATTGCCAATTTCGCAAAGATGCCACCGCTCGAACGGCTTGGTGAACCTGATGACATCGCCGGCGTGGTGTCCTTCCTGGCCGGACCGGATTCCGGCTGGGTGGATGGTCAGACCATCCGCGCCAATGGTGGTCTTGCCTGACCTCCACAAACCCTGCTTGCCGGGGTCCCTGGTTTGATATCGGCATGATTTCCCCCATCCCCGTGCCGGTCTTTGGCTTTGGGCCCCGCACTACCGGAAATGACGTCGCCTGATGCACAAACAGGCGGCGTCATTGCCATATTGCCTTGATCCCCGGCTTTGCCCATGATGGCCCGCCATCAGCAAAGGGATCCCGCAATGTCAAACGCCACCACCACCAGCACCACCACAAAATCCGATGACATCACGTTTCGCTATGCCACCCGCAATGATTTGCCTGCCATTGTTGCCCTTCTGGCCGATGATGAAAAAGGCAAAACCCGCGAGGAATTCACCGATCCGCTTCCGGATGCCTATTACGCCGCGTTTGATGCCATGGAATCCCAGTCCACCGATGCCCTGCCCAACAAGTACCTGCTGGCGATCCAAGGCATGGAAATTGTTGGCTGTTTGCAGCTGACCATGATCGCCGGATTGTCGCGGCGCGGCCAGCTGCGCGCCCAGATCGAAGGGGTCCGGGTGGCAAGTACCGCCCGTGGCCAGAAGATTGGCGAAAAGCTGATCAAGCAATCCATTTCGATTTCGCAATCACTTGGCGCGGCGTTGATACAATTCACCACGGATAAAACCCGCAAGGATGCCCATCGCTTCTATGAACGGCTTGGATTTGTCGCCAGCCACGAGGGCATGAAGATGGCTCTTGATGCGAAATAGGCCTGTTTTCTGCCAGATTGCGCACACGCAAATACGCCGGGCGCATTTCGTGATAGGGTCTGATGATTGTTGGCCTTACGGCTGCATCCATCGAACGGAGGACCATCATGAACTTGAGCGAATTACAAGATCTGGCGCGTGAGCGCGGCTTTTCGCATGTTTTCAGCGCATCGGAAAACCATGTCACTTGCGATGGCAAACAGGCGAAATATAGCGCCGATGATTTGACGATCATCGATTCCCGTTCTGTCGATGCCGGAACCGACCCGGGCGATGACGCCACCCTGTACATGATCGAGGCCAGCGATGGCACGCGCGGTATGCTGATTGTGCCCAACAGCTTTGATACCGACCGCAACAAGGCCGATCTGATCGACAGTCTTCGCCGCAAGCACAGTTGATTTCGGAACAAGCAGCCAGGATTTGCGTTTTGCCTTTATCAGACAATTTTTGATCGAGGAGGCCCGCAATGACCTTGGCTGATCTTCAGGCAAACGCCAAAGAACACGGTTTTGAACATCATTTCATGGCCGAGGAGGGCGGTGTACGCAGTGACGGCACCGGCAAGCTTTATACCCCGGACGAGCTGCGCCTTGTCCATTCCAACAGCACCGACCAAGGCACCGATCCGGGTGACGAGGCAACGCTGTTCATGATCGAGGCCAATGACGGCACCAAGGGTGTGATGATCATGGCCGATGCATTTCATGCCGATCCGCACAAGGCCGAAATCATTGATGTTCTGCGCCGTAACCGCGCTGCGTAATCATTGCGTTGAACGCCACCTCGCACGTCTCTGGGTGGACACGTTGCCGGGTGGCATTTCGCAAAATGAACACAAATAAGCGCCCGAAGCGACATAAAGGGTCGGCAGTTTATGCGCTCTCCCTTTACCAAGTGGGGCATTTCATTCGATGTCGGACTTTTTGCCTTTCATTCGCGCCTGGGTCACCGATCCCAGAAAAATATCCGCCATTTCGCCCTCAAGCCCAGCGCTGGCGCGGCTGATCACATCCGAAATCAACACCCAAAGCACCCCGGTTCTGGAACTCGGACCGGGGACAGGTGTGTTTACCCGTGCACTTCTTGATCGCGGCTTGCGTGAAGATGACCTGACATTGATCGAAGCCGGACCGGATTTCTCCCGCCTGCTTTCCGAACGCTATCCCAGAGCTCGCATCCTGCAAATGGATGCCTGCCGTTTGGGTAAAAAGGGCCTTTTTGGCGCTGGCGAACTGGCAAGCGCGATTAGCGGCCTGCCGCTTTTGTCGATGTCACCGCGCCAGATCATGGGCATCTTGTCGGGCAGTTTTGAATATCTGCGCGAAGACGGCGCATTTTACCAGTTCACCTATGGCCCGCGCTGCCCGGTGCCGGACGCCATTCTGGCCCGCCTTGATCTTCAGGCGACGCGCATCGGCACCACGGTGCGCAATGTCCCGCCCTCGTCGGTCTATAAGATCGAACGCAAAAGCCGCCCGGAAATGCTCAGCGAAGTCCGCAAATCCGCCTGAAACGCAAAAAAGGGGCACCAATCGCATGGTGCCCCTTTATCTGTCTCATCGGCCGTTTAAGGCCATTGGATGCGTTTGATCACCACAAATGATGGACGTGCGGGGCGATGCGCTGCTCATAGATGTTGCGCAATTCACCGATCACCTCTGAGGGCAGGGGTGCCACATCACTTGCCGCCGCATTCGCCGCGGCCTGGGCTGCGTTCTTTGCCCCCGGAATCACAACACCAACGGCTTCTTCCATCAAAATCCAGCGCAGGGCAAACTGCGCCATGGTGATATTGTCGGGAACCAGCCGGCGGATTTCCTCGACAGCTTCAAGCGCAACATCAAACGGCACACCGGCAAATGTTTCGCCTTTGTCAAACGCCTCACCGTTGCGGTTAAACGCACGGTGGTCGTCTGCGGCAAAGGCGGTGTCCTTGGTCATCTTGCCGGTCAAAAGGCCGGATGCCAACGGCACACGGACGATCACCCCGACATTCTTTGCTTTTGCCTCGCGGAAGAAAAGTCCCGACGGGCGTTGGCGGAAGATGTTGTAAATGATCTGAACCGACGCAACCCCGGGATATTCGATGGCTTTGAGGCCTTCTTCGACTTTCTCGACCGAAACACCGTAATTGCGGATTTTCCCGGCGGTGACCATCTCCTCCATCACCTCGAACACATCCGGGCGATAGAAAACCTCTGTCGGCGGGCAATGAAGCTGCACCAGATCAAGACAATCCGTCGCAAGGTTCTTTAGGCTGCGTTCGACAAATGCGGTCAGGTTCTGCTTGTTGTAGCCCTCAGACACATGCGGATCCAAACGACGCCCGGCCTTGGTTGCGATGAACGGGCGTTCGCCACCACGTTCCTTCATGACATCGGCGATGATTTTTTCCGACCGGCCATCACCGTAAACATCGGCGGTATCAATAAATGTCGTGCCGTTATCAAGGGCGGCATGCAGGGCGGCACGCGCGTCAGCCTCTGAAACATCGCCCCACGCACCACCAATGGCCCAGGCGCCGAAACCGACTTCGGATACCGTGCGCCCTGTCTTGCCGAATTTTCTGTAGTTCATATCGAATTCCTTCCTAAGGCATTAACTGGCCGCCATTGACCTCGATGATCTGGCCTGTGATGTAGCCCGCCATGGCGTTTGAGGCGAGAAACAGGAACGCCCCGACACATTCATCCGGGCGGCCCACGCGACCCATCGGGACCGTTGCACTTTGCGCGGCAAGAACATCTGGCGGTGTATAGCGGTCATGAAATGGCGTCTGGATCAGGCCCGGCGAAACGGCGTTCACGCGAATGCCGTCCGCCACAAATTCCTTCGCCTGTCCGCGTGTCAGGCTGCTGACAAAGGATTTTGCCGCGGCATACAGCACTGCACCACCGCCGCCGCCATTGCGCGCGGCAATCGATGTCGTATTGACCACAAAGCCGTTTTCTGACGCTTTGAGGTAGGGGTAAGCCGCCACCGTGGCTTCCCAGACAGACTTGCCATTGAGGGCAAAGACACGGTCAAGATGATCAGCCTCCACCTCGGTCGTCGGCACACGGCCAAGCATGCCACCGGCATTGTTGATCAGGCCATCCAGCCCGCCAAGCATCCCTGCGGCTTCCCGGACCACTTTCGTCGGGGTACCCGTTTCACTCATATCGCCCTGAACAGCCACGACATGCTCGGGAAACTCCGCCTGAAGGGCGCGTGCTGCATCACCGCTTTCATTATAATGAAGCGCAACCTTGGCACCCTGTGCGGCAAACCCCCTGACAATCTCGGCCCCGATCCCGGTCGATCCCCCGGTTACCAAAACACGGCGCGACATCAGGTCTGGAATCCTGACTGCCTGAATATCACTCATCGCATTCCTCCGGCTGAATTGTCTGACTTTTGGCCAGATTACTTGTTGCACCGCCCCGTGTGGTGTGGTTTTTCATGAACTGAAATCATCCACAAAGTGAATAGAGTTCAACTTGGCTGGAATCGACCGCGCAGAGTTTGCCGATCTACGCTTGTTTCTGGCAATTGTCCGCCGCCAGAGCTTCAAGGCTGCGGCGATTGAATTCGGCCTTTCGCCGTCGGCGGCCAGTCACGCGATCCGCCGTCTCGAAAGCCGCCTTGGCGTAAAGCTGATCAATCGAACGACCCGGTCGATCGTGGCAACCGAACTGGGTCAGGACCTTGCAACCAAGCTTGCCGAGGGCTTTGACAAACTTGATGAAGCCCTCCAGACGCTTGATGCCCCCGGTGCCGCCAGCTTTGGCGAGGTCCGCATCAACGCCTTTTCCGATGCCGCACACCTTCTGATCGCCCCGGCATTGCCGGAATTTGCCAAGACCTTTCCCGATGTAAGCCTCAGCATAATCGTTGAAAACCGGCCGATTGATATCGTCGCCGAGGGATATGATGCCGGCATCCGGTTTGGCCATCTTGTCCCGGAAGACATGGTTGCCATCGCACTTAGCGGACCCCAGCGCTGGGTCGTGGCCGGCGCACCGGATTATCTTGCACGCCGCGGAAAACCAGACACCCCCGAAGATCTGCACAATCACACATGCCTGCAACTTCTTCTGGGCGATAATTCGCCTTTTCCCTGGGAACTTGGCACTGGCCCCGATCAGAAAAGCTACCGCGTGCCGGGCCACATCACCATTCAGGACACGGCAACAACGATCTCGGCCGCCAAGGCCGGGCTTGGACTGGCCTATCTGCTGGAATCGCGCATTTCCGATGAACTCGCCAGCGGACAGCTTGAAATCGTGCTGGAAGACCATGCATCATCTGATGATCCCTTCCACATGTATTACAGCAGCCGTCATAACAATCACCCGGGCTTGCGCGGCCTGATCAACATCATCCGCAAACAGAACGGCCTGTCGCGCATTTGATCACACCCGGGTTGCCCAATGACGAGGGATTAGCGCCGATAGACCATCTGTCGGTAATTCAGCGCCTCGGCAATATGGCCGCGCTTGACCGCCGCACTTCCGGCCAGATCGGCAATGGTACGCGCCACCCGCAAAATCCGATGATATCCGCGGGCTGACAACTTCATCTGACGCGCTGCATCCTGCAACAATCCACGGCCCTCTGTATCAAGAGCGGCGGCATCCTGCAGGACTTCACCATCGGCCAGCGCATTGGTCGATATGTTTTCGTTTTTATATCGCAACATTTGCAATTCGCGGGCCAGAAATACCCGTTCGCGCACCGCCTGACTGGTTTCGCCTTTGGCCGGTAAATCAAGGTCTTCGGGCTTGACCGCCGGTACTTCGATCTGGATATCAAACCGGTCCAGAAGCGGCCCTGACAGCCGTGCCTGATATTCCTCGCCACAACGCGGGGCGCGGGTGCAGGCCAGTTCATTATCCCCAAGATAACCACACCGGCACGGGTTCATCGCCGCGACCAATTGCACACGTGCCGGATAGGTCACATGTGCATTGGCGCGTGCAACCGATACCTGCCCGGTTTCAAGCGGCTGACGCAGCGCATCCAATACATTGCGCTGAAATTCCGGCAATTCATCCAAAAACAGAACGCCATTATGGGCCAGCGAAATCTCGCCCGGCTTGACGCGATGGCCGCCACCGACAAGGGCCGGCATGGAGGCAGAGTGATGGGGCTGGCGGAACGGACGCGTGCGGATCAGGCCACCTTCTGGCAACATTCCGGATACGGAATGGATAACCGTGGTTTCCAGTGCCTGTCTGGCATCAAGATCGGGCAAAATGCCCGGCAAGCGGGCCGCCAGCATCGATTTCCCCGACCCCGGCGGCCCCGACATCAAAAGGTTATGGCCGCCAGCCGCTGCGATCTCAAGCGCACGTTTCGCACTTTCCTGTCCCTTGATATCGCGCAGGTCGCCGTGGAAATCAGTGATCTCGTCTGCGTCGCGCCGGATCGGGCGGGGCAGAATTTGCGTGCCTTTGAAATGATTGATCAGGGCAACAAGGCTTGCAGGGGCCAGGATCTCAAGATCACCGGCCCAAAGGGCCTCCGCCCCGTTTGCGTTCGGACAAATGATGCCGCATTCCTGCATCCCGGCTTCCATGGCAGCGGGCAAAACCCCGCCAACCTTGGTGATGCTGCCATCAAGCCCCAATTCACCCAGCACCAAGAACCGTTCTATATCGTCATGGCCGATGACATCCATCTCGGCCAGAATACCCAGTGCAATCGGCAGATCGAAATGCGATCCTTCCTTCAGCAAATCGGCCGGGGCGAGGTTAATCGTGATGCGTTTGGGCGGCAGGGCCAATCCCATGGCCGAAAGCGCGGATCGCACCCGTTCACGGGCCTCGGACACCGCCTTGTCAGGCAGGCCAACGACAGTAAAGGCCGGAAGGCCACTTGCCATTTGCACCTGAACATCGACAGGGATCGTTTCAATCCCGGCAAAGGCAACTGTGGTAACCCGCGCTGTCAATTTGCCTGACCCCCATAACCCCAAGTTGCATCACTTTGACGGGAAACGGGGATCAAGGCAACATATCGTTCAAGGACAAGGTGTTGGCAGGTCGCGATGCCTATGCCGGTTCCATGTCGGTATTGACCATCCAGGGTGTGCCGAACTTGTCCGTCACCAGACCAAAACCCTTTGACCAAAACGTTTCTTCGAACGGCATGATGACTGTGCCACCCACCGCAAGTCCGTCAAAATACGCCCGCGCCTTTTCGGCAGTGGGTGCATGAATGGAAATGTTCATGCCTTTCATCGCCTCGAAATGTTCGGATGGGCTGTCAGACGCCATGATGTTCCAGCCATCCCCGACAAGGCAGGCATGGGCCATTTTGTCGACCATCGCGGGCATTTCTTCTGCCATCGGGGTTTCGCCATAGGACATGGTGATAAGCTCACCCCCCAGAACAGATTGATAAAACTCCATTGCCGGGCGGCAATTACCATCAAAATTCAAATAGCTGATCACTTTCATCGGGGCTTCCTTTGTAAGATTGCGTTGATGGGCACGGCTTATGGCTCAAGCCCGAACTGGGCTTGACCATTTTCGAAATCAAATGGCACGGAAAAATGCTCGTGCGCGATGCGCCATTGGCCGTCGCGCTTTTCAAGCTGAGTGCTCGAGCGCATCCAGCTTGAATGTTCGGTACCATCCGGATCGCGCATGCCGCAGCGGATCAGGAAATGCGCAACACCAAGATGGCCTGAGACGCGAATGGTTGGTGTCTGCATCTCGACAATCATTTCGGCGTCCTTGGGCAGGCATTTTTCCCAATGGGCGCGGTAATCTGCGGCACCGTTGAATTGCAGCGGTCCAACCGCGTCATAGGAACAGATATCGGGGTGATAAAGCGCCATGATCGCATCGATATCCTTGCTGCGATTGGCATTCGCCCAACGATCAAACAGATCGGCAATCGCCTGGCGATCCTTGGCTTGCTTTTCTGACATCAGACATATCCTTGCGTTGGTGGTGCGAGGGGTTTGGCTTCATGAGTGCTCAGGCCCGATCAGCCGTCGGCGACCGAACGTTCAAGTGCCGCGATATCGATCTTTTGCATGGTCATCATTGCGGTTGCTGCGCGTGCGGCGATGGCCGGGTTCGGATCGCTCATCAATTCAATCAGGCGGGTCGGGGTGATTTGCCAGAAAACGCCAAACCGGTCCTTTACCCAGCCGCAATCGCGTGGCTGCCCGCCGTCCGACAGGCAATCCCAGTAATAATCGACCTCTGCCTGATCCTTGCAATCGACGACGAAGGAAACGGCTTCGGTAAACTTGAAATCTGTGGGGAAGTTGAACGCGGTAAAGCTTTGCCCAAACAGTTCAAAACCAATGGTCAGAACACGTCCCTCCGGTCCGGGACCGGCCGCACTTGCACGCATGACTTTGCCGATTTTGGCATCAGCAAATACCGAAACATAGAAATTCACGGCTTCTTCAGCGGTCTGATCAAACCATAAAAAAGGACTGATCTTCTGCATGGGGCATTCTCCTTGCCAGGCAGAATGGATTTAACGCGGTGACGATCAAAACGGGCGATTTATCAGCATTTTCTTGTTTTCCCGTTTGACAAATACGTTGATATCAACATAATTTACCCATGTCAAAAAAATATTTCAACCATAGCGATCAGATCGTTCCCTATGCCGATACCATAATGGTAAGGGACTCGTGCCTTTGCCTGCATGTCCGGCGCGCAGCCCGCACCGTCGCAAGACGGTTTGATGACGCCTTTCGTCCCCTTGATCTGACCAGCGGGCAATATTCGCTTTTGATGTCGTTAAACCGGCCATATCCGCCGCACATGAAAGATGTCGCCGACCTTCTGGCGATGGATCGCACCACTTTGACGGCCAATCTCAAACCGCTTGAACGACGTGGACTGATTGAGATTACACCCGACCCCAAGGACAAGCGCGGCCGCCTGCTGGCTTTGACCAAGGACGGCTTACACCTTCTCAGTCGCGCCTTCCCGATCTGGCAGGAAACCCAACAACAGCTGGAAAATCAGGTCGCCGACACGGACCCAAAGCAGCTTCTGGCAGCGTTAATCAATCTGTCTCAGGAACCGGGCAACTAAGCCGGGCTTTGGAAATGCCAAACGGGATTAGCCGATCTCAAGCCGGAACTTTTGAAAGCAGGCCCCGTCGTGGGAAACCGTTCCTTCGAACACGGCACCAAGGCGCTTTAACGCGGCAAGCTTGGTACGGGTCGGCGGCAACAGGAAGGTCACCGACGAAATACGGGGATCGGATCGGGCAAATTCAAGCGCCCTGTGCGTGATCGCCATGCCAAGCCCAAAGCATTCAGGGCGCAGCACCAGCCCGTAATCCCAATCATCGTCTTCTTTCTGAAACCCGCCCCAGCCGACATAAGTGCCATCATAAAAGATCGCCCAATGCCCAAGGCCATCGCGTTGCCAACAGGCCTTCTTGGCCGCCATGAACCGGGCAACGTCATCCTGATCCCACGGACCGTTTAGCAACGGCATATGTTCAGCCATTCGCGGGTCGGACATATGGGCAATCAGGGTTTCGGGCGCGATATCGTCAAGCGAACCAAACGAAATCGCATCGGATCGGGTTGTCATCAGGCAAGACCAAACTCAGGCAAAGAAAAAGGCGCAAGAACCACCGGTTCATAGCGCCCTTCATCGGCCTCTTTGTCAATCAAGCCCGCCGGCATCAGCCATCACATTTGCGATAGCGGCCTAGTCCGAGGATTCGTCATCCGTTTCGCGCGGCGGAAGGAATTCCTTGCGGCACGGCACGGCAACCTCATCAACCACGGTCCAGCCGAAATTACGGAACTTGCCGAAACTGGCCTTTTTCATGGTGATGCCGCTTTCCTTGTGCTTGCGCACTTCCTTGGGGTCTTCGCCCTCAATCCGTTCGGCACGGACCCAGGCGCGTTCACGCATGGCTTTGGTAATGGTCGGTTCGGTCATCGGCTTTTCGCAATTCAATCTTCAAAAAGGCGGCGATATCATGTCTGGCGGCGTTTGTCGCAGGTAATCGTTGGATTTTCTGATCAATCACCGTCATGGGGCAGGTGAAAGGTGGTTTCGGTAAAGGATTCACGTTCCGACATGATCGCCATCCAGTCGCGCACCCGCACCGGGATATCAAACCGCCGGTCCGGCCAGCGGAAATCAATGTAATAAAGCGCAATCAGCACCGACCAAGTACCAAGATGTGGCTCCTCGGTGCGAAGCGCCGGCAGACCATCGAGGATCGCCTCTATGCCGGATGTAATCGCCTGCGCCTGTCGCTCCATTACGATTTCGGAACGATCACCATCTTCGCGTTGGGAGTCGGCATAAAGCCGTGCGGTTGCCGCCATCATGCCATCGGCCAAACCCTGCCATTTAAGGGCACTGAGGCGGGCCGGGCCACTTTCGGGGATCACACCCTTTGAAATGCCTTGGGATTTGGCAAGCTGATCAAGATAATCACAGATCACGGCCGATTCAAAAACCGCCATGCCATCCTCAAGGATCAGGGTCGGCACTTTGGCAAGCGGGTTATGGGCACGCAGCGCCTCATCCGTCCACGGATCAATCAGGATCTCGCTGATCTGTTTTTCCAGACCCAACTCACGCAAGACAACGCGCACCTTGCGCGAAAAGGGTGAAGTTGGCGCGTAATAAAGCTGCATCATGATCCAAAGCCCCTTGCCATTGGCACATTTCCGTCGGCCATACGGCGCGTTCAAACGCGCAAATCCGGCGTCCAGCCAATTCCTTCGAGATGCCAATTGGCATGCCAGTTGGTGTCTTTACGTAACAGTGTAAGGTAATTTCGCGCCGCACAATAGGTACCTTTGCGTTCCGGCAGCGGTTTTAACTCTGTCGGCCGCCCCGGAAGCGGGTTCTCCCCGATCCATGCCAAAAGACCCAAAACCCTGGCAAAGGTCGGGGGTGGTGCGGTGTGCGAAATGCCCGATGCCACCAGTTGATGGATGGTTTTGCCCCTGGTTTCGAAGGTGCCCCGGGTTGCGACATGAATTTCCCCCGAAAGCAGGGTGATCTCATGGTTATGCTCGTTGGCGATTTCTTCGATCAGCTCAAGGAAACGGCACCATTCGCGCCGGTGCCAGCGGCTTTGCCACTGATCGCGCAGGTCATCCTCGTATTTCTGGGCACGGGGGGAAAGATGCAACACCATCTCAATCAACGATAGTCGCGGGCCGATCACCGGCACACTCGACATCAGAAGAATACGATTGCCATCCGGCACGGTTTTAAGCATCTCGGGCAAATCGCGCCAGCCATGTGCCCCCATCACGTCATTTGGTGTCCGTTCGGATCGCAAATCGGGCGCAACAATACTGACGCCCGGAAAATCGGTGCGCCAGCCAAGGCTGATGCCATCGCGATCCCTGACCATATCGGGCAAATCATCGGGTGTGCAGCCAAGTTGCATCAGGCAAAAGGCTTCACGTGCGCAGTCAAACATGCCCTTGGCAACGGCACTGCCCTGAAACCACTTCTTGTGACTGCCCCAGCCATCAAAAATGTCATGGTCGTCCCACATCATCAGCGACGGCACGCGCGCCAGCATGTATTGGATCTGCGGTTGGCCATAAATCGCCAGATAATGATCAAGATAGAATTTCAGAACGGCGTCGCGCATGACATCGGAAAAGGCGGTCGCCAACCGTTCACTGCGCCCGGCCTTGTCCCAGGCAATGATATCCTCATGGCATTCCCAGACGCCGTCGGCATAAATCTGATCGCCACCATGCAGCAAAAGCGAGAAGGGCTGTTTTGCGTGCTCTTTGCCCAAATCCGTCCAGAGCGCATTGCGATCTTCAAGCGGCCGATCCAGATCACCGTCTTCCTGTCCGTTGCACGACACAAACCCGATGCGAAGATCACCCCCAAGATCGGTGCAAACCTCGTATGTTTCGTTTCCGAAACTATATGACGCGGCCCGGTTTGACGGCAGTTCAAAATCAAACCGCCAATAGCTTCGGCCAAACAGGCTGGCAAGCTTCGAAGGCGCAATGACATCACGGCCATTAGCCCGAAATTCCGGGATTTCTGCACCATCATCGGCAACCACAAGGGCCGCGATTTTTGCCGTCTTGGCATCAGCACCCCGGGCAAACAGGAACGGCCCGAAAAGATCCTGATCGGTGATTTTTGTCGCCTCGGAGCTGGTCATGCGCTGTTACTACCTGCCAAAATGATGTGAACTTGACCCTTGAAACATACGTTTGATCGCCGCGTTAGTTCCAGCTTAGCGGAACCGGACGGCAACGGCATCGTCAAAGTCACACAAGAGGCCGACATAAAAAAGGCAAGCAGCATGAGGGACTTGTCGCTATCATCACCGGGTTAACCGCAAAAATTGGAGAAACCCAGTGACTGCACAGCGCCCCAAAGCCATTCCCACCGTTCAGGTTGATGACGATGCCGTCAAGGTGACCGAATGGCACTTCCCGCCCGGCTCCGAAACCGGTGATCATGTTCACGGCATGGATTATGTCGTCGTGCCGATGACAACCGGCACACTGACCATTGTTAATGATGACGGCACAACGTTTCCGTCCGACATGACCGCCGGGCAATCCTATGCCCGCAAGACTGGGGTGTCCCATAACGTGATTAACAACAATGACTTTGCCATCACCTTTGTCGAGGTCGAGGTCAAGGCGCGCTGATCAAAGCCCGCCTCAAGCCCCACAAAATCACCCAACAAAAAGGGCAGGTGATGATCACCTGCCCGATTTCGTTTTAGCGATATAAGGATGGCCTAGCCAAGCCGCGTTTCAATCGCATCCCAGATCAGGCTTTCCAGTTTGGAACCGTCAAACCGGTTGATTTCCTGCAAGCCCGTCGGCGAGGTGACGTTGATTTCCGTCATGTAATCGCCAATCACGTCGATCCCGACAAAGATCAGATCGCGTTTCTTAAGCTCCGGCCCGATGCGATCGCAAATCTCGCGTTCGCGCGGGGTCAGCATCGATTTCTCGGCCACACCGCCAACATGCATGTTCGAACGTGCTTCACCCTCGGCCGGAACGCGGTTGATCGCGCCCACCGGTTCGCCATCAACCAGAATGATGCGTTTGTCACCCTTGCGGACGTCCGGCAAATAGGCCTGCACCATCAGCGGTTCGCGCGACTGGGCGGCAAACAGTTCCAGCAGCGAATTCAGGTTCTCGTCACCGGGTTTGAGGTGAAACACACCCGCCCCGCCATTGCCAAACAGCGGCTTGACGATGATGTCCTTGAACTCTTCGCGGAATTCCTTGATGCGGGCTGCCGACCGGGTGATCAGGGTCGGCGGCATCAGATCAGGAAATTCGGTGACAAAGATCTTTTCCGGCGCATTGCGGACATGGCCCGGATGGTTGACCACAAAGGTTTCCGGGTGGATCGCCTCAAGCAGATGGCTTGCGGTGATATAGTTCATGTCAAACGGCGGGTCCTGACGCATCAGGATCACATCGGTTTCACGCGCCAGATCAATCACCCGTGCTTTGCCCAGATCATGGTGGTTGCCATGTTCGTAGCGCAACGTCATCGGGCGGACTTCCGCCTTGATCCGGCCCCGGTCATAGAACATGTCATCGGGATGATAATGCAAAAGGTCATATCCCCGCGCCTGGGCTTCAAGGCCCATGACAAAGGTCGAATCCCCCTTGATATCGATGCTCTCGATCGGGTCCATCTGGATGGCGACGATACGGCTCATTAAACGTGTTCTCCTGCTTGCCGGTGGTCAAATGACCTGCAATTAAGGCTCAAAACGGCCAATTAAGGTCATTTGCGGGCATGGCTTGACCCGGCTGGCCTTCCCGGCCAAATGATGCGATATGTTACTCGCAGTGAGTGGTTACTATTTGGCACGATTTTTATCATCCGCCATTCACCTTCTGCAATCGCCATGATTGCGATCAACGAATTGTTACGAACACCGGTAAGACACATGACCCGTTTGACCCAAGAACCGAAGACTCGCTGGAAATTGTTTGGCAAGAAAGGCCGCGCCGTTCTTGCGGCAAGTGTCATTGCATCCGCCATCGGTCTTGGTGCCGTCACCAGTCTGACCCTGTTGCCAAGCACAGCCCACGCGCAAGCAAGCGATCAGATCACGCCTGAGATGATCGAAAAGATCGAAAACTATCTGGCCGGGATCACGACGCTGAAGGCCGAGTTTGTTCAGATTTCATCGGATGGCGGTGCGGCCGAAGGCGATCTTTATATGGAACGCCCGGGCAAAATGCGGTTTGAATATAACCCGCCGGCCCAGATCCTGCTGGTCTCGACCGGTCATGATTTCATCTATTATGACAAGGAAATCAACGCACCGACCTATTTCGACATTGATGAAACCCCGGCCGGGATCATCCTGGCGGAAAACATCTCGCTGACCGACAAGGTCAAGATTGTCGATTATCGTCGCACGGCCGAAACCGTGCGCGTTGAACTGGTGCGCAAATCCGATCCGGGTGCCGGAAGTGTAACCCTGGTGTTTACCGAAAAGCCGATGCAACTGCGTCAGTGGAGCGTCAAGGACCCGACCGGGGTCGAAACCACGGTCACCCTGTTCAATACCGAAGAGGGCATGCAGCTTGACCCGGAACTGTTCAAATTTGAACGCATCTGGCCAAATCAGCGCAACTAGGCCAAAAAACTTTCCTATCCGCCTTTGACGTCTTTGAACCGCCCGTAAACCGGTGCCGGATCAAGAATATTTTCTGATTCAACTGCTTGGCCAAGTGGTGAATGTAATTGTGATTTCGTAACGAAATCACCGCAGATTGGAATCAGGGAAAAGTTTCAAAATTTGTCGGCTTTTTCGGGCCCAAACCCATGGCACGGACGTCCTGTGCTTCCTATATGTGAGTCTGTCACAAGGTTCCCCTAAACGACGGGAACCCGGTGTGAGGAAAAGGTCTCCCCTACCTTTCCTCACGCTCCAGATTATCGGAGCGCTGGCGTCCGGTTCTCCCCCCTGGCCGGACGCCTTTTTTTTGCCTGATGCCTGCGATAGATGTCGCATTCTTGGGAAATCTGCAAAGCCAGTCCCTGATTTCACAGGCTGTTAATTTTAATTGCCTACTAAACTAATGCATGATTCCCTTGCGGATATATTCCGCACACTCGACACATGACAGGACAGGACCGACATCTTCCATGATCAATGACTTTCTGAAATCCGTTGCGCAGTTTTCCGACCCGCGTTTTCGCAAAGTTGTGCTGATCGGTGTTGCCGGTGCGCTGGCAACCATTGTCGGGTTGTGGGTCCTGATCTGGTTCGGTCTGAATTCCATCACCTTCTTTACCGATGGTGGCTGGCTTGAAACCGCCGTCGACTGGCTGCTGGGCATCGGTCTGACGCTTCTTGTGCTGTTGCTGTTTCCCGCGGCCACGGTCCTGATCTCGAGCCTTCTGCTCGATCAGATCGCCGACGCGGTCGAAGACAAGCACTATCCGACCCTGCCCGATACCCGTCCGCAGCCGATTATTGATGCGCTGATCAGTGGTCTTAAATTCGCCCTGACGGCTTTGGCGCTTAACATTCTGATTTTGCCGCTTCTTCTGGCCGGGCCGCTCTATGTCATCGCGTTTTACGGGATGAATGGCTATCTTTTGTCGCGTGAATATTTTGAACTGGTTGCCGCACGCCGCTATGATGCGCGAACGGTTGAGGCCATTCGCAAAAGCCGCCAGAAAAAGCTTTGGATTGCCGGGGTCGGTTTGACCTTCCTGATGACCATTCCCTTGGTCAATCTGGTCGCGCCGATCATCGCCACCGCCTTTATGGTCCACTATTCTGTGCGTCTTGGCACCTATGTGCCTGAGACCGCCTGACCGGTAACCGCAAGGCCGATACACCTAGACCAACATCGAAACTGCAACTCTAAGGATCTGGTCATCCCATGTTTGGAAAGAAAAAAGCCAACAAAACAGTCGACAGAAGTGCGACTTCGTCAGATACATCTCGCCTGGATGGATCAGACAAGCTTTCCGGGACGATGACCTCGGCCTCTGATGCTGCATCTGACAAAGCCAGCGAAACCCGCACGTTCGAAAAAACAGAAAAACGAACAGAGCCGCGGCTCTTCACCCAACCGCGCACAAAGGATGAACCGCAAATGTCCAGCAAACCGCACTCCACCAACTTCCGCCCGGAAATCCCGAAGCGCCCGCTTGAAATCCCGACCCGCGGCAGTTCCGGTCGCCCGGGAGGATCGGGTAGCCACTCCTCCGAGGGCAAGAAACTGACAGTTGGTCGCGACATCACGCTTAAAGGTGAAATCGGTTCCTGTGACGTTCTGGTCGTCGAAGGCGTTGTCGAAGCCCAGATCAAGGAATGCTCGCGCCTCGAAGTTTCCGATGGCGGCAGCTTCATCGGTTCTGCCCAGGTGGATGAAGCCGAAATCAGCGGCAAGTTCGAAGGTGAACTGACGGCTGGCCGTGTGGTTGTCGTCCACTCGGCTGAAATCAGCGGCAAGATCACCTATGGCGCGCTTCAGATTGAAAATGGTGCCCGCATCAAGGGCGAGCTGGAATATGTCGAAGGTGCGGACACCGGTATAAGCCGCGGCGGCAGCACCGGCGCAATCACCATCCCGCGCAAATCAGACGATTCCTGATTTTTAGCGCGCATGATTGCTCTGACCCAAACCTCACCCCGAACAGACGTCACCCGTCCATTCGGGGTGATTTTGCTTCTGGCGCTCATTGTCATGGGTCTTTCGGCCTGTGGCGGCGGGTCGTCAGTGCCACCGGGTTCGACAAACACCAATTACGGCGAGCTTAATACCAAGGGCAACGTCACCACGGCCCAGCCCGAGGCCCGCAGGCGGCCGGAAAATTCAAGATCACGCACCACCACGGCCGCCATCCCGTTCAAGCCAGTACCCAACGCATCGCTCAAGGGGCTGTCAGAACCGGAAGTCGAGGCCAAAATCGGCGAACCGGAAATGATCCGCGGCGAAGGCGACATCCGCGTCTGGCAATACAGATCCGATCAATGTTCGTTTGATGCCTTCTTTGCCCCGGCAACCGAAGGCGCACCGCGTGAACTCCGTCACATGCTGGCCCGCATGCGGCGCGGAAATCAGCCGATCACGGTTCAGGATTGCTTGGATCAGGTGGTCAAAAAGAATCTCGCACGCGGCTAACACCTGCCGATCAATTTTAGTGTTTTGACAACGGTTTACCGGTAATCCCATCAAGAAGGGCATCACCAGCCATGGCGGGCGTCCGGCGCCATCCACAGAATAATTTGTAAAATTTACCTGTTCGCACCCGGTTGGACGCATTCCTTGGTTTAATCTTTACCTTTTGGCGGCAATCTCGGGAAACGAGCCTCATAAATTTGCCATATCCTTTGGATTTTATGCGTCCTAACGTGGTCCGGTCGGACCGATCCCGAAACTTCAGACACGATACGCGACCTCATGAAAAAACACGCCCATCGTCTCGTCAGAAATTCGTTTGCCGCCGCTTTTGGCGCGGTTGCCTGTCTGCTTGCGCTTGGTTTTGCGACCAACGTGGCACAGGCCCAGAACTCCCCGCAGCTGATTGATGTTTACGGCAAGTGGGAAGCCTACACCTATTCCGAGGATGGCCAGAAAGTCTGCTATATGGGCAGCCAGCCGACCTCGGCCAAAGGCGACTACACCCAGCGTGGCAAAATCTATGTCATGGTCACCCATCGCCCGGCACTTAAGCTGCTCAATGAAGTCAGCTTCATCACCGGCTATACCTACAAGTCCGGCAGCGAGGTCGATCTTCGAATCGATTCCAAAAGTTTCAAGCTGTTCACCCATGATGATTCCGCCTGGGCGGTAAACAGCGAAGAAGACCGCAAACTGGTCAGCGCGATGAAAGCCGGATCGACCATGGTTGTGGTTGGCTATTCGTCACGCGATACCAAGACCACCGATACCTATTCACTGTCGGGCTTTACCAACGCCTATAACGCGATTTCAAAGGCCTGCAACACCAAGCCGGTCAACTGATCCATATCTGATCAAACCGTTTGGTGGGGCCGTCACAGCCTGCTTTGCAACCGTGATTGCAGTGCTGTGATAGCTGCAATGTGAAATTTATCGTTTCTAAATCGACCCGGCCCCGCTATATGCGGGGCCAAGCATTTTTGCATCATTTCTGGTATAGTCCCGCTGACGCCAGAACAAGACGGCCAAAAAGCTGTCTGGCAAACCCACACTACGCAAAAGAGAGAGCCCGGGATGACCGACGTCCTGACCGAAAACGCACCCCTGACCGATGCCCCTGCCAAGCAGGATGGGCCGTCGCTGTCCGACTTCGTTTCGCGCGCCGCCAATGGGCAGGCTGCCGACGGGCGTCGTGATCTGGTCGGCATCACCCGCGAAGAACTGACCGAACTCATGGCTGGCATGGGCGAAAGCAAGTTCCGCGTCAAACAGCTTTGGAACTGGATCTATAACCGCGGTGTCACCGACATCGAGGACATGACCAACATTTCCAAAAAGCTGCGTGATCGCCTGGCTCAGGATTTCTATGTCGGGCGTCCGGTTCTGACAGCCGATCAGAAAAGCACTGACGACACCCACAAATGGCTGATGAAGTTCCATGACGGCAACGAGGCCGAGACGGTCTATATCCCCGATCGCAACGAAGATCGCGGTGCTGTCTGCATTTCATCGCAGGTTGGCTGCACGCTGACCTGCAAATTCTGCCACACCGGTACCCAGCTTCTGGTGCGTAACCTGACACCGGGCGAAATCGTCAGCCAGTTCATGGTCGCACGCGACAGCTACGGTGAATGGCCGACCCCGGCCAATGGCATCCGCCGCCTCTCAAACATCGTCATGATGGGCATGGGCGAGCCGCTGTTTAACTATGAAAACGTTCGCGATGCCCTGCGCATTGCCATGGACGGCGAAGGTATTTCGATCTCGCGCCGCCGGATTACGCTTTCGACTTCGGGCGTGGTGCCGGAAATCGTGCGCTGTGGCGAAGACCTTGGCGTTGGTCTGGCGATTTCGCTGCATGCGCCTGATGATGATCTGCGCAACGAAATCATGCCGATCAACAAGAAATACCCGCTAAAAGAACTGATGGATGCGTGCCGGAACTATCCGGGCATGTCGAACGCCCGTCCGATCACCATGGAATATGTCATGCTGAAAGGCGTGAACGACAAACCCGAACATGCGCGTGCGCTGGCCAAGCTGGTCAAGGGCGTTCACTGCAAGTTCAACCTGATCCCGTTCAACAAATGGCCGGGTTCGGATTACGAATGCACGCCGACCAACGACATCAAGAAGTTCGCGCAAATCCTGCTCGATAACGGCTACGAAGCGCCGATCCGCTGGCCGCGCGGCCGCGATATTCTGGCCGCCTGCGGGCAGCTCAAATCCGAAAGCCAGCGTCAGCGCAAATCACGCGTTGGCAGCAACGGTGACGCAGGTGGTTGCGGCAAATCGGATGCCGGCAACGAAGGCATCGTTGCCGCCCAGTAAGTCTGGCACCAACAACAACCCAATATCGATCAACACCGGATGGCCTTGCCGTCCGGTGTTTTTCTTTGCGCTGTCCCTGTTTCAGGTCCGTGCGCCAAAATATCCAAAAAGACGCAATTTAGATCGTCGGTTGGATCTTAATTATAAGCTAATCCGACGTAATCTAGTTCAGATCCAGCGTAGTTCCGGCTTCTTGTCCGATCCCTTGTCGGGCGTATGAATGTCATCGACATTGACGCTGATCGCAAGAATACCGCCAAGTCCGCCTTCGGTCATTTCCGACAATCGAATGCCGATCCAGTCCTGATCAAGGCCGCGCACATAGGTGTCGCGCGCTGCCAGATCAGTGAAATCAATGGTGATGGCGTGGGTAAATCCCTGACTAAGGCCGCTTCCAGTCATCTTTGCCCCGCCGCAAAAGGCCAATGCGCCCGGCACTGAAAAGGCAACTTTTTCAAGTTCGCCGATCATGGTGTCGATGTCGCTTTGCGCGATATGGCTTGGGATCTGCAGCAACACAATATGACGGATCATGAAGTGCCCCCTGTCTGAGTATCCGCATCCTGCCAGCTTGCCGGATCGATGCTGTTGGGCAACAGGACATATTTGCGGCCCTGCCGGTTCATGTGGCCAGCATAAAGGGCCGCGTCCTCGCCCGGGCCAAAGAAGATATCACCGCGCACCGGCCCGCGAATGGCCCCACCGGTATCCTGGGCCACCATCAGGCGGCGGAATGTACGGTCCGCATTCATCGGATCGCTGGTTTCAAGCCAGACCGGCACCCCCATGGCATGGAACCGCCGATCCACTGCCAATGACCGGCCGGGCTCTAACGGCACCCCTTGCGATCCCAGCGGGCCCGCTTCGGGGTCATTCGGATCAACCTTAAGCGGCTGGAAAAACACATAGGATGCGTTGGTATTCATCACCGCATCGGCTTCACCCGGATTGTCATGCAGCCATTTACGGATTGATTGCAGCGATACGGTTTCACGCGTCAGCACCCCGCGCGCAATCAGCTCGCGCCCGATGGCAAAGTAAGGGTGGCCGTTGGTTGCGGCATAGCCCACCCGAAGCACGCTGTCATCAGGCAGAACCACCCGGCCAGAGCCCTGAATTTGCAGGAAAAAGGCATCCACCGCGTCATCGACCCAGACCAGTTCAAGATCACGGTCTGACAATGCCCCTTCCTCGATCGCTTCGCGGTCGTAATAGGGTTTGATTGCATCACCCGCGATCCGCCCGACCAGTTTGGTGCCTTTCAGATCCTCGCGAAAATCGCCAAGATCGATCGAAACCATGTCATTGGGCTTAAGATAAAGCGGCGTCTGATACGCCCCGCCACGGGTCAGCCGGCCTTGCAATTCCGGCTCGTAATAGCCGGTAAAAAGGCCCTCGACCGTATCGCGATTGCCACTGAGATAGGGTCTGAACCCACTTTCAAAGAAGGCCCGCGCGTCTTCCTTGCGAAGGCTTTCAACATCAAGGGAAACCGCGGTTTCGCAACGATCCCGCCACTGGCCAATGGTGCCCATGCGCGGATCAGGCCCGACGGGTTTGTCATCGCTGCGTCTTAGCATCGCCTGGCACGACCGGGCAAAGGCCCGCACGGTGCCGCGCATATCATCGGTCTGCCAGCCATCAAGATCGGCAAACGTCGCCGGGCGCAGGGTCAGTTTGTCTTCCACCTCGGCCGGGGGTTCGATCTGTCCGGTGATTTGTGGCCAGAACATCCAGATCAGGGCGGCAGCCGCACCGACCAGCACAGAAACAAGGGACAGGCTGCGCGATAAAACCAGTCGTCTTTTCAAGATGGAAACCCGCTTGTAACCAAGGCAAACGTTACCGTCTCGGATTCTGCGCCCAAGATCGGCTTTGCGAAAACCCGATTTTGCCCCTGACATGCTTAACAAGCCGATAATTGCGCGTGCTCGTTACCATGCGGACATGAAAAAAGGCGACCCGGTTTATCGGATCGCCTTTGATATGTTTGGTCTTTGTGAAACCGTCGTTAATCGGCGGTTTCTTCTTCCGGGGTTTCGGTCGCAACCAGCTGCCAGTTCGGATCGCGGCTTTCGATATTGCGCGCGAATGTCCAAAGGTCTTCGGCCTCGACCACCTTGTTGGGGTCGCCATCGACAACATCGCCCTCGGCATTGCGAATGACCGAGACTTCCTCGGACACGAACTTGACCGTGACATAGGCCGTACGGCCTTCAAGGCTGGCGTCATGGATGGACGCGCTCTTGATACCGACCAGGGTGGTTTCCTCGTGCTCGCCCTTTTCAGCGCGGGCATCGATGGCGGCGGCGAAGTTCTTGTAAACCTCGGCCGAAAGCAACGGGTTCAGGCCATCCTTGTCGCCCTTGGCAAAGTATTCGACAATCATTTCGAACGCCATGCGCGCGCCATTCAGGAAGTCCTGCTGGGTAAAGTTCGGATCGTGCTTCTGGATCTCCTGCAGGGTTGCAAACGTGCCCGAAGGAACATCTGCCACATCCTGATCGTTACCGGAGTCCGGCAGGCGATAAACATTATCGGTCTGAGCTGCGGCGTCTTTCTGGCCTTCATTGTCATGAGTCTGACGGCCAAAGATATCGGACGGCCCCTGCTTTTCATTGCCGGTGCGACGGCCAAGCACGCCACGCAAACGCAGCACAAGGAAAACCGCAATCAGAGCGAATAAGAATATATCGAAATACTGCAAGACGGTCTCGTGATCCTAATGGTTTCAAACTGGTTGTCTGTATATCACAACCGTGGTGGAGAGATGGTATGAACTTAACCAAATGCAAGGGCAACTGCCGATTACCCGGCAAGATGTGATCATCTTCACCCTTCACCGGTGCGATATGCGCCGGGGCAAGGCCAAGATGACGATCTGCCGCATTTTTGTCGCGTTGTCACATTAGCGTTCCCACCAACTAACCAACGAACTTAAGTGTGCAGATTAATGAGAAATCGCTGAAAACCAAGTTGTTTTCTGCAATAGTTTCAGCAAGACGTCAGCTTTGGCCGTAAAATGCATGTGATAATACGACATTTGCGGCGCATACAGGCAATCCATCGCCAGTAAACGGAGAAACAATGGGCTTTTACTTTCTCGCGATATTCGTCGCCATGCCAATCATCGAAATCGCGGTCTTTATTCAGGCCGGCGAACTGATCGGGCTATGGCCGACCATTGGCGTGGTTGTTCTAACAGCCATCATCGGTACGTCCCTGATGCGTGCCCAGGGGTTGCAAACTCTGGCCAAGGCGCAAAGCCAGATGGATCAGGGCGAAATGCCCATTGGTGCCCTGTTTGACGGCATCTGCATTCTGATCGCTGGTGTATTGCTTCTGACCCCGGGCTTTGTCACCGACACCTTTGGCTTCCTGTTGCTTGTCCCGCCGCTGCGCCAGCTGATCGGGGCCAAGGTCATCATGAAGCTGGTCCAGTCGGGCAATATCCGGACAAACTTCCGCGGTGCGACCTATTCCAGCGGCGCGCAAGACGGGCCAAACGGGCGCGGGCCCAATGGACCCGGTGGACATGGCGCTGGTGGACCTAGCGGATCACGGCCACGTGGGGCCGGGCCGATCATTGATGGCGATTTCGAAGATGTCAGCCCGAACGATCCGTCAAACGACACCGATAGCAGCAACGATCCGGGCGACAATCCCGAAACACCGCGCAATTTGCCGCCGCGTGACGAGACGCGCTGAATTCATCCGAAAATCACAAAATCAGAAGGTTGGCCGACACCCCCGGTCAGCCTTCTTTGATTCAAAGGCCTTTGTCCGCAATAAGGACAACCAAACCCCCGGAAACGCGGGCTTTGATAAGGGCTTTGACCCGCTCTGATTGGCTTGCCCGTGCAGGCCAGACGTGCTAGGCCAACAAGTCCAATTTATCTGCCGCAACGGGGCGGCGTCAGTAATAAGCATTTCAGCCAAGGCAAAGCCTTCAAGCCGAAAGCTTTTTTCTGATCAAGACGAAATGACCTCTAAGGGAGCTAGACTTTAATGGCCGAGAATACCACCGGTGCAGAAGGCGCAGCAGAACAGAAGCAGCAGCCGGCCGCAAATCCGATCACGATCCACACCCAGTACATCAAGGATCTGTCGTTCGAAAACCCGAACGCACCGGAAAGCGTTGCCCTGCAGCAGCAGCCGAAAATCAATATCGACGTTGATGTTGAGGCCCGCACCACCCAGGACCAGAAACTTCACGAAGTCACCATCAAGATCAATGTCAAAGCCGACGTTGGCGACAAGGTGGCCTTCATTGCCGAACTGCAGTATGGCTGCGTTGTGACGCTGAATGTTTCTGACGAACACCGCCTGCCGGTTCTGATGATCGAAGTTCCGCGCCTGCTGTTCCCCTATGTCCGTAAAATCGTCGCAGACCTGACCGCAGACGGTGGTTTCCCGCCGCTGATGATGCAGCAGATTGATTTTGCTGATCTTTTCCGCAAAAAATTCGCATCCAAGATGGAAGGTCAGCCGGCTGGCAACGCCTGATTGACCCCATCCATCGGCTTTTGGATCGATGCCAAAACGATGACAAAGAAAAGGCCGCCAGTTTGGCGGCCTTTTTATTTTAAAATCGAAACGTTTTTACTGATGGGCCGTCAAACAGAGCCGATCAGAAGGGCCGTGCGATCACCATGAAGACGACAATGATCATCAGGATCGTCGGTACTTCATTGAAAATACGATAGAATTTCTGCGATTTCGTATTGGCATCCGCCTCGAACGCCCGGCGGTAACGCGCCATCATCATGTGTGCGATGGTCATCAGAACCACACACAGCAGTTTGACGTGGAACCAGCCTTCGGTCATGACACCGGCCGCATGGATCAGATAGCCGCCAAAAATCCAGGTCGCGATCATTGCCGGGTTCATGATGGCGCGCAAAAGACGGCGTTCCATCACCTTGAATTTCTCGCTGGCTTCCGAGCCCGGCGCCACTTCGCAGTGATAGACATAAAGCCTTGGCAAATACAGAAGACCCGCCATCCAGGCGATCACGCTGATGACATGCAGGGATTTGATAATGCTGTAACTATCCATCTCTCTCTTCTCTGGATGTGACGGTCAGGGTCGGCAGGTTAAAGCCCGCGCAAGCGGGAATTTTTTTGAATTTTTCCGACCATAACAGCAATCAGGCCGATCCAAAAACAGAACCGGCCCGCTTGGCGTTATAACTGTGATCTAGGCCCCGGCAGGTTTCAGCGACGGCTGCTTGGCCACCGCACAGGAATGTTCATCCGGGCACCACCAGCCGCGCGTTTCGACCGTATAGTCATCCGGTCCTTTTTCATCGAGCTCGTCTTGCGTTTGTTTTACGACCGAAACAAGTCCGGCAATAAACTTCGGATGGGAACAGACGGTGCGCACGCGCTCATAGATCGGCACGTGTTTTTCATGCGCCAGTTCGCCATATTCGATATCAAGCTCGACCAGGGTTTCCGAATGCTCGGTGACAAAGGCAATCGGCACCACGACGATACCCTTGTTTTCCTTGCCAGCACGCTCGATCTCGTCCTCGGTCGATGGGCCAATCCATTCCATCGGGCCGACCCGGCTTTGATAACAAACGTTCCAGTCCAATCCTTCGATCGCCATTTTCTCGACCACGGCGGCCGATGTTTTTTCGATCTGCGACTGATAGGGATCCCCACGCTTGGTAATCACCGCTTTCGGCACACCATGGGCGGAAAACAGGATGCGCGGTTTATCAATGCCAAGTTCGGTAGCCTTGGCCAGCGCGCGCTCATAGCCCGCCTTGATCATCTCAGCCGATGCTTCGACAAAGCCCGGATTGGTCGGATAGCAGCACGCCGTTTTGATCGGGGATGTCAGGCCAACCTTGGCACAGGCCCGTTTCCAGTCCTTGACCGACGATCCGCTGGTGGTGGTGGAAAATTGCGGATAAAGCGGAAGCAGGATTTGTTCGTCCGCGCCCCATGCCTTGACTTCGGCTGCGGTATCATCGGCAAACGGCTTCCAGTAGCGCATGGCGATGAAGCAACGGTTTTCATAACCGTCATCTTCGGCATTGAGCGCAATCTGAAGCGCATCTGCCTGTTCCTGGGTCAGTTCCAGAAGCGGCGATTTGCCACCGATATGGTCATAAATCTCGCGCGCAATTGGCGCGCGGCGACGCGAAATCAGCTTTGCCAGCAAAAAGCGGAACGGATTGGGCAGGCTGATGATCGCCGGATCATTAAACAGGTTGAACAGAAACGGCTCAACAGCTGCCGGACTGTCCGGCCCCCCCAGATTGAAAAGAACAATGGCGCGTTTCTTGCGCGTCGTCTCGGACATTTGGCTATCCTTCATGTCAGATCGTGTCTGGACCGGTTCCCGACAAACCGGGAATGATGTAAACCCGTCGCGCTCCGGCGCCTATTTTGGTCAAACCGGACCCAAGCGCAACAGGCAACGCCCATCATACGCATTGAATATTTCAATCGATTTGATTGATTTCAAAAATCACAAAATAAAATGCAACAATTGCCGACATTTACCCTTTGTAATCGCGAATGAAGTCGACCAGCTGGCCAACATGTTCCGGCGGGGTTTCCGGCGTGATGCCATGGCCAAGGTTAAAGATGAATGGCCCCTTGCCCAGCGTATCAAGGATGCGCTTGGTTTCATCAAACATCGGATCACCGCCGGTGATCAGCAGCATCGGATCCAGATTGCCCTGTACGGGCCCCAGTTTCTGAAGGTTTTCTGCCACCCAGTCGAGTTTCACCCCGCTATCAAGGCCAACCGCGGTCACACCGGTTTTCTGTTTGAAATCGACCAGATGCAAGCCACAGCCACGCGGGAAGCCAATGATCGGCAGATCCGGGTGCACGGCGCGCAAATTGGCAACGATCTGTTTGGTCGGCTCGATCACCCAGCGATTAAAGCCGGTCTCGGACAACACCCCGCCCCAGGTTTCAAACAGCTGAATGCATTCTGCGCCTGCCTCAACCTGTTTCAGCAAATATTGCGTGGTCGCCTCGACCAGAATGTCGATCAGTTTGGCAAAACCATCGGGATCGCCATAGGCAAAGCGGCGGATATTCGGGAAGTCCTTGGAACCCTTGCCCTCGACCATATAGGTCGCAACGGTCCAGGGCGCACCGGCAAAGCCGATCAGTGCTGTACTGGATGGAATGGCGTGTGAAAGCTTTGAAACCGTCTCATAGATCGGACCAAGCGTGTCATGAATGCCTTCAACTGAAAGCTTGCCCAGGCCTGAAGCATCGCGGATGGCCTCAAGCTGTGGGCCTTCTCCCTGCTTGAAGGCCAAATGCTGTCCAAGTGCCTGCGGTATAACGAGGATATCGGAGAACAATATTGCCGCATCGAAGTCAAAGCGCCGCAGCGGCTGCAACGTAACTTCGCAAGCAAGATCAGGATTATAGCAAAGATCAAGGAAAGAGCCTGCTTCTTCGCGGGTTGCGCGGTATTCTGGCAAATAGCGACCAGCTTGGCGCATCAGCCAGATCGGCGGTACCGGCAAGGTTTCACCGGCAAGGGCACGCAAGAAGGTCTTTTGGGTGTTAGGCATCTGGTTTCCTGTTTCTCTTCCCGATCGCTTTTTTGATCTTTGGCCTGACACGTGGCGTTCGGCCACCTGTCAGAACCGGCTTTGTTATTTCGTGAAATGTGCCCTGGGGCCTTTGCCAAGACGTTTTCCACGTTCTGCCTAACAAAACCTTATTTAATAAAAAAGGATGTTGTTTGTGAGTGGTTCCCTGTGGATAACAGGGATTAAATTTCACGCACAGTTTATTCACATTCCGACTCGGGAAAAATGATTCATCTCAACCGGCCTTGGGGAAAACTGTGTACGACTCCGAACGACTCCCGGACTCTGCCTTGGGAAAAGACGTTTTTGAATAATGGGGATAAGGTGAATAAGTCTGGTTTTTGCATTCTTATCCCTGTTATTACGGGAAAAATTTGGCACTTATCCCGCTCGGGACAGAGCACTTGAGAAACTTTGTATGAGCGGGAGGATAATTCCTGTGGAAAAAATCGGGCCGGAGTCGCACCCGTTATCCACATTTATCCACAGGGCCGACTCCGATCCGCTAACTTCGGGTTGCGATAAAACTCTTATCCATCCGGTTAGTGATCGGTATTTTGAACAGCCGTAACTTTGTTTGAATAAAGTTAGAAAAATCGTTTGGTCGGCAAAAAGTGGATAAGATTCTGCTTGGTGATCAAAAATTGACCAAAGAAACGGACAGGCATGGTCGGGACGGACAAAATTTTCCATCTTCATCTGGTCTCGGACTCAACCGGCGAGACGGTCGATGGCATCGCGCGCGCCTGCGTCGCGCAGTTTCCCGATGTGCGTGCTCATGAACATGTCTGGTCGCTGATCCGGACAGATGCCCAGCTGGCGCGTGTCTTGGCCGATATCGAACGCAATCCCGGCATCGTTCTTTACACCGTCTTTGACAGCGACATCCGTCGCAAGCTCGAAGAAGGCTGTCGCCGCCTGCAGGTCCCCCACAGCCACGTGCTTGATAATACCGTCACCATGATGGCCGGGTATCTGGGGCAGCAATCGCACGGCCGGACCGGTGCGCTCCATAAAATGGACGAGGAATATTTCAACCGGATCGAGGCGATCGATTACACCCTGACCCATGATGACGGCCAATCGGGCTGGGATCTGGAAGACGCCGATGTGGTGATTGTCGGTGTTTCGCGCACGTCCAAAACCCCGACATCGGTTTATCTGGCCAATCGTGGCATCAAGACTGCCAATATTCCCTTTGTGCCGGGCTGCCCGTTGCCGCCGGAACTTGATCAGCTCAAAAAACCCCTGGTGGTCGGCTTGATCAAGGATGTTGATCAGCTGGTCTCGATCCGCAAAAACCGCCTGCGCCAGATCGAACGCGGCGAGGGCGGCGATTATGTTGATCCGGTTGCAGTCCGCGACGAAGTTCACCAGGCACGGCGATACTTTACCGAACGCGGCTGGAAGATCATTAATGTCACCCGCCGGTCCATCGAAGAAACCGCCGCCATCATTTTATCGACCATGTATGACCGCCGCGGTCATTAAGCTGCACCAACAGGATAAACATATGCCCAGCACCCATCGTCTTATTCTCGCATCCAGCAGCAAGGCCCGCCATGCCATGCTGACCAATGCTGGTGTCAATTGCGAAGCCGTCGCCTCGATGATTGACGAGGACGGCTATAAACAGGCGATGAAGGCCGAGGGTGCGACGGCGGCCGAAGCCGCAGAGACGCTTGCGGAAATGAAGGCGCTGCGCATGTATCGCCAGCAACCCGATGCGATTGTGATTGCCGCTGATCAGATGTTGGAATGCAATGGCATCTGGTTTGACAAGCCGATGGACCGTGACAATACCCGCGCGCAACTCCTGGCCCTGCGGGGCAAAAGTCACAAGCTGGTCTCGGCCGCTGTTATATATAAGGAAGGCTCGCGCATCTGGGGCACGATTGATACCGCCCATCTGACCGTGCGCAACTTCACCGATGAATGGCTCGAAGAATATCTCGATGCCGCCGGTGAGGAGATTTATCACTGTGTCGGCGGTTATCAGCTTGAAGGCCTGGGCGCGCAGCTTTTTACCGAGGTGCGCGGGGATTATTTCACGGTTCTGGGCATGCCGCTCTTGCCGCTGATCGGCTTCTTGCGCGATCATGGCGTTCTAAAAGCATAAAAAAATCAAACTGATACAAAGCATTCAGGCAGGAAATATCATTCGATGACTCCGCATCATACCTATCGCACCCTGACCGGAACCTCGCGCTTGGCGGGCGTGATGGGTTGGCCGGTTTCACATTCGAAATCGCCGCGCCTGCAGGGTTATTGGTTGGCGAAATACGGGATCGATGGCTGTTATATGCCGTTGCCGGTCAAACCCGAAAACTTTGAAACGGCCCTGAAATCCCTGCGTGATCTTGGTTTTGCCGGCGTAAATGTGACCATTCCGCACAAGGAAGCCGCCATGGCTGCGTGTGATCAGCTCTCTGATCGGGCCAAGCGGGTTGGTGCGGTCAATACCATCACTTTCACCGAGAATGGCGAGGTTTTGGGTGACAATACCGACGGGTTCGGGTTTGTCGAAAACCTGCGGCAAGTTGCCCCGGACAGTGCCTTTGCGTCAGGTCCGGCCGTGGTGCTTGGGGCTGGTGGGGCATGCCGCGCGGTTCTTGTTTCCTTGCTTGAAGAAGACTGCCCGGAAATCCGACTGACCAACCGCACGCGCAAACGCGCCGAGGACCTTGCGACTGAAATCAATGATCCGAGGATCAAGGTTGTCGACTGGCCACTTGCACCCGATGCCCTGTTGGGGGCGTCGCTTGTGGTCAACACCACCAGCCTTGGTATGGTCGGCCAGCCCAAACTTGAGATTGATCTGGATGGTTTGCCGCAAACGGCCCTTGTCACCGATATCGTTTATGCGCCGCTGATGACCGACCTTCTGGTGAAGGCCAGGGAACGCGGCAATCCGATTGTCGACGGGCTTGGCATGTTGCTCCATCAGGCACGACCGGGTTTCCATCGCTGGTTCGCGATTGATCCGGAAGTGACCCAGGAACTGCGCGATTTCGTTCTTTCGCCGGATTAAGATCCGAAGGGTAATCTTATCATGAAAATTCTTGGGTTAACCGGCTCCATCGGCATGGGCAAGTCAACCGCGGCGGCGATGTTTCGCACCCTTGGTGTGCCGGTCCATGATGCCGATGCCACGACCCATGAATTGATGGCGCCAGATGGCCTTGCCTTTGATCCGATCGCCAAGGCCTTTCCCGATGTGATCGTTAATGGCCGGATTGATCGGCAGGCATTGGGCAAGATCGCCTTTGCCAATCCGGATGTTCTAAAAACGCTTGAAACCATCCTGCATCCGCTGGTGCGCGCAGCCGAAAACCGGTTTCTTGCCGCTCAGCGTCGTTTGGGGCGCAAGCTGGTTGTTCTCGACATCCCGCTTTTATATGAAACATCCGGTGAAAAGCGCTGTGACCATGTTGCGGTTGTATCGGCCCCCGGGTTCATACAACGCCAGCGTGTTCTTTCGCGAGAAGGGATGACGGAGACAAAATTTTCCGCCATTCTGTCGAAACAGATGCCAGATATCGAAAAGCGAAAGCGCGCTGATTTCATCATCCCGACCGGGTTGGGGCGTGCCGTCACTTTTCAATATATTCAGGGTATTATCGACCAACTCAGTTGATGACTGGATAACGACTACATGCGTGAGATTGTTCTTGATACCGAGACCACCGGCCTTGATCCCTATGCTGACCACAGACTGGTTGAAATCGGCTGTATCGAACTGATCAATCACATGCCCACCGGGCGGCAGTATCACCAGTATATCAATCCCCAGCGCCCGATGCCCAAGGAGGCATTTGACGTTCACGGTTTGGGCGATGAGTTTCTCAAAGACCAACCCGTCTTTGCCGAGGTCGCCGATGAGTTCATCGAATTCATTGGCGAGGATTCGGTTCTGGTCATTCACAATGCCAGCTTTGATATGAAGTTCCTCAATGCGGAGCTTGAATGGCTGAACAAGCCGCGCATTGCCATGGAACGCGCCCTTGATACGGTTCAGATGGCGCGCAAGAAATTCCCCGGATCCCCCGTCAGCCTCGATGCGCTGTGTCGTCGTTTCAAGATCGACAACTCCAACCGTACCCTTCACGGCGCATTGCTTGACTCCGATTTGCTCGCCCAGGTCTATCTTGAACTGCTGGGCGGCCGTCAGCACGGCCTGTCGCTTGATCCCAATGCGTTAAACGGTGATCAGGAGGGGGAAAATGGCGGGCGTCGGGTTCTGGGCCCGCGGGGCAACCGGCTGGAACCAAGACCGCATGTGATCAGCGACGAAGAACTTGCCGCTCACCGCGCCTATATCGAGGCCAAAGTCAAAGATGCGCTCTGGCTGACAAGGCAAGATGCCTAGGGTCAGGACTCATTAATTTGGTTTCAATGGTTCATCGGATTTGTGCGGATACGCGAAACAAAGCCACAGGAAGATATGTATCTTTCAAGGCTTTGCGACAAAGTAGGCCGTGCAAATCCGATGAATCCGAAGGACAGACGTTATATTTGCAAACTCCGGCGTCAAATCCCTTGCGCGGGGAGCCACCCCGCTCTACGGCATTTTCCTTGGATTTCACAAATATAACGTCTGCCATTGATATCAAATTAATGGGTCCTGACCCTAGGATGGCACAAGGGCAGTGGCCTGCACTGCGTTCCTTAACTTTGCCCTTCAAAAAACGCGCTCATTACTTTGTCGCGGTCCTGATCCTTGCATGTGTTCTGATTGTTGGCACCACGGCCGTTCGGGCCGACGAGGCGGCCACGGGTAATACCCCCGGCACAAGCCCATTTAATGGCACCTACGTCATCCATCTGTCTGAAAGCACGCGGGTTCAGTCATCGGGCCGGCCGGAGCCAGGCTACTTCGATACCCTTGCCATCGAACTGTTTACCAAGGCCGGTCTGGCTGTTGAAATCGTGCCGCAGATGCCCTGGAAACGTCAGATGGAGTTGGCCGGACGCGAAGTCGGGCACGTGATTTACCCCACCACCCGAATTGATCATCGCGAAGATGTTTTCCAATGGGTGGGTCCGGTCAGCCGGACCTTCTGGAACCTGTTTGGCTTTGTCGATACCGGTTGGTCGGACATGGCGTTTGACACGCTTCTGCGCGATGCCCGCATCGGGGTTCTGATGGGATCAGCGCGTGAAGGATATCTTCGTGATCGCGGTGCGAAACAGTTGGTTATGGTGCCGCGTGAAGAACTTCTTTTGCCGATGATGATGGCTGATCGCGTTGATCTGATTGCCATTGGTGGCAATATCCTGCGCCATTATCTTGATAAGGTCCGTGCCGAATATCCCGAAGTCAGCATTCCTGATGTGACTGGTTTCAAGCCCTATCGCACCTGTTATCTCTATATCGCGATCAGTGGTGATGTGCCACAAAGCGATATCACAAGGCTGCAAACCCAGCTTGATCGTTTCAAGACCGACGGCTTTTTTATTGAAAATCGCCGGATGCATGGGCTTTCGACCAATCTCGACAGTGCGTTTCTCAAGGCGATGCTTGATCTTGATAATAACGGGGTTACCTGTGTCGATCTGACCGACATCGACACCTGAAACACAACCCCGTCGGGTCACCTTTCCCGGTCTGGCCTGTTTTTCCTGCAAACATATTGTTGCCGTGACGGCGAAATGCGCGACGGGCGCGGTTGCGCGAAAAGCAATGACACGGCAATATGCCGCGAACATTCCTTTGGGTGACCGGGCTGTTGCAAACAGGTGATATCGAATGGACGATAAAGCCTTGCGTATATGGACCGCGCCGCTTGCATATTGTCTTGGTCGATGAGTCAGAAGAAACCAAATAAGCGACGCCGCACCGTCACGGATGACGAAAAGACCCTGTGGGAGGTCTTTACCCGTGACGTCAAACCTTTGCGCAAGAAACGGCGCAAGGCCGGCGATGACGTGGTCGCGTCTGATGATGACATCCACACCAGCGATACCGCGATTACCTTGCCTGACAATCTTGGCGAAAAGCTTGAACAGTCTGAACAAAGCCGGGCTGCGCGCAATCTGCCCTCGGCCCGTCATGCTGATCGTGGCCCAAAGATCAAAAAACAGAACCTTTCCGAACTCAAACCCGGTGTCACCGACGGGATTGATCGATCGACTGCCAACAAATTCCAAAAGGGCAAGATGTCGATTGACGGGCGCATTGACCTGCATGGCATGACCCAGGAAGTCGCCCATAATGCGCTTAATACCTTTATCGAAGACAGCTGGCGGGCCGGAAAACGTTGCGTTCTCGTAATCACCGGCAAGGGATCGCGCGCTGATGAATATGGCCGTACCGGTCTGTTGCGCGAACGCACCCCGCAATGGCTGAGTGCGCCGAACCTTCGCAATCGCATCCTTGCCATTCATCAGGCCCAGATCCAGCACGGTGGCGCCGGGGCCTTTTATGTCTTGTTGAAACGGAGACGCCCGTGACACCTTTTGGCAATCGCATCCGGGAACTCCGCGCGCGCAACAATGTGACGCTGACCGATATGGCAACTGCACTTCAGCTGTCACCGGCCTATCTGTCCGCGCTTGAACACGGTCATCGCGGGCGGCCCAGCCCCGGCCTGGTGCAGCAAATCTGTGGTTACTTCAATCTGGTCTGGGACGAGGTTGATGACATCAAACGCCTCGCCCAGCTATCGCACCCCAAGGTGACGGTGGATACTGCCGGACTGGAACCCGCCGCGACCGAACTGGCTAACCTGCTCTCGGAACGCATCGCCGGTCTCAGCGACGATCAGCTTGAACGCATCCTTAAAATCGTGCGCGAAGGCCCTTCAACCTCCTAAAGACGATATAATTTCAAACATAAAAGTTAAAATTGAAGTTCCGGCCTCTTGACGCCAGTCATGGATTGCCAACATCAACCCGAGTAACCTTTTCTGCAGAACGCGGCACCTGTTGGGAGAAAACCTTCAGATTCTGGCGGTTTCCAACAAAAGAACGTCGAGGGATTTTGATGTTTAGTAATATTCGTATTGGCAAGAAGCTTGCGATTTCGCTGATACCGACGCTTGTGGCGCTTATTGTGTTATCTGCGATTTCCATCACTGGCCGTTATCAGCAGATGGACGAACTGGGCAACATCAGGGGATTGACTGAACTTGCCGGTCAGATCGGAACAACGGTCCACGAACTACAAAAAGAGCGCGGTGCGTCCGCCGGGTTTATCGGATCCGGAGGCGCTTCATTCGCCGAGCAACTTTCCCGGCAGCGTGATCTGACTGATGAAAAAATTGCGGCCCTCAAAGGCGCTTTGTCTGATTTCGATATTGATCAATACGATGAAAAACTTGCCGTCAGAGTCACGACTTTCACCCGCTTGATCGATCAGATTCCGCAAATGCGAGCCAAGGTCGATAACCTTGCCCTGGGTGTGCCGGATGCGGTGGGATTTTATACCTCGATCGTGACCGACATGCTGGCAACCGTCAATCTGGTCGCACAGCTTAGCAACGACCCCGAAATCCTGCGGATCATTGCCGCTTACAACAATTTCATGCAGGCCAAGGAACGTGCCGGTCTTGAACGTGCGACCGGGGCGGTCGGCTTTGGTCAGGGGGAATTTGCCCCGGACCTTTATTTGCGCTTTGCCTCGCTTGTCACGTTGCAAGATGCCTATCTGTCGGTTTTTGCCGAATTTGCCAATCCTGAACTTTTGACATTCTATATCAACACCATGAATGATCCGGCAGTCGGCGAGGTCGCTGATTTGCGCCAGGTCGCCTTTGATTATCCCAAAACCGGCACGACCAATGACATTGCCGGGGATGCGTGGTTTGCCACCATCAGCAAGAAGATCAATCTGTATAAAGCCGTCGAAGACCATATTGCCGGCTATTTGCTTAGCCGGGCCGAGGGCAAACTGACCACGGCCCGGACGGTTTTCTTTGCCACTTTGGCCGGGGTGATCCTTGTCGTCGTGCTGGCATCCGCTCTTGTCATTGCCGTCGGGCGCAGTGTGACCAACCCGATCAAGGATATGACCGGGTGCATGTCGCGTCTGGCTGATGGTCATCTTGACGAAGTTATTACCGGGCAGGATCGCGGTGATGAAGTCGGTGATATGGCCCGTTCGGTCGAGGTTTTCCGCGAAAATCTGGTCGAAAATCGTGAAATGGTGCGTCAGCGCGAAGCCGATCAGGCCGCCCGCGATGCCCATGCCAGCAAAATTGAAAACCTGACCAATGCGTTTCGAACCCGTGTTGACAGCCTGTTGGGCGCGGTTGGTAAGGCCACCGAAGAATTGCGCAACACATCGGCTGATATGGATTCCGCTGTTACGCAGACCCGCGACCGTGCCGTGCATGTCGCCAGCAATGCCGAAGAAGCATCCGGGAACGTATCGGCGGTGTCGGCGGCAACCGAGGAGCTGGCAAATTCCATTCTGGAAATTTCCCGCCAGATTGAAGCCGCCTCCGGCGCGGCCTCTGATGCCGCGTCCGATGCCCGTGATGCTGATCGCATTGCTGAGGCCCTCAAAGACGGGGCGAACCGCATTGGTGAAGTCATCGGATTGATCGGCGATATTGCCGATCAGACCAATTTGCTTGCGCTTAATGCAACGATTGAGGCGGCGCGTGCAGGGGATGCGGGCAAAGGCTTTGCCGTGGTCGCAAACGAGGTGAAAAACCTCGCCAGCCAAACCTCCAAGGCGACCGATGAAATCACGGGCCATATCAACACCCTGCAAACCGCGACCGATCAGGCGATTGATGCGTTCAAGCGGATCGGATCACGGATCGAGGAACTTGATACCACCTCGGCATCCTTGTCTGCCGCCGTGAATGAACAGCAGGCGGCCACATCGGAAATCGCAAGCAATGTCGAACGTGCCGCTACCGGAACGAACGAGGTTTCACGCAATATTTCCGATGTCAGTACCGCGACCGAGCAGGCCGATCAGGCGGTCAGGAACCTGATGAATGCCTGTGAAAGCGTGACCAGGGTATCGGTTGATTTGCGCACTGAAATAGAGGGGTTCCTGACATCGGTTCAGGACGAAAGGCAGGGTTGAGAACAAGGTTGTGAATAGGCACATAATCGGGGCTGGTGTCTGTGGCTGGTCCCGATCTGTGATCTTTGCGCATCAATTTGTGCAAAATTCTGCAAGCTGGTGAAACACGGTTTGACTATTTGTTCTTTCAGCGTTATCTATCGGGGGTGTTTCGATCCAGAAACATGAAAAGGCCTGCCTTTCTTGCAACTCCAAGGTTTCGAACCGTCCGCACGCCCCAGCAAAAGCCTGAGCGCCTTGCCTGACGGTCAACCGCACATTCTCTTTTCTATCTCCATAAAATCTTCGCCCTTTCGGCAACCACAGATCATTAAACGCACATATGCATCTTCAGGACCTTAAAAAGAAATCTCCGACCGAGCTGCTTGCTCTGTCTGATGAACTCGAAATCGAAAACGCCAGCACGCTCCGCAAGCAGGAGCTGATGTTCGCGATCCTCAAGCAGTTGGCCGAGAACGACCATGCCATCTTTGGTCTGGGCGTTCTTGAAGTTCTGCCCGATGGTTTTGGCTTCCTGCGCAGCCCCGAGGCAAACTACCTTGCCGGCCCTGACGACATTTATGTCAGTCCGAGCCAGGTGCGGCGTTTTGGTCTGCGGACCGGCGATACCGTCGAAGGCCAGATTCGTTCGCCCAAAGAAGGCGAGCGTTATTTCGCCTTGCTCAAGGTCGACAAGGTCAATTTTGATGCGCCTGAAAAAGTTCGTCATCGCATCAACTTTGACAACCTGACCCCGCTTTACCCCGATCAGCCGCTGCATATGGAGCGCGAGCGCGATCAGGAAGGCAACAAGGACATCACCAACCGGGTGATCGAGCTGGTTGCGCCGCTTGGTAAAGGTCAGCGTGCCCTGATCGTCGCACCGCCGCGCACCGGTAAAACCGTGATGCTGCAAAACATTGCGCACGCGATCGAGGAAAACCACCCGGAAGCCTATCTGATCGTTCTTCTGATTGATGAACGTCCGGAAGAAGTGACCGACATGGACCGTTCGGTGAAGGGCGAAGTCATTTCCTCGACCTTCGATGAACCGGCCCAGCGTCACGTTCAGGTCACCGAAATGGTTCTGGAAAAGGCCAAACGTCTGGTCGAACACAAGCATGACGTTGTCATTCTGCTTGATTCCATCACCCGTCTGGCACGTGCTTACAACACCGTCGTGCCGAGTTCGGGCAAGGTCCTGACCGGTGGTGTTGATGCCAATGCCCTGCAACGTCCGAAACGCTTCTTCGGTGCGGCTCGTAACATCGAAGAAGGCGGCTCTCTGACCATCATCGCGACCGCCCTGATCGATACCGGTTCGCGTATGGACGAGGTCATCTTTGAAGAATTCAAGGGCACCGGTAACTCCGAGCTTATCCTGGATCGCAAACTGTCTGACAAACGTATCTTCCCGGCGATTGATATCCTCAAATCGGGTACCCGTAAGGAAGAGCTCCTAGTCGACAAGAGCGTTCTGTCCAAGATGTGGGTCCTTCGCCGTATCCTCAACCCGATGGGTCCGCAGGACGCGATGGAGTTCCTTCTGGGCAAACTCAAATCGACCAAAAACAACGACGATTTCTTCGATTCGATGAACGGATAAGTCCGGCCGGGCCTGATGGGCCCGGTTATATGGATCGTCAAACGATGAACGGGGCCCAACCGGGCCCCGTTTTTTATTTCAATATCGAAATAACCGTTAAACAATCTCTATCCAAGGGCCAGTGTCACCTCTGCCAGACCGCTCCGCAGTTTCTGCCGATCCACACGGGCATCACCTGGCTCGATGGAAAAATTGTCGTCGCTCAGATGAATGCCGATATGATGCGTGCCGTAATTTAGCGTAATCGCCAATGTGTTGGCAGCCGTGATCTCGCACACCACCGATTCACCGGCCTCGATCCGGTTGGGTGGGGCGCTTTGCCAGCCATCCTTGGGCGCAAGGGCACTCAGATGCAGCGGGGTCTCGGCGTTTTCATTCCACAAGGTCAGTTTCAGGCGCATTTCCTGTGACATTTTTGGCGTCTCCCGCTTGATGGTAGAGAAATCAGTCTATCCTGTTTGCCGCTGTTTTTCACGGCTCTGCATGAATTTCATCGGGAGGAACGGATCAAGGCTTGAAACCGCGCAAAAGCCGTGGGACTCTGGGCAACCCGTTCACGATCATATCGCGCTTTATGCAGCTTCTACTCAAATCCGTTGATTTCGCCGCCCGTGCCCATCGCGACCAGCGTCGCAAAGGCGCTGCCCAGGAACCCTATATCAATCACCCGATTGAGGTTTCCCGCCTGATTGTCGAATGCGAACCGGGGACGGACGAGGATATTCTCTGTGCCGCCGTTCTGCATGACGTGATCGAGGATTGCGGCGCGACCCGCGATGAAATTGCCGCCTGCTTTAACGACATCATCGCCGATATCGTGCTCGAAGTCAGTGATGACAAGGCCCTGCCACGTGACGAGCGCAAGGCAAAACAGATCGAAACCGCACCCGGCCTTTCAAACGGGGCCAAGCTGGTCCGACTGGCCGACAAGGTCGCCAATGTCGGTGCGATGCTGACCGACACGCCGGTTGGCTGGGATGAAAGGCAGATACTGGCCTATGTCGACTGGGCCGAAGCCGTTATCGCCCCCTGCCGCGAAGTCAGCGAAGGCCTTTCAGAACGCTTTGACGCGATTGCGCGTGATGTGCGGATCACCCACGGCAACTAAAAACCCGGTAAATGTTGAATTACCGGGTTTCCCAGGCTGACTTGATGTCGCTTTGAACGTTATTTGACGTAGCTGTCGGGGAAGGGCAGCTGTTCAACAGCCCGCCAGTCCGGCGTGACATAGTTGATAATCAGCGATTTCCGAATGCCCGGAATGGTCCGTTTTTCAAAGCCGTGCCAGGTATTGTTGGACGGCACAAAAATCAGGGCCGAGTTCGGCTTGAACGGGGATGCGCCGACATGGGTATCGGCATCCTTGTAGATATCGGTCCCCAGTTTCTCATGACCCGGCTCGTCCGAGAGATAGAGCAACATGGTAAAGCGCTTCACGCCGATATCGGTATGGGGCTGCAGCCAGAAACCGTCGCGATCCTGGGCGAATTCCAGTCGAATGCGGGAATCACTCAGGTCAGCACCAAACACTTCCTCGACCGTGTCGACAACCTCGCGGGAATGGAAGGCCTGCGCGATATCATTGGCGGCCTCGAATTTCGCAATGTTTTCCTGATCGAAGTAACGGCGGCTTGAATTGTTGGCTTCACGCGTGCCAGCATCATCGACTTCAAGAAACGGCGCATCAATCGGAAGGGCGCAAACGGCCTCTGCCATGCCTTCTGGCAAGACGTCTTCAAGGAACCAGTGCTGATAAGGGTCCTGATAGGTTTTTGCCGATTTGAAGGCGGCGATGACAGATTGTTGTACTTTTGAAACAGACATTGCAGAGGTTCCGATATGCGAAGGCACAAGAAAAAAGCCGATCGCGCAATGTATCGGCTTTTTATCAAGTGTCCTATAGTTTTCGCGTCAGGATTGATGCCTTATCAGACCGTGAAGACGATCGACCCGTTGGTTTTGCGGCTTTCAAGGTCGTCATGCGCCTTGGCAGCATCGGCAAGCGGGTAGGTCGCGGTGATATCAATCGTGACAATGCCTGATTTCAGGACATCAAACAACTCATTCGCGCTGGCCAGAAGCTCTTCGCGGGTGGCGTTGTACTGGAAGATGCTGGGTCGGGTCAGGAAATAGGCCCCCGGGGCAAGCTGGGCCAGCGATACCGGCGGCACCGCACCTGATGACTGACCAAAACTCACCATCATGCCAAGCCGTTTGAGGCATTTAAGCGAATCCTCGAACGTATCTTTACCGACCGAATCGTAAACAACTTCAACGCCTTGGCCATTGGTGATTTCCTTGACCCGCTCGGAAACGACCTCTTCGCGATACAGGATCGGATAGTCACATCCCTTGGCCTTGGCGATTTCGGCCTTTTCCTTGGACCCGACCGTTCCGATCACGGTCGCCCCCAGATGCTTGGCCCACTGACACACAATCTGGCCAACGCCACCTGCCGCCGCATGGATCAGGATGGTATCGCCCTTTTTGACGTTATAGGTCCGGCGCAGAAGATACTGCGCGGTCATGCCCTGAAGCATGGCGGCCGCGGCCAGTTCGAAACTGACATCATCGGGGATCTTGACCAGACCCTTGGCCGGCATCACGCGCGCCTCTGCATAGGCGCCCAGCGGCTGTGCCGCATAGGCCACACGATCACCCACCGCCAGATCCGTCACACCCGGACCAACTTCTTCAATGATACCAGCACCTTCAAGCCCAAGGCCCGACGGCATGCTCGGTGCCGGATAAACGCCGGAGCGGAAATAAATATCGATATAGTTGAGGCCAACGGCCTTTTGCGTCAGGCGGACTTCGCCTTCGCCCGGGCTGCCGACGTCGACATCTTCAAATTTCAGGACATCACTGCCGCCGGTCTCGTAAAATCGGAATGCTTTGGTCATGAAAGACCTCCCATCTTTGCGTTTTCCAACGCATGTTTCGTTAATGGGAGGAGTGTAGGGCAGATACCGGCGATTTGCAGCAGGCGAAGTTATGTATTTCGCAGACTAGAAACGCAGGGAAGGCAAATTCGACGGGGCCGACGCTCACCTAGATATCAAGGCTGCCCTGATCACTCGGTAGCAGCAAATTGACACCTTCGATCTTTAAAAGCGCGCGCTTGGTTTCAAGCCCGCCCTGGCCGGAGTAGCCGCCCGGCTTGTCGCCTGTGGCCAGAACGCGGTGACACGGAATGAGGATCGGGATGGGATTAAGGCCGCATGCCGTGCCGACCGACTGAAACGCCTTGGGCGATCCGGCCATCGCCGCCAGTTCCTTATAGGTCGCAGTCTTTCCCGCCGGAATCTTGCACATCGCATCCCAGACGGCCTTTTGAAATGCTGTGCCGTCCGGGGCCAGCGGCAAATCAAAGCTGGTCAGATCACCCGAGAAATAGGCCGTCAGCTGCTTTTTGGCTTCTTCCAGTACGGATGTGCTTTCAACCTCTTCAACAAATCCCCAGTCAAGCGCAACGATTTGATCTTCAAATGCGAAAATCGTAATTGCACCGACGGGGCTGTTGATCGAGATTTGCGGCATTGGCTAGGCCGCCTTGGCGGGCAAATCTGCCAGCATTTCGATCAATTCTTCCACGCCTGTGACGGGCGCCGAACAAACCGGCCCCTGACAGATATAGGCGGTTTCCTTGCCGTCAATCGCGGTCTTGCCCTGGGCCGGATGGCCGTCGGGCAGGGGATCACCATCCGACAGGATCGTGATCGCCCGGTTGGGCAGATACGCGCCAAAAATGGCGCGCCGCATATCAAGATAGGTCTGGCTGCGCTCCCTGGCGATTAGCACGATCTGCACCGGGTTTTGCAGCATTTCGGCCGCCATCATAAGACCCGGCATATTCGGGAATTGCTCGCTGATCCGCCCGCCAAAGGCCGCAAGGGTGATTTCGGCCTGATCACGGTATTGCGCATCGCCAGTCAGAGCATAAAGCTTGGCCAGATTCTGGGCCATGATCGCATTGCCCGATGGCACGGCATTATCCATGAAGGGTTTTTGGCGCACGACAAGGTCACTGGCATCCGATGCCGACTGGAAGTAGCCGCCCTTGGCGTCGGCAAACAGGGTTTCGACCGCGGCGGACCACCGGATGGCGTCATTAAGATAGGCATCCTCGCCAAAGCATTCATAAAGCCGCAAGGCCGCGCGGATCATATGCGCATAATCCTCAAGCATACCGGCATGCTGCACGCGGCCATCGCGATAGCTGTGCAGGAAGCGGTCACCCTTCATCAGGGTGTTGATGACAAAGCCATAGGCAAGCTTGGCATAATCCAGCCAATCCGCCCGGTGGAAGGTCATGGCGGCCTCGGCAAAAGCGGCAATCGTCATGGCATTCCAGTCGGTCAGCGCCTTGTCATCCCAGCCCGGGCGAATGCGTTTGGCGCGTTCTGCCAGAAGCTTCGCACGAAGCTCCGCCAATTTTTCCTCGGTCGCATCATCCGAAAGCGTGAGCCCCGACGCCGTGCGGTTCAGGATATTCTGGCCTTCCCAGTTGCCGTCTTTTGACACGTCATAGAATTTCTTGAACAGATCGGCATCACTGCCAAGGATCTGGTCAATCTCATCCTCGGACCAGACATAAAACTTGCCTTCGACCCCTTCGCTGTCGGCGTCCAGACTTGCGGTAAAGGCCCCGCCGGCAATGCGCATTTCGCGCAAGATCCAGGTAATGGTTTCCTCGACCCGCTTGGCATAAAGCGGATTGGCATCGACCCGCCAGACATCGCACAGAAGATCAATCAGCTGCGCATTGTCATACAGCATCTTTTCGAAATGCGGCACCAGCCATTGGTCATCGACGGCATAGCGGGCAAAACCGCCCCCCAGATGATCATAAATGCCGCCCTGGCACATGCGATCAAGACTGTGTTTGACGATGCGTTTCAGCCCGTCATCATCGGTGCGCACACCGGTCCGCCAGATATAGGATAAAAGGCTCGGCTGCGGGAATTTCGGCGCGCCGGATGTGCCGCCATTTTCCCCGTCCATGATTTGCAAGCAGCCATGGCCGCAGCGATCAATCATCTCAAGGCTCGGAACCGCGCCAACCGCCGCACTGTTCATCTTGATCAGCGCATTGGAAATCTGGCTGACATTGTGGCGGACATCGTCGGGCTTCTCGGCGTAAATCTTGGCGACGGTCTTAAGCACATCGCCAAATCCCGGTCGACCATAGCGCGCTTCCTTGGGGAAATAGGTCCCGCCCCAGAACGGCTCGCCATCCGGGGTCAAAAACATCGTCAGTGGCCAGCCGCCCTGTTGGCCCAAAAGGGCCAGCGCATTCTGATAAAGCGCATCAAGGTCTGGGCGTTCTTCGCGGTCGAGCTTGATATTGATGAAAAGCTCGTTCATCAGGGCCGCAACACCCTCATCCTCAAAGCTTTCATGGGCCATGACATGGCACCAGTGACACGCCGCATACCCGACCGACAGCAGGATCGGCTTGTTCAATTCCTTGGCTTTGGCGAGAATTTCGGTACTCCAGGGCTGCCAATGCACCGGGTTGTCACGATGCTGAACAAGATAGGGGCTTGTTTCCGAACCAAGATTATTGCGTGCGAGTTCCATTTTGTGTCCTGTGCCATCCATTAAGCCGATGGCTTTATCGTTTGCGGTAGCGCGATCTGCAATCACGCGCCAGTCATCAGTGCTGGCAATGCTTTATAAGGCTGTTTGCGTGATTCTAAGGGTTATGGCCTCATTCATAAAGGCAAATGGCCGAAATCTTTTATCGCAATATTGTGAAAGTTGCGGTCGCCGCATCCGCTTGCTTCCCATATGGTAGGGGCAGGTTGGCGTTATTGTGATTGCGAAGGCGGTTCTGGTGGGGATAATGGGCCAGCCATGCAAACAGCCAGTCACGCAAATCACGTAAAGTGACAGAGACCAAAAAACAAAACAGATCAGGAGACCAGGGCGATGAAAGTAACCGTGAACATTGATTGCACGCCGGAAGAGGCACGGACCTTCTTTGGTCTTCCTGATGTTCAGCCGATGCAAAAGGCGATGATGCAAGATATCGAAGACCGCATGAAAGCCAATCTGGCGGCGATGGATCCGGAAACCATGCTCAATACCTGGCTGCCGCAGGGCATTCAGAACTGGGAACAGCTTCAGAAAGCCTTCTGGGGCCAGTTCAATGCAGGTACCGGCGGTACCGGTGACAAGGACAAAGGCTAGGCAGACCCGATATCATGCGTGAACACTACTATCAGGCACATGTCTTCGTGTGCCAGAACGAACGCCCGGCCGGTCATGAACGCGGTTGCTGCAATTCCAAGGGCGCGACCAAACTTCGCAATTACATGAAGGTACGCGCCAAGGAACTTGGCTTGCCACAGACCCGCATTAATACCGCAGGATGCCTCGATCGCTGCGAACTTGGCCCGGTGATGGTGGTCTATCCCGAAGGCACCTGGTATCGCTACGAGACGATGGAAGACATCGAGGCGATCCTCAATGATCACCTGATCGGCGGGCAGGTGGTTGAACGGTTGAAGCTTAATCCCGATCAATAAGCGCCCCTGCGTAACCTTGAGTAATCAAACCGGCCCGCAATATATGTGTGGCCGGTTTTTTGTGCGGTGGCAGCAGATGCCCGCCTGCGCGGGCATGACGGGGCGAGGGCGGTTGCCAACGCGCACCCGATGATCCGCGCAACCAACTCAAAGCTCATTAAATCCCTGTTGGTTATTTTCTGCCATATGTTGACCTTTGCCGCTGTCTGGACGATATCCTGCTCAGCCACGTAACCGCATTTCCAGAACTGACGGATCCGCCATGATTGCCAGCCGAGAAACCATTTTTGCCCTGTCCTCCGGCGCGGGGCGTGCCGGTGTTGCCGTGATCCGATTATCCGGGCCGCGTTCGGGTGCTGTGCTGTGTGCGTTATTGGGCCGCGATACCATGCCCAAACCGCGCCATGCGATCTATGCCCCGATCCGTGATCCGCAAAGCAATGAGCGGCTTGATGATGCGGTGGCGATCTATTTCCAGGGTCCGGCAAGCTTTACCGGCGAGGACGTGGTTGAACTGCATGTCCATGGTGGGCGGGCGGTGATCGAAGGGGTTCTGGATTGCCTGTCGCGTCAGGATGGATTGCGGGTGGCCGACCCCGGTGAATACACAAGGCGGGCGTTTGAAAACGGCAAGATGGATCTGACCTCGGCCGAGGGGATCGCCGATCTGATTGACGCCGAAACCGCCGCCCAGCGCCGTCAGGCAGTGCGCCAGATGGCCGGTGAGCTGGGGACGCTTTATGAAGGCTGGCGCGCGCGATTGATGAAGGCGCTGGCGCATATCGAAGCCGATATTGATTTCCCTGACGAAGATTTGCCCGATGGCATCGTGCCGGTGGTACGCGGTGATCTGATGAGTGTGTTTGGCGAGATCAAAAAACATCTTGCTGATAATCGTCGCGGCGAACGGCTGCGCGAGGGCTTCCAGATCGTGATCCTTGGTGCGCCGAATGCCGGTAAGTCAAGTTTGCTTAACCGGCTGGCCCAGCGCGATGCCGCCATTGTGTCCGAGATCGCCGGCACCACGCGCGACATGATTGAAGTCCATCTTGATCTGGGCGGCTTCCCGGTGACCATGGTCGATACCGCAGGCCTGCGCGAAAGCGGCGATGTGATTGAGTCCGAGGGTGTGCGTCGTGCGACCGAGCGGGCCGAAAACGCCGATCTGCGTTTGGTGGTGATTGATCGCAATGACTGGCCGACGATTGATCCGGAGGCTGCGCGTCTGATCGATGACAAGACGCTGATCCTGATCAACAAGGTCGATGCGACCGATAGCAGCGCCATTCCGGCAAGCTGGCAGGGAACATCGGTCGATGGTCGGGCGCTGGAGCTTCCCGTTTTACCCATATCGGCCATGACCGGACAGGGGATGGAAAGCCTCTTGCAACTGCTGGAGACTCGCGTAAAAGAGGGGCTCGATTTTGCCGGGCCCGTGCCGCTGACACGGCTGCGCCATCGGCGGGCACTTGAAAGTGCCAGCGATCATCTGGATCGCGGATTGCAGACCGATATCGCAGAACTGGCGGCCGAGGATGTACGCCTTGCTGTCCGCGAAATCGGCAAGATTACCGGACGTGTCGATGTGGAAGATTTGCTCGATATTATCTTCGGGGATTTCTGTATCGGCAAATAGAGTTAGGGAAGAGTCGTTAGACTTGGGTCCTGCGAATGTTTCACGTGAAACATTCGTCACAAGGTTGACCATATACACCTATTCGAACCAAACAAGGTTCACACCCGCGGCGTGACAAGCCGTGGGGATTGAGTGAGGAAGTCGATGTCACAGAATGTGCCAAATAACCGCTTTGACGTCATCGTGGTCGGTGGCGGCCATGCCGGATGCGAAGCCGCCGCTGCCGCTGCGCGCATGGGCGCATCCACGGCACTGGTTACACACCGCGCGGATCGCATCGGGGAAATGTCGTGCAACCCGGCCATCGGTGGTCTGGGCAAGGGGCATATGGTGCGCGAAGTTGATGCGCTTGACGGTGTGATGGGCCGCGCGATTGATCGTGCCGGCATTCAGTTCCGCATGCTCAATCGTTCCAAGGGCCCAGCCGTGCGCGGCCCGCGTGCGCAAGCCGATCGCAAGCTTTATCGTCAGGCTGTGCAGGATATCCTCGCTGAACAGGAGAACCTCACCATCCTTGAAGGCGGTGTCGAAGATCTGATCATTGACGACAATAACCGCGTCAAAGGTGTCATCACTGGCGATGGGACCGAATACCTTGCCGGTGCGGTGGTATTGACCACGGGGACGTTCCTCAATGGTTTGATCCATATTGGCGAGAAATCCGAACCGGCCGGTCGCATGGGCGATGCCCCGGCAACCGGTCTATCTGACACGCTGGCAAAATATGATTTCCGATTAGGCCGTCTGAAAACCGGGACGCCGGCGCGCCTTGATGGCCGCACCATCGATTGGGCGAGCCTTCAGGAACAGCCGGGCGACAATCCGCCAGAACCATTTTCGTTCCTGACCCGCGAAATTACCGTGCCGCAGATTCCATGTCATATGACCTGGACGACCGAGGCGACCCACGAAATCATTCGTGCCAACCTCGACCGTGCACCGATGTATAGCGGCAAAATCAAAAGCAGCGGTCCGCGCTATTGCCCGTCCATCGAAGACAAGGTCGTGCGCTTCGCCGAGAAAAATCAGCATCAGATTTTCCTCGAACCCGAAGGGCTCGACGATCCGACCATCTATCCGAACGGCATTTCAACCTCGCTGCCAGAGGACGTCCAGCTTGCCATGCTGGCGACCATTCCGGGTCTGGAAAAGGTCGAGATCTTCCGTCCGGGTTATGCGGTGGAATATGATTTCGTTGATCCGCGCGAGTTGCGCCATACGCTGGAAACCAAAAAGGTCGCGGCGCTCTTCTTTGCCGGTCAGATCAATGGCACCACCGGCTATGAAGAAGCCGCCGGGCAGGGGCTGATCGCCGGTGTGAATGCCGCCCTGATTGCCGGGGATGCTGAGCGCGAATTCGTTCTCGATCGTGCCGATGCCTATATTGGTGTGATGATCGATGATCTGGTCACGCTTGGCACGCGCGAACCTTATCGCATGTTCACCTCGCGCGCCGAGTACCGCCTGATGCTACGCGCCGATAACGCCGATCAGCGTCTGACCGATCGTGGGCTTGATATTGGCTGCATCGCATCGACCCGCGCGCATGCGTGGGGTGCCAAGAAATCAGCATTGAATGCGGCCAAGACCGAAGTATCCGAACTGACCGAAACCCCGAATGGTTTGGCCAAGTTCGATATCAAGATCAATCAGGATGGCGTGCGCCGGTCGGCCTATGACCTGCTGGCCTATCCCGATATTGATTTCGATACCCTGACCAGGGTCTGGCCGCAGCTGGGCGAGCTTGATCCGGCGATCAAGGAACAGGTGTCAATCGATGCCCAGTATAAGGGCTATCTCGATCGCCAGGCCGCCGACATCGCGGCCTTCCGCCGGGACGAGGAATTGCGCCTGCCGCGGGGGCTTGATTTCGATAAGGTCGGTGGACTGTCGGCGGAGATTCGGTTGAAGCTGAAAGAAATCCAGCCGGAGACCATCGGTGCCGCGTCACGTATTCCGGGTATTACCCCGGCCGCGGTGACAGCGCTTCTGGGCCATATCAAAAGTCACAAGCATCAGACGGCCGCCGTCAGCAAAACCGCCTGATCGGTCTTTGCCCAAACACACTATATAACGCGTCCGATCTGGACGCTTCTTGTCCAGTTACAACGCCCGGCCAAATTCACTGGCCGGGCGTTTTGTTTTGACCGGGGCGTCGGGTAACGGCTGAACCACAAGACGGACGGGCAATGTGGAAGTGTGGTTGGTCATTACCGACTTCTGCCGAGTCGCAGGGGATTTGGGTTGGGTAGGGTGGTGGAGTCGCCCATTCGGTGTCAGTGGGCAGGTAAACTTCATCGAATGTGCGGTGTTTTGGGTCTGGAACGATGCTTTTTGGACGTGGGAATGTTTCACGTGAAACATTCGACGCTGTTTTGGGGTGTTTTATCGCATCCGACGCGGCCAAAAACGTAAAAGGACGAAAATCAAGACTGGTGTGTTTTTTTGGCTCGGCCTATAACTCAAATATGCAGACAATTTCCACACCCGTAAAAACATGGTTTGAGCAGGATTTGAATGTTTCACGTGAAACATTGGACCGTCTCAGCCAGTATGCAGACCTTGTCGTGAAGTGGCAGCCGCGGATTAATATCGTTGGCGCCAGCACGGCCGAAGACGTTTGGGGACGTCATTTACAGGATTCTGCGCAGCTTTGGCCGTATGTTCAGGACATCGCCACAACCGGCAAAATCGTTGATTTTGGATCGGGTGCCGGGTTCCCGGGTATCGTTCTGGCGATCCTTGGCGCCAATAACGTCACCCTGATGGAATCCAACACCAAAAAGACCGTCTTCCTGATGGAAGCCGCCCGGGTTTGCGGTGTGCTGGATAAGACCGAGATTGCCCGCGAACGGATCGAGGCAGCGGCCCCGCGGCAGGCCGATGTGATTACGGCGCGCGCCTTTGCCCCCTTGCCGAAGCTGTTGGAGTTGGGGCAGCGCCATTTGAAAGACGGTGGCCATTATGTGCTGCTGAAGGGACGTGCCTTTGAGGATGAGCTGGCGGACGCACGGGACGCTGGTTGGACATTTGATGTAACCACGCATGCCAGCCTGGTCGATCCGGACGGTGTCGTGATGATCTTAAAAGGAGTGGGCCGGTGACGGATGTTATTGATTTGCCGCTTTCGACGAAATCAGAGGGTACAGGACATCGTCCGCGCATCATTGCAGTGGCCAACCAGAAAGGCGGGGTGGGCAAGACCACCACGACAATCAATCTGGCAACGGCACTGGCGGCTGTGAACCAGCGGGTTCTGATTGTCGATCTTGATCCGCAGGGCAACGCCAGTACCGGCTTGGGTCTGCGTCCGTCCGACCGCGAAATCAGTTCCTATGACGTGCTGATCAACGGCAATACCTTGGAAGAGGCGCGCAAGGAAACCTCGATCCCGCGGCTTAGCATCGTGCCGTCGGGCATGGATCTGTCGGGGGCGGAGATCGAGCTGGTCGATTTCGACCGTCGCGAGATGCAGCTTAAGGAATCACTTGGCAAATTGCCGCACGATGTTGATTACGTCCTGATCGATTGCCCGCCGTCGCTGGGTCTTTTGACCCTGAATGCGCTGGTGGCATCCGATGCGGTTCTGGTGCCGTTGCAATGTGAATTCTTTGCCCTTGAGGGGGTCAGCCATCTGGTCCGGACCATCAAGCGGGTCAAGAAGGCGTTCAATCCGAACCTTGAAATCCAGGGCATTGTGCTCACCATGTATGACAAGCGCAACAACCTGTCGGCCCAAGTGGCCAACGATGTGCGCGATTATTTCGGAGATGTGGTGTATCGCACGGTGATCCCACGCAATGTCCGCGTTTCCGAAGCCCCCAGCCACGGAACACCGGTGCTGGTTTATGACATGAAGTGCCCGGGTTCACGGGCCTATCTAAATCTTGCGAGCGAAGTCCTGAAACGCGAAGGGGTAAAAGCATGAGCGAAGCAAAAAAACGCGGGTTGGGCAGGGGACTGTCTGCACTTCTGGGCGAAGAGGACGAAGAAGTTGCTGTTGCCGCCAGTGGCGATAGCGCCGAGGCGGTCCATCCGGGACCGGGCGGCACGACGCAGCATATTGCGATTACCGACCTGAAGCCTTCGCCGTTTCAGCCGCGCAGCAATTTTGATGATGATGCGATTGATGATCTGGCGGCCTCGATCCGACAAAAGGGCATCATTCAGCCGATTCTGGTGCGTGCCTCTTCGACGGGCGAAACCAAATATGAAATCATCGCCGGTGAACGTCGCTGGCGCGCGGCCCAGCGGGCACAGCTTCATGAAGTGCCGGTTCTGGTGCGCGAGTTTGATGATCGCGAAACCGCCGAAATTGCACTGATTGAAAACCTGCAGCGACAGGATCTGTCGCCGCTTGAAGAGGCGGAGGGCTATAACCGCCTGATGAGCGAGTTCTCCCACACGCAGGAAGCACTTGGCCAGGCACTGGGTAAAAGCCGCAGTCACATTGCTAACAGCCTGCGTTTGCTGGGCCTGCCAGCCCCGATCAAGCAGATGCTCTCAGACAAGGTTCTAAGCTCCGGCCATGCGCGCGCACTGCTTGGGGCGGATAATGCCGTCGAGCTTGCGGCCCAGATCGTCAAGAAGGGTTTGAATGTTCGTCAGGCGGAGAAACTGGTCAAAACCGATGGCGGCAAGGCTGCGCGTCCGAAGAAATCATCGGGCCGGTCTTCGATTGAAAAAGACCCAGATACGGTGTCTCTGGAGCGCGACCTTAGCAACATGTTGGGGTTGGCGGTCAATATCGACTTTGACGGATCGGCGGGTAAGATCTCGATCCGCTATGAAACGCTCGAGCAGCTTGATGACATCCTGCAGCGCCTGACCCATGGCAAGGCCGCCGACATTTCCGATGACGCCGATGCTGATGCTGCGCCCGGACCGGATGAAAACGAGTTCGATTCGATGTTTATCGAAGATGACGAGTTTGAAGCCGAATCGGTCGATGATGCGGAAAACGAAGACGAGGATGCGCTGACCAGCGAGCTCGAATCGATTGCCGATGCGGTTGATGGCGGCCGTGATCTTGACGGGATCAATGACGACAGCCTGATGATCGACGATGAGCCCGAGGGCGATATGCCGATCGCGCAGGAAGAAGTCGACGAAGATGTGCTGGAGGAGGTTGCAGATGGCACGGGAAAAAAGCCGTAACCAAAACCAGCATAAAGGATCTTGATCGCGACAAGATCGATCAGCTTAAGAAGCTTAAAGAAGAAGAAGCAAAATCCCGCCGGGGATCGGTCGAGGTGAAGCGGATCCTTTAGATATTTAACGCGGTGCGGGGCTTACATCCTGGACCGCGTTTTTTGCGTTTTTGGTGCGTTTTGGACGCATTCCAGTCAGGGCACGGTCATACTGCATCGACCTTAATTACCGCGATCGTGCTGAAGACTGGCGAATCGGGTTAGCGTCTGACCTGTTTCTGGCGGGCAACCGCGACCTTGATCATGGCGCGATGGGCGATGGTTTCGGGGATGGCCAGGCCGCTTTTGCAGTCCTTTTCGGCTTCCAGCAGGATTTGTAGGGCACGCTGCAGGTTATTGACCGCCCAGTAATTCAGATTGGCGCGGAACTGATCGGCGGCCTTGAAAAACAGGGGCGGGCGCAGTGATTTCATCGCCTGGTTGGCGTCCATTCCCTGAGACACCTGTCCTTTGACCAGATGCAGCTTCTGGAAATAGCTGATCATCATGCGCAACGCGCCAACCGGGTTGAGGCCTTCTTCGACCAGCCGGGTCAGGGCGGCATCCAGATTGACGACATTTCCCTGAGAAACCGCCTGAATGACATCGTCATAATGGCGGGCGGAGCTGTCGCCAACGCAGGCCATGGCGTCTGCCAGCGTGACCTGACCGTCTTTAAGCGCATAAAGGGCGAGTTTTTCAAGCTCGCTCCGTGAAATCATGCGGTCCGAGCCGAGATTGGCGACCAGATAGCTGGTGGCATCACGGTCAATGCGCAGTTTGTGTTCTTCCATGATCGACTGGATCAGGCTTTCGATATCCCGTGCGCCATCGGCATAGCAGGGCAGGGCCATGCCATTGCCGGCCTTTTCGACTGCCTGACGCAGTTTGGAGCGAGTCGGAAGGCTTCCGGCCTCAATGACAATCAGGGCATCGCCGGCCGGATCGCCGAGGAAATCGGCAATGACAGGAGCCTGCGCATCACCGATATCGCGGAGTCGGATCACGCGGCGCCCGCCACCGAAGCTTATGGCGGCGGCCTCGTCGCGCAGGCGGCTGGGATCTTCCTTGAGTTGGGCGGTGCCAAGCTCGATCACGCGGAAGGGATCCTTGAGATCCTCGACTACGGTTTTGGCCAGTTTGGTCGCACGTTCACGCACAAGGCCTTCGTCCTCGCCATAGATCAGGATCAGCTGCGCCTTCGCATCCGGGGCGCGCAAGAAGTTTTCAACCTGTGCTGCCTTGAGCTTCATGATGCGCCTTGTGGTTCTTTGGGGAGTGGGCGTGACGAGCGAAAGTTTCAGAGAACGACGTTATTGTGACCGCAGGCCAATCGCGACCTGATTGGCCAGCTGCTGAGCAAGATTACGGGCAGCGTCGCCACGGGCGGCGTCCTCGGCCTCGATGGTGGCAAATTCCGAATCGACGATGTTGTAACTGGTGCGAGCGCGAACCGATCCTTTGCGCAGGACCTTGGTATCGGCCCGGCGGACAAGTTCGTACTTAGCGTTAATCAGGTAATCGGCGATCGTTGCTTCATTTTCCTTGGTAAAGCCTTGCTCACTCGTCGATTCGGACAAGGTCACCTTCAAATCATATAACGGGGTTGCGCTTTGTCCGCGTGGGGTCAGGGTTTCGATTAGGGCATTGCGGGTCAGTTGGCCAACACGGTCATTGATCACAGCGACTTTCACCTGGGCCATATTGGCTGCCGTGTTGTAATCATCACCCGCTGTGGCATAGAGCGGGCGAAATCCGCAGGCGCTGAGCGTTGTCAGGGCCAGGAGTGCGAGAATCGGAAAAACCGCGCGCAATGTCATTCAGCTATACCTTCTTTATCTTTGGTCCGGGACCGGCTGATTGGATCCTGTTCAATCTGGCCCTGGCGCCACAATAGTTCGGTTGCGATGAAAGGGCAAAACAGAGATAGGCTGTTCAGAAAAGAAATGTACAGCCCGGCATTGTCGGGCTCCTGTTGCACCTTTTTGAACAGATTACGCAGCTCGGCGATGGCAAGATTGTTTTTGCCGCTTCGTAATGCCTCTGTCACCGCGTTCCGGGTATCCATTGTTGCCGTACACTGTGGGCGCGAGGATCCTACACGCCAGACGTCACGTAACCAACGCCAATGACCAATCAGGCTGTTTTGCGTCAGGTGTAACGGTCGGTGGGCTGGCACATCGGCCAGCAGAGCTAGTGACATGATATCAAACCCGACTTCATGATAGAGCTGTGCTCCATTGCCCAGCGATTCGTCGGTTGTGACCTTGGCAGGACGATCGTGCTGTGAGGAGGGTGGCGAACAATCCAGTGGTGATGCCTCAACAATTGAGAAGTAGAGTGCAGTACGAATCGTCGCAAGACTCTCTGGTATCACCTCAAAAACATCACGTCGGTCTACCGATACAACAAACCCCCAGTCGCGTTGCAGCGAGTGGGGGTTGTATTCAGGCGATATATAAAGCGTGCCTTGCGACATCAGCCTTATTGAGAATTTGCACTGTCAATGCGCAGCTGACGGGCGCGGGTCAGGATAGCGTCTTCCATGGATGTCACGGTTCCCGGCTCAACAACCGCATCCTGCCATTGGTTCGGGCCAACATTGACCTGACGGAAGACAGAAACCTTGATGGCATCCGAGCGCAGGGCTGTGCCAAGGATATAGGCAGTCAGCTTGAAGCGTTCATCGGAAGATTCCGGCGGGGTGTACCAGTCGGTAATAATGACTCCCCCAAAGGGATCCGCAGAATTGAGCGGCATAAAGGAAAGCGTATCAAGCGACGCACGCCACAGGAAGCTGTTCACACCGATGCCTGAACCGCCCCCTTGCTGGGGCTCTTCGCCACCAAATATGTTCAGGCCTTCTGATCCGAACAGACCTCCGCGCTCTTTCTCTTGTGCGCGTGTCATTGCCTGCCCGTTGACACGTTCATCAGTGTTCGCTGACCCCGGGAACTGATCGTAGTCAACCTTACCAGCGGAGCAACCGGAGAGAATGATCGCAGCAGCAGCCCCTGTGACCAGCGACTTGAACGAAGAAAAGGTTAGCATTTCCTGCCCTTGAGAGAATTGTGTTCAACAAGCAAACCGAATTTTCAGCGAATATAGGGCGGAAATCAGAGATGAGCAAAGAAAACCGGTGTGTTTTTTTTGTCACACCAATTTGCGAATGTGCCATTTTGGTCACAGCTTTGGTTGACGCGGGACTCATTTGGTGGCTCCATCACCAACGAACCGGGCGGCAAAAGCTGTCCAAATATTTGTATTGCGTAAAACGCATTCAAAGACGTTGAGGGAAAAGATGAAAAAGATTCTGGTAGCTTCCAGCGCACTCGTCGCTGTTGGTTTCGCAGGCGCAGCTCAGGCTTCTGAGCCGATCAGCCTGTCCGTAGGTGGTTACATGGAACAGTGGATCGGTGCTGCTTCTGAGGACGACCGTTTCGAGTCCAAAGGCATGATGCAGTCTGACACCGAAGTTCACTTCGGTGGTTCGACCACTTTGGATAACGGTATCGAAATCGGCGCGAAAATCGAATTCGAAGCCGAAGGCGAAGCAACGAACAACACCGACGAACAGTACCTGTTCATCAACGGTGGCTTCGGTCAGGTTAAACTGGGTCAGGAAGACGGCGCAGCTGCTGACATGTCCATCACCGCTCCGTCCGTTGGTCCGGCTGGTGTGAACGACGGTGACATGCCGAACTACGTTACCCTGCGCGCAACCCCTGACAACGTTTGGGATGATGGTGACGACAACAAGATCACCTATTACACCCCGGTTCTTGGCGGCTTCCGCGCTGGTGTTTCGTACACCGACGACGATGGTTCCGAGGCATCTGACGAGCGCACCAACACTGGTGACTCGGTTGTATCCGCCGGCGTTGAATACAAAGCTGACTTCGACGGCGTTTCTATTGCTGTCGCAGCAACCGGCGAATCCAAGCAGGAAGGTGAATGGTACCATGTTGGTGGTACCGTTGGCTTCGGCAACTTCACCGTTGGTGCTTCCTACGGTCTGAAAGAAGCTGAGTTCGGCCTGAACGAAAACACCACCACCACCGCAGATGACAACATGGGCGTTGATTTCGGCGTTTCCTATGCAATGGATGCTGCAACCGTTTCCGCAACCTACATGTATGCTGAAATGGAAGACAGTGCTGCGACCTCTGGCGTAGACGAGTTCAACGGTGTTGACCTTGGCCTTGCTTACACCCTCGGTGCAGGCGTTACCTGGAAGTCTTCTGTCTTCTGGTTTGACTATGACGCAGTCGCTGCTACTTCGGACAACGACGGTTTCGGTGCAATCACCGGTATCGCACTGTCCTTCTAATCCTTTCCGGATTAGCTGAAGAATTGAAGGGGGTGGGTTTTCCACCCCCTTCTTTTTTTGTCTTAGTTTTTGGTCACCATTTCTGCTCAGCACGTGCGATCTTTACGGGCGTCGCAACAAAAGTCTCTTTGATTGTCAAAGGTGCAGCTAGTTTACCAAACCGACAAACATATGTTTGTCAGCAAACAGCTTCCATCATGTTCTTGATGCAATTTGCCGATAGGCGATAGCTGTTAATTCCCCCATTCCAAGTAGCTAACGCTACCCCTGAGATTGCAGGATAGACATACGTAAGAGCCTTTCGAGAGCTAACTTGCGCAGCGATAAAATGACCAATGGACATTTATATGAAGTAAAAAGATAGACGTTTTCGAGAAGTTACCGAATTGGCAACAACATCGAACACTGCACCAACACTAACAATTCAATACTGCAAAACATTATGTGACAAAAATGCAACGCATAGCGATATAAATGACCATTGCCCATTTAACTTAATTGACCATCAGTCACTAAAGTGGCTTTATCACCCTCGACAGAACGAAGGGCCGTCCGGTTCAAACCCCTTCGTCCCACAACGTCATTCTATTGAGGGTTATGATGAAAAAGATTCTTTTTGCTTCCAGCGCACTCGTCGCTGTTGCCGCTGCAGGCACCGCACAGGCTTCCGAGCCGATCCAGCTTTCAGTCGGTGGTTACATGGAACAGTGGGCTGGCTTCGCTGATGAAGACAACACTGCTGCTGGCGGTCGCAAAAACGCATTCCAGTCCGACACCGAAGTTCACTTCTCCGGTTCGACCACGCTTGATAACGGCATCGAAGTTGGTGCTGACATCCAGTTCGAAGGTGAGTCGTCTTCGGGTGACCAAGTCGACGAACAGTATCTGTACATCAATGGCGGCTTTGGTCGTATCGAAATGGGTAAAAACGACAGTGCAGCCGATGCCATGGGCATCACCGCACCGTCTGTTGGCCCGGTTGGCGTCAATGACGGCGATATGAGTAACTGGGTTGATGCATATCTGATCGACACCGTTCGTTCGAGCGGAGACCAGAAGCGTGTGACATACTACACCCCGGTCCTGGGCGGCTTCCGCGCTGGTCTTTCCTATGCCGACCAGAATGCATCGAACAATAACGACACCGTAAGCACCGGTATCAACATTGTTTCCGGTGGTCTGGAATACCGCGCTGATCTTGATGGTGTGGCATTGGCCCTGTCGGCAGTTGGTGAAAATGCCGGTGAAGGCAACTGGTACGGCTTTGGTACTAATGTTGGCTTTGGCAACTTCACGGTTGGTGCGTCCTATGGTCATACCGAAGATGATTATGGCGTTAACGAGCGCAATAACAACTTTGGCCTGAACGACGGTGGCAATGAGCTTGACGCATTTGACATCGGTGTTTCCTACGCCATGGATGCGGCAAGCGTTTCCCTGTCCTATGGTTACGAAGATGTTGATGGCGAAGGCGATATCAGCGCGATTGATCTCGGTCTGAACTATGCCCTGGGTGCAGGTGTTGCCTGGAAGTCCTCGATCTTCTGGTTCGATCAGAAAGCTGACAGCAATGCTGTAAACCCGCAGGACATCACGAAGGACAATGATGGCTACGGCCTTGTTACCGGTCTGGCTCTGTCCTTCTAATTCCTCGGAATTAGAATCGATTTTGAAAGGGTGGCTTCGGCCACCCTTTCTTTTTGCCAATTTGCCTTTTTGTCGAGCGGGTCAACTCAGTCAGATCAGGTTTTGGCCAGGTCCCGGGATATCAGGTCACATATCGCTGGAATATCGGTTTCCAGTCGGGCAACGCAGGGCACCGGCGCGTTTGTGACCAAGGCACGGGCCAGTTCGGGATCGCTTTTCCCCGGGATGTCGGGCAGTTCGCTGACTGGCAGACCAAGACTGCCCATACAGCCGATCTTGCCATCCGCGGTCGCGCGCAGTTTTGCCAGCCCGCAGGGGGCGCTGCAATGCGGTCCTGTGAAATCGCTTTGCCATCTGCGCAGGTTTTTGTGGCGTCCTTGCAGGGTCTTGGCGTCTGCGGAACTGTAAATGCCAATTCCCGGGGTTTGGAACAGCTTGGAAATATGTGCGGGGCCGCTGTCGGCGGCGACGAGATAATCCTGCTGCCCGACAAATTTGACCAGATCGCCGATGGTCTTGAAGCCATCAACAATCTGGATGTTGCCGTCATTCCGGGTGCCAAGATCATTCAGCGCGGCCTTATAAGCCTTCATCACCCCTTGATAGGCATTGAGCACGAGGGTGATGTCACAATCCTGTTTGGCCAACATGGCGGTAATTTCACTGACCAGCTTGGGTGGAAGTGTGCGCAGTGGTGAGGACGCCATTGGGACGATCCCGACCTTAAGGCGTGTTTCCGTTGCTAGCTGCCGTTTTTCCAACGGTACAGGAGGAATGCCGAACGCCTCGCAGAGCGCCTCTTCCGGATTGACCGGCATGGTGGCGATATCGCTCCAGCCTTCCATTTCACTGAGATCAATTACGTGATCGAAACGTTTGAGCTGTGCGCTCGAGATAAACAGCTGAAAAATCTCGATTCCCTGCACCAGTGCAAAGATGTCCGATGCGCTGCCAGCGTTAAGAACGCCAATCCGGATATCGCCAAACCGTTGTTTGAGAGCCCGGAAAAACAGTGCCATACCGACACAGTCGCCAAGCGCGTCATCGGGGATCAGAAACAGCACTGATTTTCCGGAAAAATCCCGTTCGCCCCAGCCATCACGCGGCAGAACCTGAAACCGATAATTATCCGACTTGATCTTGACCCCGTCGGCCTTCGCCAGAACTTGCCGTCGCAGCAGCGATGTTGCCCGAGTGAAATAGATCGGACTGTTGTCTGACGTCTGGGTAAGTCCGGAACTGACATTGGGCAGGCCAAACTGAAACGGCTGTTTGGAAGCAAAACGGGTGAATGTCTTGCGCGAGGGGTGTGGGGCCCGGGGCATTTTGCGGGAGAACTCCGGTCAATGGGGGGACGGGGTGTTGGCACCAGAAAACCCGATCCCGGCGATGGAGGCAAGTGCGGAGGTCCGCAGTTTCCCAATTGTTTGTGCGGTAATGCCGCCCAACCCGATCGGTGTCATGCCGAGCATGTGGCACATCCTTGAAATTTGGCGGATATCTGAAAGTGACATCGGATTTGCGTCCGGATGACTTTGGGTAGGGAAAATCGGGGAAATCAGGACACCATCGGGACGTGCTGTTTTTGGAAGAAGTCCAAGCCGTTGGACCGTTTTCGGGGTGTGGCAAGCTGACGTGCGCATAAAGTGTTCCGGAATTCGCTGATAAATACCGGGATCGGTCAGCGCGCGATATTCAGGGAAATGCATGCCGTTGGCATCGAGCCTGAGCGCCAGCCCAACATCATTCGCGACCAAAAAAGGGATGCCCTTTGCGCGGCAGATGGTGCGAAGTTTTGCGCCAAGTTTTGCCCGCATCGGATGATCATAATGGCGGAAAATGACCATGCTGTCGCGGGGCAGGGCACGGATGACGGGTTCCGGATCGGGTAATCTTTGATCATCGGTCATCAGGACAATCGGTGGAATCGGGCAATTCGGGCCGCCATTGCGCAGATTGAGCCTGCGTGCCTGCTTTAACAGGGCCTTATCCATTGATACACTCCCGACTTGGCAGCTATACCTGCCGTTCCTGAATGCGTTACCGATGAAGGACCACCCTCCATGAGCAGTCATGATCTGTCATCTGGCAAAACCGATGTTGCCGTCAACCTTGCCGAAATCCAGAGCAATATCAATGCGGCATGTGAAGCCGCCGATCGTGATCCGGGGGATGTGACGCTGGTCTGTGTCAGCAAAAACCACGATGCCGATCATGTGCGCAAGGCGCTTGTGGATGGCCGGCGTGTGTTTGGTGAAAACCGCGTGCAGGAAGCCGCCGGGAAATGGCCGGGATTGCGCGCCGAGTTTCCTGATATCGAGCTGCACCTGATCGGGCCGCTTCAGACCAACAAGGTCAAGGACGCGGTTGCACTGTTTGACGTGATCGAGACGGTGGATCGCCCGAAACTGGCCAATGCATTGGCCAAACACCGCGATAAAACCGGTGCCTGCCCGGATCTGTTCATTCAGATCAATACCGGTGAGGAAGAACAAAAGGCCGGCATCGCGCCAAAGGATGCCGATGATTTCATCAAGATGTGTCGTGAAGAGCTTGATCTTCCGATCATCGGCCTGATGTGCATTCCCCCGGTCGATGAAGAACCGGCCCCGCATTTCACCCTGCTTGGCAAGATTGCCGATCGCCATGGCCTGAAAATCAAAAGCATGGGCATGAGCGGTGATTACGAGGTTGCAATCCGGTTTGGCGCCACCCATGTTCGGGTTGGGACAGCAATTTTTGGCTCCCGGGGCTATTGATTGGCCTTAAATGGCCCAAATTGCGGTACCTAAATCGATATTCGGGGTAAAAACCTGTAAAACAGACCGCGTTTTAGGTCGTTTTTGTGTATTTAACGCCAGATTGCATGATCTGGGCTGTTCTGTGGATAATCAGGGCGATAACATAGACGCCGCAACCCGACATCTGTGACAAAAAAAATCCCGCATCAGCGGGATTTTCTTTTGGTGGGTTCTAAAACCGTTTTCCGATCAGGGGATCAGCTTGTAACCGCCGGGTTCGGTAATCAGGATCGCCGCGTTTGACGGATCCTTTTCGATTTTCTGACGCAGGCGATAGACGTGGGTTTCAAGCGTATGGGTGGTCACACCGGCGTTATAGCCCCAGACTTCGTCCAGCAATGTTTCGCGGCTGACCGGTTTGTCGCCCGCCCGGAACAGGAATTTCAGGATCGAGGTTTCCTTCTCCGTCAGGCGGACTTTTTTCTCGGTCGCGGTTTCAATCAGGATTTTCGCGCTGGGCTGGAAGCTGTAGGGGCCGATGACAAAGACGGCATCTTCGCTTTGTTCATGCTGGCGGATATGCGCACGAATGCGGGCCAAAAGCACATTAAGGCGGAATGGCTTGGTGACATAGTCATTGGCGCCCGATTCCAGACCCAGAATGGTGTCAGAGTCACTATTGGCGCCGGTGAGCATGATGATCGGTGATTTGACATTGGCGCGACGCATCAGTTTGCAGACATCGCGGCCATCCATATCGGGCAGACCAACATCAAGCAGGATCACATCAAAATAGGAATCCTTGGCAAGATCGAGTGCTTCCTTGCCACTGTTGGCAACCACGCATTCGAAATCTTCATGAAGTCTGAGCTGCTCCGTCAAAGACTGGCTGAGCGCTGCATCATCCTCAACCACCAGAACCTGTTTACCTGTCGACATTCACCATCCCTTGCTGCTTGTCAGATCCGCCGTCATATCCGGGGTCTGCGCCTGATGTTGATTTTACCGGCTTGTTTTTGTGGCGCTTTCGGGTCCGGCCCGCCATATATGCATTACGTATTCCGCGCTGAACCATAGGATCAGCATCTTAAGTTGTATTTTCAAGAACAAACTGTTTTCTGTTTGGTCCTTTAACTCCCGGCCCAACCGGATTAGGTAGTAGGGGCGATTTGTCTAAAACGTGATGTCGTAAAATCTTGAAAGATACGCGTCTTCCTGCGATTTTGCGCATCACCGACCAAGCAGGTTCGCATCGCCTGATGCGCTTATATGAATTAAACCGGGTCTTTATCCAGCCCCATAGCCACCGGATCGCGATGTTGTGATCACAAAGACAAGATGCCGATGACCCAAAGCTCCGCCGTGACGGCCCAAAATGATAGCAATCTGATCCCGGCAACCGATCTGGTAACGGTTTCCCGCGCCGTGGCAGATTTGCGCCGTGGCGAGATCGTCCTGGTTCAGGGGTATGACAATGGCGAAGCCCACAGCGTTGCGGTGATTGCCGCCGAGCCGCTGTCACAACATGGTCTGCAACGTCTGTGTGACATCGCCGGAAGCGAAACTGCACCGGCAATCGTCCTGCCGCGTGTGCGGGCCAAATCGCTTGGTCAGACGGCCAAGGATGATCCGTTTGTCGCCTTTGTTTCAGCCGACCAATCGGCTGTTGATGCCAATCGTCTGGGTGAGATTGCCAATCCGTTGCTTGATCTTGATGCGTTGCCTGCGGGCGATTGGCGACCGGTCAGCATGGCAGAAAATGCGGCCATCCGTTTGGCGAAACTTGCCCGTTTATTGCCCGCGGTTGTGACGGTGCCGGTCAGTGCTGATCAGCTCGAAACCCTTGCCCGCGCGCAGAACCTTCTGGTGTTGCAGTCTGAAAGCATCAATGGTTATGAAAATGCCTCGGCTGCATCCTTGCGCCAGGTCAGCGAAGCCCGTGTGCCGCTTGAAGACGCCGAAAACGTCACTGTGATTGCGTTTCGCCCGGAAGATGGCGGGCAGGAACATCTGGCAATCGTCATTGATGAACCGGCCAAGGACAAACCGGTGCTGATCCGCCTGCATTCGGAATGCTTTACCGGCGATCTGATCGGGTCGCTGCGCTGTGACTGCGGACCGCAGCTGCGCGGTGCGATTTCGGAAATCGCCAAAAGCGGTCAGGGCGGTATTGTGCTTTATCTGCGTCAGGAAGGGCGTGGCATCGGGCTTGTGAACAAGCTGCGCGCCTATGCCCTGCAGGATCGCGGGTTTGATACCCTTGATGCCAACGAGGAACTTGGCTTTGACGCCGATGAACGTGTCTATCGCCCGGCGGCCGAAATGCTGCGTCAGATGGGCTTTGAAAGCGTGCGCTTGTTGACCAATAACCCCGAAAAGCTGACCGGTCTTGAAAGCTGGGGTGTCACGGTTTCCGAGCGTGTCCCGCATAAATTCCCGTCCAATGGTCATAACGAGTTTTATCTGCAGACCAAAAAGGACCGGGCGGGCCATCTGTTCTAAGCCGCTCTTATAAGCTGCGGGCCGTGAAGATGCCGATGCTACCCGGCAGAAGATTCCGACAGGCAAGTCCGGCGAAATTCTTTCCCAAGAAAATCACTATAATTCAAAGCGTTAGCATACGTTAAAATTGGCACTCCTTTTGCAAAACAGATGGCAAGAGGAGGACAGACATGTCGATTGGTGAAAATTGGCGGCAAATTTCGCCCGGTAGCCTATCCGGTAGCGCGGGCGGTGCAGGTGGCACAAATGGTGCGGCAAACGGCAAGTTTGCCCAGTCCAATGCTGCCGACCAGCTTTCTGGCACGTCCGAAGGCCGGACATTCTCGCAATATATGTTTGGCGAGGATGGCTTTGAATTCACCGATTTCCTCGATGTGATCAATCCCTTGCAACATATTCCCGGTGTCGGGATGATTTATCGCTCGCTCACCGGTGATGAGATCGGCAATGGTGCCCGCGTGGCCGGTGGTGGCCTGTTTGGCGGGGTGTTTGGCCTTGCCGGGGCGGCGATTGACGCCGTGGTCGATGCGGTCACAGGCGACGATACCGGCACCCACTTCATGGCGATGGTCGAAGACGGGTTTGGAGGCAGCGGCATTGATGATGGCACGGCGGTGGCCGATGCAGGCAATGCGAACGCGCCCACCAATCAGGCAACCACGGTTGCGCAAAAAGGCGCCTATCAGGGCGATCTGGTTCTGCCCTGGATGGCTGGCGCGCAATCACAATCCGTCAGCCCGGCCGAACAGGCCACCATTGTCCAGTCCGCACCAACGGCCCCGGTTGATCAGGCCATGCTGGCATCAAATACCGCAACCGGCAGCACGGGCGTTCAGGCTTCTGATTTGAATGTGCCGTGGGCACAAGGTGCGCAGGGTGCACAAGGCGCGCAAATTGCGCAGAACACGCAGAATGCCTCGCCAGTTGCACAAGCAGCGCAAAGTGCAGCATCAAAACAGCCTGAGGCAGAACTTGCTTCGGCATCTGCCACACCTTCAACCGATCCAGCAGAACTGACTGTTGCCATGGCATCGGCAGGAACGGCGAACCCGGTATCTGCCTTCAACCGGACCGTCGCATCCAATTCGACGGCAACCGAAACCGCACGTCGGCCGGTCACCAGCACCGGTGACGCCAATACTGTCTGGGCACGTGCCGCCAGCAGCGGCCGGGTCAGCCGCCAGACCACTGGTTTCGCGATTTCTGCTGAAATGGCTGCCCACGAAGCCAAATACGCCAAACTGAATGCCGTGAAGGCCCAGACCGCAGAACGCAAGGCCAGCGACATACAGACCACGTCGCCAGATGGCACGCCATTGTCGGCAGCCGAAATGGCGGCCCGCTTTAACGCCGCGCTTGGGCGTGACAAGGCACAAACCATGGCGGCAGATGCCGTCGCCAGCAGCAACGCGGTGGCTGATGATCGCCCGGAAAATGCCCATGACGGATATGATGTTGCCAATGCAGACCGGGGTGGATCAGCCCTTCCCGCCAGTGCACCGGCTGCTGACGCGCCGACTGACCATCCGCTTTTGCAACAGGCGTCTGATAACCTGAATGGCGATGCGCCGGTGGGTGCATGGTTCAGCCAGACGATGATGGATGGTCTGAAGAAATATCAGGCGATGCAGCAGAAGCCTTCACCGTCCGGAAATGCAATCTGATAAGGCACGTTTCGAAATCAAAACAAAAAAGCCCGCCTGGTTTACACCGGCGGGCTTTTTGATGTTCAGATGGTCTGACGCGATCAGCTGTTCAGGAAGCCGACGATTTCCTTGACCTCTTTGAGGATCGGCTGGGCGATGGCGTTGGCACGCTCGGCACCCTTGGCCAGTACAGAGTCGATATAGGCCGGATCGGCTTTGAGGCGCGCCATTTCCTCGGTGATCGGTGCCAGATTTTCGACAACCACGTCGGTCAGCGCCTGTTTGAAGCCAGAGAACTGGGTGCCGCCATGTTCTGTCAGAACCGCATCGACGGTGCTGTCGGTCAGCGCTGCATAGATGGTGATCAGGTTCTTGGCTTCCGGGCGGCCTTCAAGACCGGCGACCTCGCTTGGTAGCGGTTCCGGATCGGTTTTTGCCTTGCGGATTTTTTTGGCAAGCGTCTCGGCATCGTCGGTCATGTTGATGCGCGACATATCGGACGCATCGGACTTTGACATCTTTTTCGAACCGTCACGCAGCGACATCACACGGGTTGCCGGACCCAGGATCAGCGGTTCGGGCTGCGGGAAGAAGCCTTCGACCTCGTAATCGGTGTTGAATTTCAACGCGATATCGCGCGCCAGTTCAAGATGCTGTTTCTGGTCTTCGCCGACCGGCACATGGGTCGCCTTATAGGCCAGAATGTCAGCCGCCATCAGGCTTGGATAGGCGTAAAGGCCGAGCGACGCGTTTTCGCGATGTTTGCCCGCCTTTTCCTTGAACTGGGTCATGCGGTTCATCCAGCCGATGCGCGCGACACAGTTAAAGATCCAGGCCAGTTCGGCATGGGCGGAAACCTGGCTTTGGTTGAACAGCACTTGATTTTCCGGATCAATGCCCGAAGCAATCATGCTGGCCGCCAGTTCGCGAATGTTGGAACGCAGTTCCTTGGGGTCTTGCCAGACCGTGATGGCATGCATATCGACCACGCAGAAGATGCATTCATATTTCTTCTGCAGTTCGACCCAGTTGCGGATCGCGCCAAGATAGTTGCCAAGGTGAAGGTTACCGGTGGGCTGAGCGCCCGAAAACACACGTTCCATAACGTCGTCGTCCATTTCAATTTATGTTTAACAGGGCCTGCATACTCCGCCAGGTTTTGGACACCCGCCGGCGGACGAGCATGCAAGCAAACAGCGCGCGAGTTTAGGGTCTGGCCCGATTTGGTCAAGCTGCTTGTCTGGAAACGTGTCGATTAATTGTGATCAGGCGGGTTTTCCGCGTTTGAGCGTCGCTTTCAGCTCGGAAAAGCTGGTCGCACCAAGCAGTTGGGCCGCAATCGCATATACAGCCATACCCCCGGTTACAATCGCCGCCATGGTGATGATGCGTGTGATCGAAAGCGCATCATTTTGCCAGAAGGCATCAATCGCAAACCAGAGTGCCGATCCCATAAGTGCGGATGCAACAAGAATGCGCGGTACGCGCCGGGCAAGGCGGGTATCAAAGGTTAGGTCGCCCCGGCGATGCAAAATAAAACCAAGCGAGGTCGCATTGACCCAGACCGAAACCGAGGTTGCGGCTGCAATGCCAAGATGCCCGAACCATGGCATCAGCACCACGATCAGAATGATATTTAGCACCATGCAGGATATGCCGATACGGATCGGTGTTTTGGTGTCTTCGCGCGCAAAGAAACCGGGTGCGAGAACCTTGACCAGAACCGAGGCCGGCAAGCCGAAGGCAAACACGGTCAGTGCCATGCCGGTCATAAGCGTTTCTTCCGCGCCAAATGCCCCGCGTTCAAACAGAACATTGATCACCGGCAGGCCCATGACCCCAAGGGCAATGGCAGCCGGAAGGGTGAGCAAAAGCGCGATTTCAATGCCGCGATTCTGGCTATACATCGCGGTTTTGGCATCATCACCCTGCAATTGGCGCGACAATGTCGGCAACAGCGCAGTGCCAATCGCAATGCCAATCACACCCAGTGGCAATTGTTGCACGCGATCGGCATAATAAAGCCAGGAGACCGCGCCATCAGAGACAAGGGAGGCCAGCATCGTGTCGATCAGAAGATTGATCTGATAGACGCCGGCGCCAATCATGCCGGGGATCATGCGTTTGCCCAGAAGCTTGATGCGGTCATCAACACGCGGCATCTGCCATTTTATGGCAAAGCCGACCCGCTTACAGGCAATCACCAGCATCAGGAACTGCGCCACACCGGCAATTGCCACCCCCCATGCAAGGGCGTGGGCCGGTGTGTCGGTGATGGTGGTCAGGCCAAGCAAGGCACCGATCAAACAGATATTGAGAATGATCGGGGCGGCGGCGGCCGCGGCATAGCGATGCAGCGTATTCATCACGCCCGACATCAGGGCGACGGCGGATATGAAGGCCAGATAGGGGAAGGTAATGCGCGACAGTTCAACGGCGAGTTCGAACTTTTCGGGGTTTTCGGCAAAACCCGGCGCGAACACATACATCGCCCAGGGCATCAGGATTTCAATGACTGCGACCAGAAAACCGGTGATCAGGATCAGCATCGACATCGCACGGGCGGCAAATTCGCGGGCTGCGTCCATACCGCGTTTTTCAATGTCGCCGGCCAGAAGCGGGATGAAGGCCGCGGAAAATGCGCCTTCGCCAAACAGGCGACGAAACAGGTTGGGAAACTTGAACGCGACAAAGAACGCATCAGCTATACCGCCCGCACCGAGCATCCCGGCAATCAGAATATCGCGGCAAAATCCCAGAAGGCGGGATAACAGCGTAAAGCCACTCACCGTGGCGATAGAGCGGACAAGCGACATTCGAGAGCGTTCCGTATTTAAGCGTCACCAAAGGGCGCGATTCTGCCGGTGATGACGTGCGATTGCGGTATTTTCACGTTTGATGCACAGAAATCTGACAGTCGAAGGTGAAAATAGTCGTAATTTTTGAGGCCTAAAACCGCGGCGTATATCGCATTTTTGTGAAAGTGATTGAATTAGGTGATTTTTTTGGGGTCCCTGTGACAGCCGTCACAGAAAAACAGTTGCAACACCCGCATATTCACATTCGCTGAGGGTTCGTTGGGACGCGAGCCTCATATTGGACGGGCGGGGAAATACGGTATCCACCTCAACCTGCTGCACTCCGAGGATTTCGACACCGTGAATAACAGGTCACGCTGTCGGGTTTGGTTTTACCCTTCCTCGTCCGTCACAATTTCCAAAGAAATATAATTCGAGCAGTTTACTGGCCCTAACGGCTGGTACATCCGGATCTGATCCATACCGTGGCGTTGCCTAGGGTAGCGCATGGGTATTGGATCGATCCGGTTTGTTTTACGGCGATTGTGAAACGCGCTAGTCGTTGCGAATCGCCTGCGTCAGGGTTTCCTTGACCTGAACAAACTTGGTGCGGCTGTCGATCTTGAGCCCGAACACATCCTTGACATAGAAGACGTCAACCGCGCGTTCGCCAAAGGTGGAAATGCGCGCAGAGGCAATCTGCATCGAAAGATCACGGAGCGCGCGCGTGATGTCATAAAGCAGGCCCAGCCGGTCACGGGCGGTGATTTCAATCACCGTATGGGTGCGGCTGGCCTTGTTGTCGATAATGACATTCGGTTCGACCTTGAAGACCGCGGTGCGGTGCTTGTTGTCCTTGGTCTGGCGGCGTTCGATTTCCTGACTGGGGCGAATCTGCCCGGAAATGACCTTTTCCAGCGTGTCGCGCAGGCGATCAAGTTTGGTGGAGTCGTTAAACGCCTCGCCATTGGTGTCCTGCACGAAAAAGGTATCGAGCGCCATGCCATCGGCAAGGGTCAGGATCTTGGCATCGACCACGTTGGCCCCGCACAGCGCCATTGCGCCTGCAATCTGGGAAAACAGGCCGGGATGGTCGGTGGTGTGGACGGTGATTTCGGTGGCATCAATTTCGGTATCGATGCGGACATCCACCGTGATCTCGGCCCCGGAATTTCGGGCATCGCGGGTCAGGTGGGCGTGATGGACGTGGATTTCGGTATCAAAGCTCAGCCAATAGGACGGATAGCCGCGTTCGATAAAGTCCTCGATGTCCTGTTCGGGCCAGTCCTTGAGCGCGTCGCGCAATGCGTTTTGCGCATTTTCAACGCGCGAATCGCGGCTATCGGCATTCAGACCCCCTGACAGCATATCATCGGTGGCATAGTAAAGTTCACGCAGCAGGGTGGCCTTCCAGCCGTTCCAGACATTGGGACCCACCGCGCGGATATCGGCCACCGTCAGGCACAACAACAGACGTAAGCGTTCCTGCGATTGCACCAGATCGGCGAAGGCGCGAATGGTACTGGGATCATTCAGGTCACGCTTGAACGCGGTCAGGCTCATCCACAGATGCGCCTTGACCAGCCAGGCGACCGCCTCGGTATCGGCCGGGGACAGACCCAGCCGCGGGCAGAGCTTTTCGGCGACTTCGGCCCCAAGCTCCGAATGATCGCCGCCACGGCCCTTGGCAATGTCATGGAGCAATACCGCGACATACAGCACACGGCGTGAAATCACCTGACCCATGATGCGGGTGGCAACCGGGGCGTCTTCGGCAAGTTCGCCGGACTCGATCTGATTTAGCACGCCAATCGCCCTGATGGTATGCTCGTCCACGGTGTAGGTGTGGTACATGTCGTACTGCATCTGGGCAACGACACGGCCGAAATCGGGGATGAAACGGCCAAGAACACCGGCCTCGTTCATCTTGCGGAGTGTGACATCCGGGCTGTCACGCTGGGTGAGGATTTCAAGGAAAACCTCGTTGGCATCCGGGTCGTTTTGCAGCTTGTGATCAACGTATTTCAGGCTTTGCGTGATCCAGCGCAGCGTTTCGGGATGAATGCCGACCCGGTTCTGATGGGCAACCAGAAACAGGCGCAAAATCTTGATCGGGTCGTTCTTGAAGACATCAAGGCTTTCAACCGTCAGGCGTTCATTGCGCAGCTCAAACCCGTCAATTTCCTTGGTGCCAAACAGCTTGCCCGGAAAACGGATCAGCGGGCGGCGCTGATGGCTTTCTTCAAGGGCAGCACAGAAGATGCGCGTCAGGTTCCCGACATGCTTCACCATCAGATAATAGTGCTTCATGAAGCGTTCGACGCCCGATGCCCCGGCATGATCGGTATAGCCAAGCCGTTCGGCAATATCGCGCTGCATATCGAACGTCAGGCGGTCTTCTTCGCGATCAGACAGGTAATGCAACCAGCACCGCACCGCCCACAGGAAGTTCTGTGCCTTAAGAAAGCCGCGCGCTTCCTTGCGCGTCAGGACCTTGAGATCGACCAGCTCCATCGGCGAATTGACGCGATAAAGATATTTGCCAATCCAGAACAGGGTATGGAGATCGCGAAGCCCGCCCTTGCCATCCTTGACGTTGGGTTCGACCACATAGCGTGAATCGCCCATGCGGGTGTGGCGTTCGTCGCGTTCACCAAGCTTCTTTTCGATGAACTCGATGCCGCTGCCCTTGACCAGTTCTTCCATGAAGCGGGTGCGAAACAGTTTATAGGTTTCCTCATCACCCCAGACAAAGCGGCTTTCAAGCAGGTTGGTGCGAATGGTGATGTCCTGTTTGCCCATGCGCAGGCAATCATCGACCGAGCGCGTCGCATGACCGACCTTAAGCCCCAGATCCCAAAGCATATAAAGAATGAATTCAACGACCTGTTCGCCGTGTGCGGTCTGTTTGTAGGGAAATAGAAACAGGATATCGACATCCGAATGCGGTGCCATGTCACCGCGGCCATAACCGCCGACGGCCACCACCGACATGCGTTGCTCATTGGTCGGATTGTGCAGCGGATAGACGAACGTGGTGGCAAAATCATGGATCAGGCGAACGATCTGATCCATCAGGAAACTGTTGGAAAAGACGGTGTCCTGCCCGGAATTGCTTTCTTCAAAGCGTGCGCGGATAACAGATCGCCCGGCCTCAAGTACTGATTTCAGCTTGTTGAGAACGGCGGTGCGCTGTTTGAAGCTTTTGAGTGCCGGATCGTTGGCGATGGCCTCAAGCTCGGCAAAGACCTTTTTGCGGTCGATGATTTCGCGCTGCTTCTTGATCTTGTAGGTCACGTTGGTCGGTTTCCTCGGCCCTGGCGTGCGGTCTGTAGGCGACAGGGTTTATATATCAATTTTCTTAACAGTTGCCGCACCATAGCGCCAATTTCATCTATCCGCATCAAATGCGTGCGCAAGTCCGATCGGCAGACACGCACCTGATATGGGGATAGGTCGCCTGTTTTGCAGGTGATCAGCCCTTCAGCGACTGAAGACGATACAGCGCATCGAGGGCTTCGCGCGGGGTCATGTTATCGGGATCAAGATCGGCAACCGCATCAAGCAGCGCCTTTTGCGCATCCGAAAGCGCCGGGGCGCTTGTGCGTTCCTCCTTGGCGGCCTGTTCGATGGCAACCGCAAACAGCGGCAGGTCATCGGCAAGCTTCGACACCGCGCCACCCTGTTCGCCCTTTTCAAGGGTCTTGAGCACCTGTTCGGCGCGCTTGATCACGGGCTTTGGCAGGCCGGCCAGCTGGGCGACGTGAATGCCGTAGGATCGATCCGCGCTGCCTGCGCCGACTTCATGCAGGAAGACGACCTCGCCCTGCCATTCCTTGATCAGCATGGTGTGACACGACAGGTGTTTTAGCTTGGCGGCAAGGGCCGTCAGTTCATGATAGTGGGTGGCGAAAAGACCGCGGCACTGATTGATTTCATGCAGGTTTTCAACCACCGCCCAGGCAATCGACAGGCCATCAAAGGTTGCCGTGCCACGCCCGATTTCATCCAAAATCACCAGCGACCGGTCGGTTGCCTGATTAAGGATCGATGCGGTTTCCACCATTTCTACCATGAAGGTGGATCGCCCGCGCGCCAGATCATCGGCCGCACCGACACGTGAAAACAGCCGGTCAATCACGCCGATATGGGCACTTGTCGCCGGGACAAACGCCCCGATCTGGGCCAGAACCGCAATCAATGCATTCTGGCGCAGGAAGGTCGATTTACCGGCCATGTTCGGACCGGTGATCAGCCACAGGCTTTGTTCATCTTCAAGGCGGCAATCGTTGGCAACAAAGGGTGCATCGCCATTTTCGCGCAAGGCGGCCTCAACCACCGGATGGCGGCCCGCGGTGATGTCAAAGGCAAGGCTGTTATCGATGTTGGGGCGAATGCAGCCCTGATCGCGGGCGAGTTCGGCCAGGGCAGCGGATACATCAAGCCCGGCCAGTGCACTTGCGCATTTGGCGATGTCATCGGCCTTGGCCAGAACGGCGGCCACCAGTTCGTCAAACAGTTCAAGTTCAAGGGCAAGCGCCTGATCACCGGCCTTCGAGACCTTGCTTTCAAGTTCGGACAGCTCGACGGTGGTAAAGCGCACCGCATTGGCCATGGTCTGGCGATGGATAAACTCATCCATCTCCATCATCTTGTCGGCGGTTTTGGCCGATACTTCGATGAAATAGCCAAGTACGTTGTTATGCTTGACCTTAAGGTTGGAAATCCCGGTTTGTTCGGTATAGCGGGCCTGCAGGTTGGCGATCAGCTTTTTGCTTTCACTTGAAAGCATGCGCAGCTCATCAAGCGGCGGGTGATAGCCGCCAGCAATGAAGCCACCATCGCGGGCCAGAAGCGGCAGGCTTTCGGCGATTGCCCGGCGCAACAGATCAATCAGATCGCCGTGATGGCCCATCATGGTCAAATGATCAGAAAGGGCTTCTGGCTGTGCAGTCAGGCCATCATTGCCGCCATCGGGTTTGTTCAGCAGGTTGCCAATCGCAAAGGCGCAGGACAGCCCGTCGCGCATCGCCGCCAGATCACGCGGGCCACCGCGCCCGACCGACAGGCGCGAAAGTGCGCGTTCGATATCGGGGCATTCGCCAAGGGCGGCGCGCAGATCAGACCGCAAGCCGTCGCGATCATGGAAATATTCCACCAGATCAAGGCGCTTGTTGACTTCATCGGCATTGGTCAGCGGGGCGGACAGGCGCGCCGCCAGCAAACGTGCACCGGCCCCGGTGCGGGTGCGGTCAATGACGGACAGCAACGATCCCTTGCGTTCGCCCGACTGGGTCTGGATCAGCTCCAGCGACCGACGGGTGGCGGCATCGATTTCCATCGCAGCCCCCTCTGCCACGCGGGTCGGCGGGGCAAGGCGGGGCATCTGGCCCTTTTGGGTCAGTTCGACATAATCAATCAACGCACCGGCAGCCGAAAGCTCGGCGATCTCAAACCCGCCAAAGGCATCAAGGGCTTCGACTTCATAGAGCTTCTTAAGCCTAAGCTGCGCATTTTCAGCATCAAAGCGCGCGGTCGGCTGCGGGGTGATGATGTTTTTATATTCGGCATAGATGTCGAACACTTCTGATCGGTTCAGCATCTTTTCCGAAAACAGGATTTCACCCGGATCAAGCCGGGCAAGGGCGGCACCAAGACCGGCCATTTCGCACGGCTGCACAAAGAAATCACCGGTCGACATATCAAGCCAGGCCAGACCGATCTTGCCGCGGACTTCCGATACGGCGGCCAGATAATTGTGGCGCCGGGCATCCAGCAGGCTGTCTTCGGTCAGGGTGCCCGGCGTGATCAGGCGGACAACACCGCGTTTGACCACGGATTTGGCACCGCGTTTTTTGGCCTCGGCCGGGTCTTCCATCTGTTCACAGACGGCAACCCGGAAGCCCTTGCGGATCAGACGTTGCAGATAGGTTTCGTGACTATGGACGGGAACACCGGCCATGGGAATTTCGTTACCTTGATGCTTGCCACGTTTTGTCAGGGCAATATCAAGGGCTTCGGCGGCTTTGACCGCATCGTCAAAGAACAGCTCGTAGAAATCGCCCATCCGATAGAACAGCAGGCAGTCCTGATACTGTTCCTTGATTTCAAGGAACTGCATCATCATTGGCGTCGCGCCGTCTCTGGAAAAAGAAGGTGCGGTCGGTGTGGTATCGGATTTATCGGCGATCTGGTTCATGATGACTTGATAGCAAACCCTGAAGGCAAAGACGAGAGCAGGAAACTGGCGGGGTGATAAAACTTGATCTATGCCATTGCAACGCCTGAATTTCTGCGAATATATAAAGATCGTGACCAACAACCAACTGTCGTTTTCCGCGACAGAATAACAGTGAGCAAGGAGCGTACAAAATGGCAGAAGAACAGACCATCCCGCAGGCCCCGGAACTGGTCGGACTGTTTGATACCAAGGACGGTTTCGATGCGGCTCTGCGTGCGCTCCGCGATGCCGGGTTTGAACGCACCGATCTGTCGGTTCTAAGCTCCCACGAATCCATCGATGTTGCAGGCAAGGATGGTCGGTCCTGGTCCGATGTGCTGACCGCACTGGTGGGTGAAACCAAATATGAAGTGCCGCTGGTGGCATCTGGCGCGATTGCCCTGTTTGGGGGCGCTGCCACAGCCGCCGCCGCCATTGCGGTCGGGGCCGGTGTTGGCGCAGTCGCACTTCGTGAATTTATCGAAGAAGTGACCTCCACCCCGCATACCGAGGATTTCGCCCGCGCGGTGGACGCCGGATCGGTCATTCTGTGGGTTCGGATCGACCCGGACCATGACGGTGCCGAGGCCAAGGCACGCGCCATTCTTGAACAGAATGGTGCCACCAACATCCATCTGCATTCACCGAAGTAATCCGCACGTTTTGGCGTGGCGGGCAGCTGGATGACAGAGTCCGCCGAGAACGATTGATTTTGCTGCTAAGGCAACAGGAACACGGGGGCATTGGCCCCCGTTTTTCGTATCGTGGAAAGTTCATATTTGTGCCAATCGGCGGGTCGGTTTGCGCGGCGCAATAAAAACGGCAATCCCAAGGGGCCTTTGCGCACGCGTGATTACGCCTCTGAAAAACCAGCACTTACTGCCAGCCATGGCGCCCGGGTCGATGGGGCGGGCGGATCCACCATTGCATTTGCACATGTGAAACGGGCCGCATCAGAAGCCAATGTTGCGCCGCAACATACGGAAAACGCTACGTAATTTTGCGGTTGCCGTTAACGTCGCCTTTGACCCGGGGCGCGAAGCCTGATTTATTGGGCGGTCCGACAAGACGGTCCCACGCCGCAAACTTGTCGATCAGGAAAATCAGAACTCAAGAACAAAACAGACCGTACAGGTTGCTTTCCATCTCACCACGCAAGCGTCAGTGAAAAACACAATGTCAGATACAGAAATCAAGGTTCGTGACCGTGAAGCGCTGCTGTTTCATTCCAGCGGCCGCCCCGGCAAAATCGAAATCACCGCATCCAAACCGCTGACCACTCAGCGCGACCTCTCGCTCGCCTATTCACCGGGTGTTGCGGTGCCGTGTCTTGAAATCGCCAAGAACCCGGCAACTGCCTATGATTACACCTCCAAGGGCAACATCGTTGCGGTCATTTCCAACGGCACTGCCGTGCTTGGCCTTGGCAATCTTGGTGCGCTGGCCTCCAAGCCGGTGATGGAAGGCAAGGCGGTGCTGTTCAAACGCTTTGCCGATGTGGATGGGTTCGATCTTGAAGTGTCGACCGAAGATGTCGACGAGTTCGTCAATTGCGTACGCTTCCTGGGCGCATCGTTTGGCGGGATCAACCTTGAAGACATCAAGGCGCCGGAATGCTTCATCATCGAACAGCGCCTGCGCGAAGTCATGGACATTCCGGTGTTCCATGATGACCAGCATGGCACGGCGATCATTGCGGCATCGGGGCTGATCAATGCCTGTGACCTGACGGGTCGCAAACTTGAAGACATCAAGCTTGTCATCAACGGGGCCGGTGCGGCTGCGATTGCATGCTGCGAACTGGTTAAAAGCATGGGTGTTGCCCATGACAACGTGATCATGTGTGACTCGCGCGGGGTGATCTACAAGGGCCGTGAAGACGGCATGAACCAGTGGAAATCGGCCCATGCGGCGGATACCGATGCCCGGTCGCTTGACGATGCGATGAAGGGCGCTGATGCGTTCTTTGGCCTGTCGGTCAAGGGGGCGGTGACATCAGCCATGGTCAAAAGCATGGCCAAACAGCCGATCATCTTTGCCATGGCCAACCCGGATCCGGAAATTTCCCCGGAAGAAGTTGCTGCTATTCGTGATGACGCGATTTGCGCCACCGGGCGTTCGGATTATCCGAACCAGATCAACAACGTGCTTGGCTTCCCGTATATCTTCCGCGGTGCGCTTGATGTTCAGGCATCCACGATCAACGAGGACATGAAGATTGCCGCAGCCCACGCGGTGGCATCGCTTGCCCGTGAAGACGTGCCTGATGAAGTGGCCGCGGCCTATTCCGGGCGTCGTTTGCAATATGGTCCGGAATATATCATCCCTGCCCCGTTTGACCCGCGCCTGATTACCGCCGTGCCCAAGGCGGTTGCCCAGGCCGCGATGGATAGCGGTGTGGCGCGTCGTCCGATCATTGATATGGAAGAATATGAAAATCAGCTGCGTGGTCGTCTTGATCCGACGGCAGCCCATTTGCAGCTGATTTCCGATTATGTCCGTGCGCACCCGAAACGCATCGCCTTTGCCGAGGGCGAGGAAGAAACGGTGATCCGCGCAGCAGTGGCGTATCGCAATTCGGGCTATGGCACGCCGATCCTGATCGGGCGCGAAGACCGCATCCATGAAAGTGCCAAGAAGCTTGGTATTGAAAGCCTTGATGGTGTTGAAATCAGCAACGCGGCCCTTTCCAAGCATAACGCGGAATATGCCGAGTTCCTCTATCAGCGCCTGCAGCGCAAGGGCTTCCTGTGGCGTGATTGCCAGCGCATGGTCAACCAGAAGCGTAACGTGTTTGCCTCTGTCATGGTGGCACAGGGTCATGCCGATGGTTTGATCACCGGGCTTACCCGGAACTTCAATCGAAGCTTCGCCGATGTTGCCGGTGTGATCGATGCCAAGCCGGGCGAAATCCCGATGGGGCTTTCAATTGCGATTGCCAAGGGCCGGACGGTGTTCATCGCCGATACCCGTGTGCACAACCTGCCCAATGCCGAGGAACTGGCCGAGATCGCCATTCAGGCGGCTGCCAAGGCCCGTCAGATGGGGCATGAGCCGCGTGTGGCGATGGTTTCGCACTCGACCTTCGGCAACCCGTATAGCGAGGATACCGACCGTATCCGCGAAGCCGTTGGCATCCTTGAAAGCAGCAATGTCGATTTCGAGTTCGATGGCGACATGGCGGTTGATGTGGCACTCGATACCGAGCTTCTGAAGCTTTATCCGTTCTGCCGTCTGTCGGGTCCGGCCAACGTTCTGGTCATGCCGGCGCTCCACGCGGCAACCACGGCCTCCAAACTGCTTGATAAGCTGGGCGGTGGCACGGTGGTCGGTCCGGTGATGATCGGTCTGGAAAAACCGGCCCAGATCGCCCAGATGGGGGCAACCGTGAACGATCTGGTGAACCTGGCAGCCCTTGCCGCCCACGAGGCAGAGCACGGCTAAGCCGTTCTGAAATCAAAGATCAAAAAGGCGGAGCTGATTTTTCAGGCTCCGCCTTTTTTCTGTTCGAGGCAGGGCGAACCTTAAAGGGGCAGGGGGCTTATTCGACCGGCTGTCCCAGAATGGCGATAGCAGCCCCCAAGGCGGCCAGCACGGCAAAGAACGCGGCCTTGCCCGGATTGCCACGGCGGACTGAAATGATGGCCGCCAAGGCCGCTTGCAGGCCGTAATAGATGGCAAAGGCGCGCGATGCATAGCTGACAATCGCGAAGATGTCTGCTGACCATGTCAGGGCGATACCGATAATCCCCAGCGCCAGATAGGCCTGTGGCTCGGTAATGCGGTTTCGCGACAGTTGGGCAAACAGTCCGCCCGATCCGCTGGTATCGGCAATTGCGGCACTGAATTGCGATGCCATGGCAGCCGCCACCAACATGAAGGGCAGGATCGGGGCGACGATCCCCATCATATCGATAATGCCCGTTTCCGAGGACGACATCTGGTCAGGGGCGAAAACATAAGAAATCAGAAGGATGTAAATCAGATAGATCAGGGTCGAAAGCCATTGGGCAAGGCGCATGGATCGAATACGGGTTTCGGCATCATAGCTTGATCCCAGATAGCGCGATGTTTCGAACCCCTGAACCGTGATCAAAAGACCAAAGGCCATGGTAATGGCCGGCCATCCGGTGACGTTCTGGGGATTGAAAATCAGTTTCTCGTCAATGGCCTGCTTGCCGAAATGGGCCATCAGCCCGACCAGAAGCCCGGTAATGATTGCCAATTTCAAACCGACCGAGACATATTCAAGCCGCTCAAGGCTTTTGAATCCGCGTGACCAGCCAACCATGACAATGATGCCAAAGACGCCACTGGTCATCAGTTTGGCATCAAGGGTGGAATCAAATGGCGTCAGGCTCAGCGAAAAGGCGCCGAGCAGATTCAGGTAATAGGTCACCGAAATGATGTAGGCAAAGGCAAGCGCCCAAGAAGAAAGGGTTTCAACACGCTTTGCGAGTTTGCCATAGGTGCCGTCAATGATGGCTTCTTCGCCGGCTTGGATGTTGTTTCGGATCACCGCGCCATACAGATAAGCCACACCACAAAGTGCCAGCATCACAAGCGGCGCATAGCCGCCATATCCCAGATTAAGGACCGGACCGAGCAGCAAGAAACCACTGCCGATGATCGAGGCCAGCGGCGTCACGACAGCGCGCCAGGTGGTGGAACGCGAAACGCGGGGCATGGACAGCACAATCGCAATGCCGATAGTTGCGATGGCAATGATCAAATCGAATATCACGTTTTTTGCTCGGACTTTCGGGTGGTGGCGTCCTGATTTTCAAGGACTGTAAGCTGGTTGGTGTCGATTAGCATATCAAATGGTGTATGTATCGTTGCCATCAGGGATCCTACGAATAAAATCAGCCTGCAGTCTTCACCGGGATGAATGGTAACCTGTTTGGCATAGATATCCCGTTGTCGACGTTATTGTTGGCAGGATGTGACAGATGACCTGATTTTTGCCACATCACAGAGGCAATAGTCCGCAATTCAAGCCAAAACCCAGAAAACAGGAATCGCTCATGGGCCAGTTGACCCGGTTTTTCGCCGTTATCATGTTTTTGCCGCTGCTTGCTGCCTGCGAAGATGAACAGGTCAGCGGACCGACAGCCGATGAAATCACCACGGCGGTGATCGAACGGTTTCGCGATGATCCCTATGCCAAGGTCGGCCATGTTGAAAACGTGACCAAAACCAACAGCATTTCCGAAGACGATGACGAAGTGCTTGTCATGGTGCGTTATGAGCTGGTGTTTGATCGCACGGTTGCCGATTTTGCCGATGACGTAACCGAAAAGGGCAAGGCGGCCGGAACGATGGATGATGTTGGCAGCACGGTGCGCGATGCGCTTGATCTGGTGAAAACCAAGATGCTGACGCTCAAGGAAGGCGAATACAAGGTGGGCGACCGTCGGGTGGTCGAGGATGAAATCCGGTTGCTGAAATCGGAAAAGGGCTGGATTTATCGCGGACGGCCATAACCGGGTCTTCTGATATCCGAAGCAAAAAAGGGACCCGAGCGGGTCCCTTTTTATTTGGTTATCTGGCTTGGTGCCTGATTTATCTCTTTTGTCCCTTGGGATTATTCCTCAAGGGCGGCGAGCACCTTTGGCGGCGGCGGGACGTCGCCTGCCGCAAAATCAAGACCATCAAGCTCGTTCAGCCCGTTCACACTCATGATCGCATGCAGGCTGTCGACATATTCCTCGCCGCGCTCGGAATATTTGGTCAGAGTCTCGGCCAGTTCCCAGCCACTGATAAATTTGCCTTCGGCGCGAAGGGTTGCGCGGCGTTCGCGCAATTCCTGATAGGCCGGGTGCGAGTTGATGTTGCGTGCATAGGCGCGCACACTGTCCATCAGGCTGCCAAAGGCCTTGATGACGTGGGTTTTGCCATCTTCGCGATCTTTCGGCACGATGCCTTCATCGTCGCCCCAGGCCCATTGACCAAACAGGGCGTTGCCTTTACGCACAAAGCGTGACGTGCCCCAACCACTTTCCTCTGCCGACTGGGCAAGGATCAGGGAGGTCGGGATAACGTCAATGCGCTCAAGCAGGGCGTTGATGCCGCCATCGGTCACGCGATAGCGCTTCATCAGCTGATTGACCCATTGCTGATCGGCCTGGCTGACCGGGGTGCCGGAAATGCCCTTGGCCTGAATGGCCATCAGGCGTTCACGGCGCGCGGTGATTTCTTCGTTCACGCGCATGGCCAGCGGCAGCATGATTTTCAGGAAAAGCTGTTTGCGCTCTTCAACCGATGCCAGTTCGCCAAGGCCTTCGGGTACGCGCTTGATATAGACGCGCGGAACTTCGCCCACCTCATTGAGGTGATAGCCGATGCTTTTGAAATACTGGCTGAGTGCGATGACTTCCGGGCCGCGGCGATAAACCGTTTTCTTCTTTTTGATAACGGCTTCATCTGCCGTGACTTCGACGGTTTCTGTCTCAAAACCTTCCGGAGTTGGAGAAAGATCAATTCCGGCGAAAAGCCCAATATACAGGAAAACAACCGCTCCGAAAATCGAAGCGAGCGCAACATTCCTGTAACTGTTTGTTTTTGCGCTAGTCATTGTTGAATCTCCAGGATCAGTCGAACTGTCCATCCCAAGTGGAGGTTATCTATGCCTGCCGCGCGCGATGATCGCAACGGGCAATATCTCCGAGAGTTGAAAACGCCAAGAAAACCTTTTCGTTCAGCGCATAATTTTTACGCCCGGCGCGGGTTAAAGTTCACGCCGGGCGTCTGAATTTGTTAACGACTCGTAAATCCGTGCGCGGTCAGTTCACCGGATGGTCGGACGCCATCTTGTCGGTGAGGTGTCCGATAACCGGGTCAGGTTCAGTCAGCCATGACCGGTTCGACGGCCTGAACTTCGGGCACGTAATAGCGTAGCATGTTTTCGATGCCCATCTTGAGCGTCGCGGTGCTGCTCGGGCAGCCGGCACATGCGCCGTGCATTTCAAGGAAGACCACGCCATCTTCGAAACGGTGGAAGACGATGTCACCACCATCCTGTGCCACGGCCGGGCGCACGCGGGTATCAAGCAGTTCCTTGATCTGGCTGACCAGTTCATCATCGCCTTCGGCAGCAGAGCTGGTACCGGTGGCGGCGTTGGAGTCCTGATCGAGAACCGGCTGACCCGACGTGTAATGTTCCATGATCCCGCCAAGAATCTGCGGTTTCAGGGTCTGCCAGTCCTTGGAGTCATCCTTGGTGATGGTGATGAAATCACCGCCGAGGAAAACACCGGCAATCCCATCAATTTCAAACAGCTTGCGGGCAAGCGGCGATTTGATGGCTTCGTCACCCTTAACGAAGTTGGCCGTGCCAAGACGGCCCATGACTTCTTCACCCGGAAGGAATTTGAGTGTCGCCGGATTCGGGGTTGGTTCGGTCTGAATGAACATTTTCGGCTTGTCCTCTCACTCTGATTGCCGGGACTTCAGGATCTGGACCCGCTGATATACATGTAATGGCAGCTACAAGGCTTGCGAAATACAAGGAAAGGCCCGCAGAGCGGGCGGGAAATCCCGGTCAAGGGGTTTGACGCAGGAGTTCGCAAGCCTTGTAGCTGTCCTTCGGATTGATCGGAGTTGCGCGGTCTACTTTGTCGCAAGGCATTGCAAGATGCATATCTTCCTGCTGCCTTGCTTCGCGTATCCACACAACTCTGAGCAACCATTGCATATATATCAGCGGGTCCAGACCCTAGAGCCCACTCAACAATCTCTATTTCATTTGGTTAGGCCCTAAATGGGGCAAAAACCACAAAAGATCAAGTCGCAGCGCGCAACTCAGGTATTCCGGAAGGCGTGTTTCGTGATCACATTGACATCAACGTTGCAGAATGCTGCTGATTTCGCGCATTTGGGTACGGGCCCGCAAAAGATAGAATCCAAGCCCCGCCAGATGGTTAGGGAAGACGATGCCATCGGCCGAGCCGTTCACAACTACCATCGGGTCAAGTGCGGCGGCCGCCTGCAGGGATCCGATCATTTCTGCCCAGACCGATGCGATCTGGCGTTCATTGATGATCTGTTCGAAGTCGGTGCCAAGATCGCGCAAGATCAGGCTATAGGCATAAAGGCGACCCTTGGTGGCATAGAAAACGTCATCTGCCGTGCGATCAAAGATCGACGGATTTTCCACCTTATCATCAATCAGGGCAGAGGCCGAGCCAAGGTCATTGGCAATGCGGTTCAGTGTTTCCTGAAGGTTGTCGGCACGGCGCTCAAAAACCGCATTTCCGTTGGTCAGACGGGTATTGTAGTTTTGCAGGGACCGGATTGCCTGACGGTATTGTTGTTCGGACGTGACACCGGGCAGCAGCGAAACACTGGGATCAAACACCCATTTGTCGCCACGGAATTTCAAAAGGCCTGCGGCGTCATCCAGATCCGGGTCAACCTGACTTGACCCACGGGCGCGCCCGATCTGATCGGAAAGCTCGATCGCAAAGCGCGACAGCGCATAGACAATCCCGGTCTGGAAGTTCGGCATGTTATCAAGGGCCGCACTTGGCAGGAAGAACGGATCGTTGGCGGTCCAGCGGTTCTGGTTGACCTCGCGATCAATCAGGGCTGCGGCGGTGTTGACCGCATGACTGCCGCCTTTGTAATTGCCGATAAAGTCGGGGTTGTCATCGATACGATGCACAATCGCCATGCCCGCCGGATAATAGATCACGGCAATCAGAACGATCACACCAAGGCTGCGCGCCCAGAACTTGCCCGATCCGAAAATAGCTTTCAGTCGGGAACCAAATCCTGCAACGCCGCCTTTTTTATAGAGATAATCGTCTTCAATCATGACTTGTCCTGTGAATTGATCCGGCAATTGAACCTAGGCGCTGTGCACCCAAACGGCAAGTCCATGATTTTACGCAGTGATGGTGATGAACGTTTCAAAGGTCGCCAGTCCAAGCAGTGTTTCAAGATCCTTCTCGGCCAAGGCAATACAGCCTTCGGTACCAGCATAATCGGGTTTGGCGATATGCATGAAGATCGCCGATCCCTTTCCGGGCACAGGCGGGTCATCATTATGGCCCAGAACAACGATGATGTTATAGAGATCATCCTTGCGAAACAGCTTTTCATGGCTGGCATCAAACGGCAGGCGGACCGGGCAGTTATAGTCGGGATGACCCGGATCATCACACCAGCCATCGGAAAAGGAAATGGTGGTGACCGGAAGCTTGGTGCGCGGGCTGGGCGTGCGATCGGCACGATACATCACATAGCGCAGCTGCCAGCGACCGGCCGGCGTTTTGCCATCGCCTTCGGTTTTCTGGTCGGCATCAATCACGCCATTAATCCCAAGCGCACAGCGAAATGTGTGTTCACCCACGCTCAGCACACCGTCTGGCGAAGCAAACAGTTCAAGCGGTTGGGACGGCGAAGGTGCAGCAGCGTCGCTTTGCATTCTATTGATGGACCTTATCGTATTCGATCATGTGCTGGCATAGTGCTGGCACGCAGCTTCAATATGCTGACGCGCCGATGGTGAGAAACAACAAAGGTAAATTTGTGGCATTTGCGCTAATTCGCCAGTCAGCTCACAAATGGTTGATACGGTGATTTTGGCTGCCTGGTCTTCCGGATAGCCAAATATCCCGGTGGATATGGCAGGAAACGCCACAGAGGCCAGATTGTTCTCGACCGCCAGCAAGATTGAATTGCGATAACAGCTTGCCAGCAGATCGGCCTCACCGCGGTCCCCGCCATGCCAGACCGGGCCGACGGCGTGGATGACGTATTTGGCCTTCAGGTTAAATCCGGGTGTGATTCGGGCGTCACCCGTCGGGCAGGGGGCAAGCGGTCGGCAGGCGTTTGCCAGTTCGGGGCCCGCCGCATGATGGATCGCACCGCACACACCACCGCCAGGCAACAGGGCCTCGTTGGCGGCATTGACGATGGCATCGACATCAAGTGTGGTGATGTCGCCGACGGTAACTTTGATCGCATGGGTTTTGTCGGGCGCGTTTTTGTGGGTCACGAATAGTATCCTGAAACGTGAATTCTTCCCTCAATACCAACCTGTAAGGGTGGCGCCCCTGCACCAAAGTAGTGTTGCGCGACCAATAAGTCAAAAAAGCAACGCTCCGCCAAATCTGACGGAGCGTTGCTTTTTAAATCCGGTCCCTGTCCGAAGACGGGTTGAATGCGGCTTATTTGCCGAGGCGGGTCACACCTTCTTCGATGAGTTTGGCGGCTTTTTCAGCGCCTTCCCAACCGGTGACCTTAACCCATTTGCCTTTTTCGAGGTCTTTGTAACGCTCGAAGAAGTGCTGGATCTGGTCGCGCAGGATCTGCGGCAGGTCTTCGTGGGATTTGATGTCGGTGTAGTACGGGTCGATCTTGTCATGCGGAACGCAGATCAGTTTTTCGTCCTGACCGGCTTCGTCTTCCATGATCAGAACGCCGATCGGACGGGCACGGATGACAGAACCGGCAACGACCGGCTCGCGGAACATGACCATGGCATCGACCGGATCGCCATCTTCGCCAAGCGTGTTGGGGATGAAGCCATAGTTGACCGGGTAATACATCGAGGTGTGCAGGAAACGATCCACAAAAACAGCACCGGAGTCTTTATCGACTTCGTACTTTACCGGTCCGCCCTGCGGAATTTCGATGACGACGTTTACGTCCCACGGAACATCCTTGCCAACGGCAATCTTGCTGAGATCCATCTGGGAAAATCCCTTTCGCTTTTTGAACGCATGCCCCGATCACCAGGGCGGCTGATATGAGCTTCTAAGATGCAAAGACGCATCCGAAGGAAAATGATGCCGACCTTTTATCGCGAAACGCGGCTGCTTCCAAGGGGGTCTAGATGCATCCTTGGTCGAAAGGTTATTCGGCCGCTTCGCGTTCGGCTTTCTGCGTCGCCGAGGTTGCCTTGACTGCGGTCAGAGGCAGGAAGCGTTCTGTATCAGCCAGAAGATTTTTGAAATGGCTAGGGTTCTTGGAATCCTGTACATGGCGCTTGGGGTCGGAACGCTTGTGGAAGAGATGCAGAACAGGTGAACAGTATTCGACATTCTTGCGTTTTAGCCCGGAGCGCAACAACCGCAGAACAAAGTCAGAGTCTTCCAAGCCGTGGCCTTCGTAGCTTTCGTCAAAGCCCTGCACCCGGTCGATGTCGGATTTAAAGGCGGCAAGATTGCAGGTTTGCGCCTTTTCCCAGCAATTTTCATGTTCCCAAAGCCAGGGGCCATTATGGGGCAGGCGAATGAATTGAAATGGTCGGTTGGCGAAACCGAACAGGGCGGTGACAAACAGCAGCAGGCGCGGCCATTTGTGAAAAGCCCATTTGCGTGCCAAAAGGGTTTTGGTCAGCCGTTCCTTGAGGAAGACTCGCTTGCCTGAGACCAGACAGCCCTCGGTCGCGGCCTTGCGGTGGCGCGTAATGAAGTCAGGCATCACACAGCAGTCACCGTCAATAAAGACAACCAGATCACCTGCGCACAAGCTGATCGCGCCATTGCGCGCCTTGGCCACGCGAAAACCACTGTCTTCGTGCCAGTAATGTTTGACAGGGATCGCACTTGTGGCGGCAAAATCCTTGATGACCTTTGCTGTTTCATCGCCGGATCCGTCATCTGCAATGACAATCTCGAAATGACGATCTTTTTGATCGGCAAGAGAGTTGAGCACCATCGAAAGTGCTTCGGGCCAGTTATACGTCGTGACCACGACCGACACCAAGGATGTCATCTTTCCCACATAACCCCATTTTTTGGCTTACGGCTGATTTTTATGCCCGAACCCTAACCTTTCGCGCATTCAAGGACAACGACAATGGTGTTACATCACCTTTTTGCGGGCAAGGGATGCGGTTTTCGGGTTGATGAGTTCGCGGATCCAGTTGGCGGCTTCGATGACGATCGGGTCTTTTTCACGGGCCGGGCGGATCAGCAGGCGATACCACCAGTGCGAAATGAAATCCGGGAAATTAAGCGGCACCAGTTCACCGCGCTCAACGTAATTGCGCGCAACAACATCGGTGCTGGCAACGATGCCCTGACCGGCACGTGCGGCCTCAAGCGCCCAGATATGGTGGCTGAACGTCCAGCAATCAGCGAGCGAGAAGCTGGCATCCTTGAACCATTGTTCGATCTGGGAGAACTGTTCGCTGTCACTGTCGATCAAGAGTATATCGCGCGGGCCGAGTGTCGCGACGTCAACGTTGCTGGCATCATAGCCGCGCTTAGCCAGCCATTCCGGGGCGGCAAATGCAGTATAGACTTCAGGGGTCAGAAGCTCGGTAATCCAGTCTTCGGGACCGGGCAGGTCCTTTGGCGCGATCTGAAGGGCGAGATCAATTTCAAGCGGATCAAGACCGTCATCAAATTCGATCTTGCGAAACTGCACGGGAATGTCGGCGGGCAGCCGGTCGCGCAGGTTATCAAGCTCATACAACAGCACGGTGAGTGCCGGTGTGGCCAGTGCGCCGATGCGGATTGCCTTGCCCTTGTCTGGGCCGACTTCGCCAGTGATATCGGCAATGCCATCAAGTGCTTCGGTCAGGCGGGGCAAAAGAAGCTCTGCCGACTTGGTCAGGGTCAATCCACGGCCCTTGCGGGTAAACAGCACCACGCCAAGGTTCTCTTCAAGCTGGCGGAGCTGATGACTGATCGCACTTTGCGTGACATGCAATTCTTCTGCGGCCCCCTTCACGCTTTGATGGCGTGCGGTGGCTTCAAAGGCGACAAGGGCGCGCAACGGGGGGAGCTTTCTGCGCATCGTGGGTTTCCATCCGGAGAGCATTAATGGCTTTTATTCTGTCTATCAGGCCTGATCGAAAAGTGGGCCAAAAAAATCTCAACAATGGCTGAAAAAGCTTCATTCGTATTTTTCCAAACAAGCAGGCAATATCATCGTCATACAGGGTTTCCGGCCGTAATGACTTATGCCTCCTTGCGCCACCACGTAAGCAGCCTCCCCCCAACTGCCGGAAACCCCAACACTCCTTTCGAAACCGGGATTGACCATGACCGCAACGCGACTGAGCGGAAATTTCCGCGGTGTCCTGTGGATGACGGCTGCCATGGCATCAGGCGTTTTTGTCGATGTTTGTGCCAAGCTTGTCTCGCACGATGTGCCGACCTCGCAGATCCTTGCGATGCGTGCCCTGACCACCGTTGCGGTGTTCCTGGTCATCATCATGTTTATCGGCACGCGACAGATTCGCACGCGGCGCCCTGTTGCGCATATTGCGCGTGGCGTTTTGTGGTACGGATCGCTGTTCTTTGTGTTCTTTGCGCTGCGCCAGATGAGCATCGCCGAGGTCAATGCCTATCTGTTTATCGAAGCCTTGCTGACCGTGATGTTGGCGGTGGTGATTCTGGGCGAGAAACTGACCCCGCGCAAAATCATCGCGACCCTTTTGGGCCTTGTTGGCGTGTGGGTGATGTGTGTGCCGCGGATGGACGGCTTTGGTGTGCCGCTTGGTGTCGCCGCGGCCCTGATCGGGGCGTTCTGTTTTTCCGCCCAGACCCTGTTTGCCAAGGTGCTGACCCGGACCGAAACCAATTTCTCCATGCTGTTCTGGCCTCAGATCATCGCGGTTGCGATCTGGGTGCCGATTGCGATGATTACCTGGTATCCGGCCTCAATGGCTGATTGGCTTTATGCGTCGGGTGCCGGTTTCTTTGCCATGCTGACCAACTATATGGTGTTGCGCGCCGTGCGGGTTGCGGATGCCAGTGTGGTGTCGCCTGCGGCCTATACGGCCCTGCCATTTTCGGTTGCGATGGATCTGATCTTCTTTGACATGCTGCCGGTGCCGGTGATTTTCATCGGAGCAGGCATTGTGGTGCTGGCCGTAATGCTGCTTGATTACAAGGGCGGTGCCAAAGCGGTCCAGGATGCCGTGGAAGAAGAATTTGCCGAGAGTAGCGAAATCGGGGATGAAGAAGCATCCCCGAAACCGGCAAAGGCCTGAGTCCCGATGACCGACGTTACAGATCAGCGATCATGTTGTGCGCGGGAGTCATCCGGGGCCTCGTCACGGTCATGAAGGCCGTAATCACGGATCACGCCAGCCACCCGTAAACGGTAATCCTCAAAAATCTTGTGCCGTCCCTTGATCTGGGCGGTGCGGTGCTCGCCCAGATTGCGCCAGGCGGCAATTGCGTCCTCATCGCGCCAGAAAGACAGCGATAAAACCTTGCCCGGATTGGTCAGGCTTTGAAATCGCTCGATCGAGATAAAGCCATCCATGGTTTCAAGCACGGGTTTGAGATCGCCGGCAATCGCAAGGTAATCGTCATAGTGCCCTTCGCGCGGTGTGACCTCGAAAATGACGGCAATCATGGTTTGATCAACTCCGTATGCGGGCCAGCGCGTGGTGTCGAGGCAATTTTCAGAAACTGGCGTTCTTCGCGCAGGATGAATTTCTCGCGCTGGGAAAATTCGTAATTCTCACGACCTAGCGGATCATCCCTTAGGCGCGCGCGATAGGCTTCGTAGGATGCCAGATCAGGCAAATGATAGATACCATAGGCCGTTGTGACCGATCCTTCATGCGGCGCGAAATAGCCGACAAGGTCGGCCCCGCAGCGCGGAATGGCCTGCCCCCAGTTCCGCGCATATTCGATAAAGGCATCCTTTTTATAAGGATCGATTTCATAGCGAATAAAGCAAGTGATCATGACAGCGTCCTTTCAGGAGAGGGGTCTTGTTGGGTGACAAATCCATTATCCTGATTGCTGCGCATTAATGCTTCGATTAGCATCGAACTATGAAAGAAGGACCCGATATCGCCCGCGTGGCCGCATTGCTTGGTGATCCGGCGCGCGCAAATATGCTGACAGCACTTATGAGTGGTCGTGCATTAACCGCGGCCGAGCTGGCGCAAGAAGCCGGTGTAACACCGCAAACGGCAAGCTCGCATCTGGCAAAGCTTGAAGCCGGTCGGATCGTTTTGCCGCGCAAACAGGGGCGGCATCGTTATTTCACGCTTTCGGGCCCGGATATTGTCGAGGCGCTTGAAGTTCTGATGGGGATTGCCAATCGGGTCGGGCATAACCGCGTGCGCACCGGGCCCAAGGACCCGGAGCTGCGCAAGGCACGGGTTTGTTATGACCATCTGGCGGGGGATATGGGGGTTGCGCTGTTTGACGGCCTTGCCAAACGCAAACTGATTGAAAGCAACATCAATGGTGTTGCCCTGACACCGGCCGGGATCGATTTTGCCAACACGTTTGGCATTGATCTGGATGGCTTGCGGGCCAAGCGCCGACCGCTGTGTCGAGAATGCCTTGATTGGAGTGCCCGGCAATCGCATCTGGCCGGATCATTCGGGGCGGCCTTGCTCGACCGGTTCTATGATTTGGGTTGGGCCCGACGGATGCCGGAGTCGCGGATCGTGCGGTTCAGTGATGCGGGCGAAAAATCATTCCGTGATTTGATCAATCCTTAAGGCCAGCTATCAATCACCGAGCAGGGCGGCAACAAAGGCCGGAACCAATTCGGTGGCGGGGCCATAGCGGCTGTGATCAAACATTGTCGCACCGGAACTGGGTTCGAGGTTGAGCTCAACCGTTTCAGCCCCGGCTTCTTCATGGGCGACCTGCACAAAGCCGGCCGCAGGATAGACATTGCCCGATGTCCCGATGGAGATGAAAAGCCCGCAATCGCCAAGGGCAGCATAAATGCGTTCCATCTCAAGGGGCATTTCGCCAAACCACACCACATGCGGGCGCAATCCACCGGGCTTGCTGCAACTTGGGCACGGCGTTTCCTTGGCAAGGTCGTCTGGCCAATCGGTCAGAAGATCACAGTGATTGCAGCGGATTTTCAGAAGTTCACCATGCATGTGGATCAGGTCTTTGGACCCGGCCTGGCCATGCAGATCATCAATGTTCTGGGTTACCAGAAGCACATCACCGGGCCATTCGGCCTCTAGCCGTGCCAGGGCCAGATGGGCGGCATTGGGTTGAACTGCCGGGTCATGCAAGCCAGCACGACGGTCGTTATAGAAATGATGCACCAGATCGGGATTACTTACGAAGGCCTCGGGCGTTGCGACCTCGGAAATATCGTATCTCGCCCATATGCCATCGGGATCGCGAAAGGTATGAAGTCCGCTTTCCTTGGAAATGCCAGCCCCGGTCAGGATGACAATCGGGGCGTTTTCATCGCGCAGGATATCGATCAGGTCGGGGCGAAGCGGCATGGTGTGCGGTCCTGTGCTGGTGATCAGTATCGGTAGCCTACTGCAAACAAAACACCCCCGCCAAGTCTGTCTGGCAGGGGTGAATGCGAAACCGATCCGCTAAAACCGGTTGATCTGAAATTTTTCTGTCAATCAGGCAGAGGTGTCGACATTCCCACCCGGGGTGTCGGTCTGGCTTGGTTTTTCACCACCCGGATTTTTGGTCACACCGACCATGGCCGGGCGTAGCAAACGGCCCTTAAGCACGTAACCGGCCTGCATAACCTGTGCGACGTGGCCGTCCGGATATTCCGGATGTGGCAGTTCAAACACGGCCTGATGTTTGTTCGGATCAAGCTTTTCACCAAGCGGTTCGAGCTTTTCGATGCCGTTCTTTTCAAGCGCCTTTTGCAGGGCTTGTTCGGTCATCTCGACCCCGTCAAACAGGGTTTTCATCGCCGGATCGGCATTGGATGTATCGCCCGCGGCATCAAGCGCGCGGCGCAGGTTGTCGCTGACATCCAAAAGGTCGCGGGCAAATTTGGTAATGGCGTAGTTGCCGGCATCCTCGACGTCTTTTTTGGCGCGGCGGCGGGTGTTTTCCACCTCGGCGGCCTGGCGCAGCAGACGGTCTTTGAGCTCCGCGACTTCGGCTTCAAGTGCGGCGATCGGGTCCTGGGGTGCGGCGTCCTCAACAACTTCCTCGGTCGCCTCTGCTGCGACCTCTTCAGAAGCGGTTTCCTCTGCATTGACGTCCTGCAGATCTTCCGGAGTGTTCTTTGCGGTTTCCGACATGGCTAACCTTGCTACTTTCACGTTATGCGGCCTGACACGCAGCGCCGCGATTTATCCAATCAGTCGACCGACCAGCTTGGCGGTGTAATCGACCAGCGGAATGATCCGGGCATAATTGATCCTGGTCGGTCCGACAACCCCGATTGCACCCACAATGCTGCCTTCAGCATTCTGATAGGGCGAAATCACCATCGAAAGACCCGATCCGCCGAACAGTTTATTCTCCGACCCGATGAAAATCTGAACGCCCTGGGCATCCGTCGTCACATCGAGCAATTCAATCATCTGATCGCGGGCTTCGAGCACGTTAAACAGGCGGCGCACGGTCTCAAGCTGTTCAATCGTATCGATATTTTCCAACAGCTGGGATTGCCCCTTCACAATCAGGGACGATCCCTTGACCCCGCCGGCCCATGTTGCCAGACCCGCATCAATCAGATTGGCGGAAAGTTCATCAAGCTCCTGCTTGAGACGATCACGCTCCTTCGTCATCAAAAGGCGCGCATCATCAAGCGTCTTTCCAGCCAACCGGGTATTTAGATAGTTTGCCGCTTCTGTCAATGCCGAGGCGGGCAAATCAGGCGGAACATCAAGGATTCGGTTCTCGACACTGCCATTATGGGCCACCAGCACCGCCAGGACCTTGCCCGGCGACAGGGCCACGAATTCGATCTGTTTTAAGCGAATGCCATCGGTCTTGGGCGCAACCACCAGCCCGGCACAGCGCGACAGGCCCGACAACATCGTGGTTGCTTCGCCCAGCATCTGATCGAGCGAATAACCCGCCTGTTCGCAGTTTTTGGTCAGTTGGTCACGCTCGGCATTGGGAAGGTCACCGACCTCCATCAAGGCATTCACAAACAGGCGCAGGCCCTTTTCACTGGGCAGGCGCCCGGCCGAAATGTGCGGCGCGACCAGAAGACCCATTTCTTCAAGATCGGACATGACATTGCGAATGGTCGCAGCCGAAAGGTTTTCCGACATGCGACGCGCAATTGACCGCGAACCGATCGGTTCACCGGTTTCGACATAGGCATCGACAATCTGGCGGAACACTTCACGTGACCGCGCATTCATGTCGCCCAGCAATGTATCGTCAAAATGCGCCATGTGTTGCGTGCCAATTGATCCAGATGGATGAAGCGTTAAACGTGAGGAGAATTTAGTCAGGCAAACGCATTGCGTCAATTGCACGGCCTATTGCTAAGCCATGCTTGTAAGTTTGGTCGAAGTTGTTGGTTTAACTGCTTTGCGCCAGGATTGCACCAGAACAGATAAAAACATCCGGGGAAACTGCTGGACGTTTGGTGGGTCACATCTTACTTTGGGCCAAATTTTTCAGGACAGTTTCGCGTCGTGCGCGGGCATTCAAGTCGCCACGAACGCAAGCCCAGACAACCAAGAGGTTCCTTCTCATGCGCCCTTCCGGCCGTACCCCCGATCAGCTTCGCGATGTAACGATTGAAACCGGCGTTTCCAAATATGCCGAAGGCTCGTGTCTGATCAAATTCGGCGACACGCATGTGATCTGTACCGCCACGGTCGAAGACAAGGTACCGGGCTGGATGCGCAATTCCGGCAAGGGCTGGATCACCGCTGAATACGGCATGCTACCTCGCGCAACCGGCAGCCGCATGCAGCGCGAAGCCGCGCGTGGTGGTCAGTCCGGCCGTACCCAGGAAATTCAGCGCCTGATTGGCCGTTCGATCCGCGCGGTTGCCGATATGAAGGCGATGGGCGAAATGCAGATGCGCCTTGATTGCGATGTCATTCAGGCCGATGGCGGTACGCGCACCGCATCAATCACCGGTGCCTATGTGGCCGCCCATCTGGCGTTTCAGGGCGTGCGTCGCCTTGGCCTGATCAAGGAAATCCCGCTGACCCAGCCGGTCGCAGCCATTTCATGCGGTATCTATGAAGGCGAAGCGGTGCTTGACCTTGATTATGCCGAAGACAGCAATGCCGGGGCTGACGCCAACTTCGTGCTGGCCGGCAATGGCGGCATTGTCGAAGTGCAGGCAACCGCCGAAGACGTGCCGTTTGATCGTGCATCCTATGATCAGATGTTCGCGTTGGCGGAAAAAGGCTGCAAGGAATTGTTCGCCAAGCAGCGCGAAGCGCTTGGGCTCTAAGGCACCTTAATTCTAACGGCGTGCACCGGGCCCGCCGTTTTTTCGCATCAGTTGGATATCGCAGTTTCAGGCAAGACCATGGCCCGTCGTTTCACGGAAAAAAAACTCGTCATCGCCAGCCACAACAAAGGCAAGATCAAGGAAATCGCCGAACTTCTTGAGCCGTTTGGCATCGAGGTCTTCTCGGCCGGTGAGCTTGACCTGCCCGAACCCGAAGAAACCGAAAAAACCTTCATTGGCAATGCGCAGCTGAAATCAACGGCGGCGGCCAATGGGGCTAATCTTCCGGCCCTTGCCGATGACAGTGGTTTGGCGGTTTCGGCCCTTGATGGCGCACCGGGGATTTATTCCGCGCGCTGGGCCGGGCCCGACAAGGATTTCGACATGGCGATGGAAAAGGTCAAGAACGGCATTGGTGATCATCCGGACCGCCGGGCATCGTTCATCTGTGCCCTGTCGCTGGCCTGGCCGGACGGGCATGTTGAGAATTTCGAAGGCCGGGTAGAGGGCGAAATCGTCTGGCCGAAACGTGGCCCGCACGGCTTTGGCTATGATCCGATTTTCCAGCCCAAGGGCTACGGGGAAACCTTTGGCGAAATGGACCCGGCGAAAAAGCATGAAATGAGCCACCGGGCCGATGCCTTCCGCCAGTTGGTCAAGGCCTGCTTCGAAGACTGATTTCAGGTTTAACCACCTGCATTGAACTTATGCACGCATCGCGGATGTCATCATCGGCGGTGCGTGTTAGTTTATCGGCCAACATTTCCGCGTTTGAAAAGAGTCCCGCGTGTCCGCAGCCTCAAGTGAAACCGTGCCGTTCGGCATTTATATCCACTGGCCGTTCTGCCTGTCGAAATGCCCGTATTGCGATTTCAACAGCCATGTGGCGAACAGTGTTGATCATGCGCGCTGGCGCAAGGCGCTCCGGGCGGAGCTTGCCCATGGTGCGGCCCGCCATCCGGGGCGGACGGTTGGGTCGGTGTTCTTTGGCGGTGGCACGCCATCCCTGATGGACCCGGAAACCGCCGGGGCCTTGATCGAGGACATTAAATCTTTCTGGCCGGTGACAGATGATCTGGAAATCACGCTCGAAGCCAATCCGGGCACGGTCGAGATTGACCGGTTTTCGGCATTTGCCGCCAACGGGATTAACCGGGTGTCGATCGGCATTCAGGCGCTCAATGACCGCGACCTGAAATTCCTTGGTCGCCTGCACAGTGCCGAGGAAGCCATGCGGGCCCTCGATGTTGCGACCTCGGTCTTTGATCGCTTTTCGTTTGATCTGATCTATGCACGCCCGGAACACGATCCCAAGGCCTGGCGGGCTGAACTGCGCGAAGGGCTTGGCATCGCCAATGGACATATTTCGCTCTACCAGCTGACCATCGAGCCTGGCACGCAATTCTATACCCTGCATCAGCGCGGCGATCTGGTCGTGCCGGACGAAGACCTTGCGACCGAGCTTTACGAGATCACCCAGGAAGAGACCGAGCGGGCCGGCTATCGCTGCTATGAGGTGTCCAACCACGCCAAACCGGGGCAGGAAAGCCGCCATAACCTGGTGTATTGGCGCTATGGCGATTATCTGGGCATCGGGCCGGGCGCACATGGCCGTGAAGCGGTGGTGGGGGCTGATGGCAACACCACACCCACTGCGGTGCGCCGTCACCGGGCGCCTGATATCTGGCTGGACCGGGTGGAAAAGTATGGTCATGGCACGCAGGAAGAAACCGCGCTTGAGCGTGACGAGCGCTTGCTTGAAATGGTAATGATGGGCCTCAGGCTCAATGAAACCATCCCGACGGCACGGTTTAACCGCATCATCGGCAAGGATCCGCGTGATGTTTTGGCGTCGGATCGGCTCGAAACCCTGATCGAGTCCGGTGATCTCATCTGTGATTCTTCGGGGCTACGCGCCACCGATCAGGGCAGGAAACGTTTGAACGGTGTTCTGGCCTATTTGTTCGACCACGCGGTGTAGGGCCGAAACCGGCAAAACGCCAAGAAAAACCGGGCGATTGGCGCGTACCCGCAATCGGGCGCAGGAAGTTTCACCAAACCATCAAAAAGTTGGTTGACACTTAAGCCTGACCGCGTATATTCCGCCCCGTTCCGGCGGACACCGTCCGAACAAATACCACAAGCCCCTATGCCCAGGTGGCGGAATTGGTAGACGCGCTGGCTTCAGGTGCCAGTGGCCATTAGGCCGTGGAAGTTCGAGTCTTCTCCTGGGCACCATAGCCCTGCAAGTTAACGTTTTCAAAGACTTAGCTTGCAGGGCTATTGTCTTTGTACTACCGGGTTGTACTACTCGGAGAAGGCCCTTCCTCCCCCATAAAATATTTAGCTAAATGCTCGGTGCAGACGGTTCAGCGCTTATTGGTCCGTTGTAAGCGTATCTCTCATTGGAATCGAGAACCTTAGAACCTGTGAAGCGCATAGCAAGCATGGTGAATCCTTGCCACGTCACAGCTATTGGCGAACGCTTGGTTGTCTTTGACGGTGACTACGGGGTTGATGGTTGCGAGTGCGCTCATGATCTTCACCCATGACATACATGCCGTCCTTGCGGATGGCGGGGAGAACATCGCGGGTGAGCCAATCTTGGAAGGCTTTGGCCTCGCGCTTGTCGGAGCGCATGACGAGTTTGTAAAGGCCGCTCTCGGAAACAATCAAAGGACTGCGACCGGGCAAACCTAAGTCTGCCTTATGTTTCTCGTCCGCACTCAGGGGCTGGGTTGAAACACTTGTGTTCGTAAGCCCAAGCACACGGCACACATCAGCCGCAACGAACCAAGGCGCACCCTCAATGGTGACGACACGGATGCTGTTCTGGTTGAAGTCAAAGGTTGTAAGCGCGTTCGTCATGACTGCCTCACTGCGCAGTCGATTGCTCAGTGAGCCGATTTTTAAGTCACAGCGGCGCTTTGAGTGTGCAGGCCTCAAAACCCCAGCCGCCATACCCCGCATGACTCTTCAAGGTGCCTTAAATCGCCTCCTAGGGGTATTGAAGGTGGTGGTGGATTGGGAGCATTCGAAAAATGATAGATAGACCGCCCCCTCACGCACGAACGACGAAAAAAAAGGCCACCAGAAGGTGACCTGTTAAGTGGGCGTTTGACTGAGTTTTCAGCTTACTTGAGGGGGCTATGTCTAGGGCAGATAACCGCCCGTAGTTGTCGCCTTGATCATGGCAGTAGCATTTCTAGGGCTTGCTCGGGCTCGATTTTGTGCGCAATCAGAATTGAATGGAAATCCATTACTTCCTGCTGAAACTCGAACTCCTTGAGGTACTCGATAAACTTTTCGCGGTCTTTGGTGTCCAAGAGAAGACAGGCTAAGTAGTCGAACCCGCTATGGGGGATGTCATAGACGGTGGTCTTTCTCGGATTTCCTGCCTCAGTAAAAGTGGTCGCAGTTCTCTCCACCACCTCTTTGAAGAAATTGAAGTGTTCGAGTTCGAGTAATCTGCGGACAACCGTTTCGTGTTTTCGACGGAAGAAGCGTGCGATGTGGTGGCTAGACGTATAAAGGGTGCCATTGCGTCGCGAAACGATTGGCTTCACACGGGAGAGGTCATAGAGTTCGGTTTCGACTTCATTGTGAAAGTCGTCAATGTCAGAAGTCAGAAAGTGCACGGGCATCGGGATTCTCGCTTTCTTAGGGTCATCTATTGCTTTGGATGGGTATTCCAAGGGTGCGTGGTAATCTTGAAACCCGCAGAAATCCTGACGTTGTGGTGAGCGCCAGAGGGAAGCACGGAAAGCGATTAACGTGCCTCAACCTCTGTCGCTATCGAGGGCTGCTCAGTGTTGGGCTTCACCCTCTTGAACGGATATCTGTTGCGGCTTAAATGGATGCTTGGGGGCAGGGTATGCCATAGGAGGCTTACCTTGGATTACGAACAAGATGGTGTCCCATTAAGTGAACTTGTGCGTCATGATTACAAGGCAATCCATTTTTACTGCCGAACTTGTTATCGTTGCGTCAGTAAGCGCCCGGTTGAATTGCTTTGCTTGGCACCCGAGACAACTGGCGTCTGGATGTTAGCCCGAAGACTGCGTTGTGTCAGTTGTGGGAAGCGAGATTTCACAGTCAGAATAGCGACTAGGTAAGCACCAAAGGTTTGACCTGTGTGGTGATAGGCTTTGTCGGGGATATGGTTGTTGGGTCTATCCGTTTAAGGCTGGACTGCCATACTATTTAGCGGGGAGCGATAACCTACCTATAAACCTAACTAACCCTCTAACTATTACCCTTACTATCCCTCTAACTATAACTCTAAATAACCTTTAAATATCATTCTTACTATGACTTATCCAAGGGTGCGTTGTAATCGGTGGATAACTTTATATTCATGATTAATCCCAATTACTTAGCATGGCATTCATCAGGGTTGGCTGATCAAGAATTGTCGACAGGAAGATGCCTGACTTATCCAAGGGTGCGGTGTAATTAATATGGCTGTTTCTTCGTCCTTGGAGAGTCGTTGTCTTGTTTGGGTGCCTCACTAGCCAATGAGTGTGTGAGGGCTCTCCAGAGTCAAATTAAACGGCCTGCTGGCGACCTTGTTCCAATGGCGAGGGAATGTCTTGTCCAGTGGCTTCTGAAAGCTCCAGAAATCATAGGCGGTAGAGTGGGTGTCTCGTTTGAGCATGGTTAAACTGGACGTCTTACCGTGCGATGTAGATTGTCTCTTTTACATTGTTTGTTGATTTATAGGACGATTCAGATCAAACGTCTTAAATGTAAATCGGACACTTTGACAGGAGAGCAACCAATGTTGGTCGGCTATGCACGCGCCTCAACACTGGACCAGAAGGCTAGCATTGAAGGACAGGTAAGGGAGCTTAAAGCTCTTAACTGCGAGAGGGTATTCGCCGAGCAGGTTTCATCGGTCGATGTGATGGCAAGGGAGCAACTAGCGGCAGCGCTGGACTTTATCCGTGAGGGCGACACGTTGGTGGTTACAAAGCTTGACCGGCTTGCCCGCTCCACCGCTCACCTCATGGAGTTGATCAAGGTTATCGAAGGCAAGAAGGCGGCGCTCCATATCCTTGACTTGAATATAGACACCGGGAAAGCCACGGGAAGGATGATGCTCACTGTGGTCTCCGCCATCGCGCAGTTCGAGCGCGAGATTATGTTGGAACGACAGAGAGAGGGTATTGAGCGGGCGAGGCGTGAAGGCAAGTACAAGGGTAGGCCCTCAGAGATTGACCCCGCCGCCATCAAGCAACTCATGGACGAAGGCAAAGGGGCAACCGCGATCTCTAAGGAACTCGGCATCGCGAGGTCTTCGGTTTATCGCGTCGTCAAAGAGCTTTCTGATACGGCTTTCTGAGCAGGGAAAAGAAAGCTGGGATATCGCCATGGCTCGGCTGCTTAAAAACGCCCCCGGCAAGGGGGGATTGAGCGCCAACTATTACTAATGATACCCGCTCAGGTGGTCGCCCAAAATATTCCGACCTTCCAAATGCCGTGCTTATCGGGTGGACTAAAACCGTTCCACTAATGGAGGAATTATAGGCTATTGAGGCAATCTATGGTGTTTCACGGGAAGAGGCAAACGCAAAGAGTGCAACGCTCTGATTCCAAAGGGACTCTGGTTGTTGTTGGTGATCTTGATAGCTTGGGGCCCAGACAACACAAAGGGGAACCTTAATCATGACGATCAATCTCTTCGGCGCTTTTATCCTTGAAATCTCGCTCTCGTCTGTTTTCCTTCGACTGCCTTTCGTTGGGCAGGGTTTTCTTGACTTAAGCGGACAGGGCCTGTCGGCATGGGATAGTTGGGATTTAGTGCGAGGAGAATGAAGTTTTTTTGTCTGGTGCTGGGTGGTTCTGAGTATGCACGCTCTTGCGTGCACTAAACGAAGCGCTTTAATGTATATTCAATAATGCACGTTGGAATTGTAGGTAAGTATGAGATTTGTAATCTTATCAGGGCGAAGAACATCAATTCCCGAAGGTGGTCAAAGTACCGTATTTCTTCGTTCTGATAGTTGGAACGATTACAGCTTCGTAACTATGTTTCATGCGAGCATGTATAACAGTGAGGGCGAACATCTTGATCTCGGTGCTGTCAAGATTGGCTTCACTGGCCAATCGGAGAGTGTACCTACCCGCTCTACGCTTGCAGAGAGCTTCGATGCATTGCCTAGTAACTATTTTTCTGTAGCTCTGGATGCTTCGTACTATGAAACAATGATGGAAAAGCTGGGCCCACAAGAACGTGAGGTGATTCTTCGGAGCCTAAATGATGTCGCTTATAGTGACGGAGCTTTCCAGCTTGCTAAAAGGGAGGCGGTAACTCGAGTTTCTCTATTTCGCGACGTGAATATGTCGGTCGTGCTGGAGCAATATAGGCGTGTTCTTTTGGGCGCTAGCCGTTTAACCGATTTCAATTTCGGTTATGTCCGAGAGGAAGAAGCCGACTTTACGGGCATAGAACTTAGTTTTGACGTTAAGGTTGGCTCCAAGCCAAGCACCAATATTCATGCAATAATTGGTCGAAATGGTGTCGGGAAAACTACCGTTCTCAACGGAATGATCGAAGCCTTTGTTGAAAAAGATCGTAAAACCAAGCGGTTTGTAGACTATCAAAAATGGTTTGGACCCTTTCTTGAGCCAGAAACACCGGCACCACCGATTGATGATGAGTACTTCAGCAGCTTGATCTCTGTATCATTCAGCGCTTTCGACCCCTTTAAGCCGCCAAAAGAACAGACTGATCGATCTCTTGGTAACTGTTATCACTATATCGGTCTGCGGAATTCACGTGACCGCAGTCAATTAAAGAACTTAGAAGAAATTTACAAAGAATTTGTTGATAGCTTTGAGGTTTGTCTAAGTGAGCCTACAAAAGAAAAAAGATGGTTGAACGCCATATACACTCTTGAGTCCGATGAAAACTTTGCAGAAACCGGTTTGAGAGGATTGGTCAACCTTCCAGAAGAAGAGGTTTTGCATTCCGCGCTCAGGCTAATAAGAAAAATGAGTTCTGGGCATGCAGTTGTCCTTCTTACGCTTACTAAGTTAGTATCTTGTGTCGAAGAAAAGACGTTGGTTTTAGTTGATGAGCCGGAGAGCCATCTGCATCCTCCTCTTCTTTCGGCGTTTACTAGGTCTCTTAGCCAGTTGCTTCTCGACCGCAACGGTGTAGCAATTATTGCTACGCATTCTCCTGTAGTTCTTCAGGAAATACCCAAGTCCTGTGTTTGGAAGGTCCATCGGAGTAAGTTAGCCGTTGCTGTAAGCCGACCAGACTTAGAAACATTTGGCGAAAATGTGGGGACGTTGACCCGAGAAGTGTTTGGTTTAGAAGTTAGCAAATCGGGCTTCCACACTATCCTGTCGGCTGCTGTTCGCGCCGGGGACAGCTACGACGAAATCATTGCAGAGTTTGGTGGGCAGTTAGGCCTTGAGGCTCAAGCAATCCTCCGGGCTTTGATCTTTGATCGGGACCAAAAACTACAATGATTCAACTTGAATGTACGGAAGTATCGGATACGGAGATTTACGACGCTTGCTTGGACGGCGTTACCGATGAGGGACTGAAGCAGCGCTATCAAATGATCTACCCCGAGCTGAGTGAGGCATACGATGAATATCGAAACCATGCCTCTTTAGGGGCCTTAAGTGACCTGCCCGTATTGCCAAATAGAACTTCTGACGACGAGATTGTTGTTGGTGCCATTAACAAGGGTCAACTTAAGGCGCTTTACAGTGCCTATCTAGTTCCTTCTGCTAAACCCGGTCGGCTATTTTATGACCGGCTGATTGTCGCGGGAGACAGGAAATGCCCATCTTGCGGGATGGGACAGGTTCGAACACTCGATCATTATCTACCTAAGTCCCGATATCCTAAATACTCCGTACTCCCCGCAAATCTGATACCGAGTTGTCGTGATTGTAATACGGGAAAAGGTGCGAGTATCGCGGAGACTGCTCAGGAGCAGGTATTGCATCCATTCTTGGACGCTGATCATTTTTACCAAGAGCAATGGCTTTTTGCGCAGGTTGTTTGGTCCAACCCGCTTTCGATCAAATATTACGTTGATGCTCCCGCGCATTGGTCTGAAACGGATAGAAACCGCGTTAAGAAGCATTTTGATGACTATAAGTTAGCACTGCGTTTCAGCACTGAGGCAGGTGAGCGACTTGTTGAGCTTTTGTCACAGAGAGAAATTCTCTTAAGGTTTGGTGGACCAGAAGCGTGCAGGGAGTTCCTCAGAGAAAGCGTCGAGCATTATCGAAATCACGTTAACGACAGGAGGCGTGCAATGTACCAAGCATTGGAAAATGCGGAAGGGTTCTGGAACCCAGATGTTTAATTGAGGTTTTCAAATGGGTGATTTAGGTGAGCTTCAGAGTCGGCTTCGCAAGTTTCGCGATGATCGAGATTGGGAGCAGTTTCATACTATCAAGGATTTGGCATCTGCGTTGTCCATAGAAGCGTCTGAGCTTGTAGAGTTGATGCTCTGGATGCGTGACGAAGAAGTCGATAAGGCTCTCGAAAATCAAGAATTTCGCGAGAGCTTTGTCGATGAGTGTGCTGATATATTCAATTACCTTTTACTGATAGCCGACAAGGTTGGATTTGATTTAGTAGCCAAGGCTAACACCAAAATTTCCAAGAACGCCGAAAAATATCCAGTTGCCAAATCGTATGGAAAGTCTACTAAATACAATAGGTTATGACTTTCTGAGGTTTTGACGTGATAAGTAGCGCTGATATCCGGCTTTTTGAAAAATACCGTGACGCAGGTCCGTGGGCTTTTGGTTCTAAAACTAAGCCTGCGGTCGTCGGAAACGAAGATAAGCAACATTATTGGCGTATTTATCGAGAATTGATCGACGCATGTGAGGAGGCTCTTTCTGAAATAGCGGGAGGCGAACGCCTTTATGTAGAGCCACAGCGGTATAGTGAAGACAGGGGTTCGAGAGGTCATAGACCAAAGGATTTGTGGTGTGCGGTTCGGAACAGACAATCCGAAGACTTCAACAAGATGCCTCAGATTTACGTTATTGCCTCTAAAAGAGGGCTTGAGCTGGGCTTTGCGGTAAGTATCAGTGAGGCTGAATACTCTGATGCTAAGATCAAGCAACAGAACAGAATCATCATCCCCCAAATCCACCGCAAACTGCCTATCAGTGGTACCGTGATTGAGCGCCTTGATGCTGTCGTCGGTAACTCGCCAGAGTGGCATGTGAATGCCTCGACACGATTATTGCAAGATGATGATGGCTTCGACGCATTTCAGTTGCCCTCCGACCTATTTAAATCCCTGAAAAAAGAGCCGTTGAGCAGGGGGGGTGGAGCTATTTGCAGGATATTCCCTGCAAGTGTGTTTCACGAGGGTAAGGAGGTGGACCTAAAGTTAGCCTTTAAAGAAGCACTGGAGCACTTTGCAGAAATTCAGTTGAGCTGTGCCCCTTCAGCACCAGACAGAAAGTTTGTAATTGAGCAAACCAAAGTGGCAGAGTTCTCGGAAGATGAGGAGCTTTGGGCTGACCAAGGCGATGACGCCGATCAAATTAATTCTGATGATGTTGACACTGACCAGAAATTCAGGGAAGTCGCAGTCCGGCAAGGGCAAGCTAAATTCCGTAGTAATTTGATTGGCCTTTTTGATGGGAAATGCGCAATTACTGGCTGTGCGGTTGCGGTGGCACTGCAGGCGGCTCACATCGTTCCCTATCGGAAAAAAAGCAAACTTGATTTGGGGAATGGATTGCTCTTGCGGGCGGACATTCATACGCTTTTTGATATGTTTCTGTTGTCGGTTTCGCCAGACGACTTGACGGTACACGTCTCTCCTCAGTTAGAAGGCACTGAATATGTCGCTCTTCATGGGAAAAAAATCTCATTGAGTCATGCAAATCGTAAAGGGCCTTCGAGGGCTGCTCTGCGTTGGCATTTTGAACAATTAGTGAGCGCGTGATTTTTAAACTGGTTTGAGGTGAGGTCGAAAAGAAACTGCAATTATCCATTATGTCGAGTGAGGGAAGATAATGTCCTTGTTCGAACCGATACCAAATCATGTTTCGTTAACTAGTGAAACAAGGTTTTCTGGATAAATCAGTTTCTCTACTGCAGCCCTTAGATCGACATATTGACCTTTCGTGTAGCGCCCAATGGTAATGTCATGGCGTTTGTGGCCTACCAATAACTTGATGGTTCCGACGGCCACCTCAGCGCCTTCTAGCAATTCGATATAGGTTCGGCGTGCAGAGTGAAGGCCTTGGCGCTTTCCTTGGGGCATTTGGAGGTTTCTGCGCTTACGGTTGAACTCCTTGTTGATATAGCTATGGCGTTTCTTGTCGGTCTCGAACACCAGCTTAGGGTAAAATGGGAAGACCCAGCGACCGGTTCTGGTGCTGGTCAAGCGTTCCATGAGGGGGGTGAACGTGTGAGGGACTGGAACGCGGCGTCGAGCGCTTTTGGTCTTTGTGCCGGGGAGGCTGACCCAATAGCCATCGTCTTCCTTGGTTATGTGCTCCCATTCGAGAGCAGTGATTTCAGCGCTACGTCCCCCTGTAACAAGCGACAGCCGAAGAACGTCAGCAAAGAGCGGTGGGTCGAGCTTGGTTAGGAGCGTTTCAATGTCTTCGAATGAGAACGGAGCTTCTTCATCAGTCTCGGCCTTTACTTGACCCGTTCCGATACGGATATGGTTCGGGTATTCGTGGTCATCCCAAACAGTGCTCTTTTCCTCGACAAAGCCTCCCGTCATAGCGTGCTTCCATACGCCACGGAGCCCGCTTAGAGCCAGATTGGCGGTTTTCCCCATCTTGCCGTAATAGGTTTCTTCAACAAACTCACGGACTTTTCTGCGGGTGATTTGATCGTAATACTCGATCTGCTGCCGAGCACACCAATCGGAGAAGCGCTTTATGGCACGCTCGTATTCGTCTCTGGTGCTCACGGAAAGCTTGGGTCCATTTGCTTTGCGCCAGCTTTCAGTGACCGTGTCAATTTTGGTACGTGGGTTTAATGCATCTTTGGCGAAGCTCTCTGCCTGAACTTGTATCTCGTTGGCGGCTTGCCGAATCGCGACTGGGATGGGTTCCCCTGCCTTGTATTGAGCGGAGGTTTTGAAGGCTTCAATCCGTTTAAGGCGCTGTTTGGTACCCCATTCCGAAACCAAATCCAGCAAAATGTCCTTCTCGGAAAAGCTGCCGGGTTCTGCATCGTCATCCGCGTTCTTGTATGCGGTAACGAGGTCTTGAAGCTCTTGCAGAACGTTCTGATCATCCGGGAAGTGTTTTGCGAGAAGGCGAGTTACCTCGGCTTGAACTTCTGCCAAGCGCACTGGATACAGCTTCTTTGCGGTAGAAAGGTCTGCTGTGCCCAAACTGCGATATATGGCAGATGTGCGCATGACTTGGCGGAGTTTCTGGGGAAGCGGATATTGAATTTCGTAGTTGTTCTTGCCGGGACGCTTAACAGGTTTGCCCATTCGTCGATACTCAGGTATTGATACTTTGTGCTACCCAGATGTACTACCTGATTCGACCTGTCAAGCCCTTGAGAACACTGGAATCCTTGCAAATCAACGCTTGTAGGGTGGGGATGCAGACGATCTTCTCCTGGGCACCATACCCCAGCACATTTCTGATGTGCTGGGGTATTGTCGTTTTGGGGCCGGGTTTGCGTTTTAGTCTTTTCGAGACCGGCTTGACTGGTTACAAGCAGAAATCGACTTAAAAATGAGCCGCGAAAACCATGCAACCCGAAGTCAGTTTTGTTCTGCCGGTCTACAACAAAGAAAATGCTCTTCGTTATTTCTTTGCGTCTTTGTTGGCCCAGACCGGCGAAATACCTTTTGAGGTTGTTTTCGTAGATGACGTGTCAACAGATAATTCTCTGGCGATCCTCCACGAGTTTTCGGCGAAGCACGACTTTGTTCGGGTGATCAGTAATACAGTCAATGCGGGTCCATCAATTCGGCTCAACCAGGGAGCCGAGGCCGCAAATGGCAAGTATCTGGCACTGTTTGACTGTGATGAAATTCTTGCGCCAAATGCGCTTGAGATGCTGCTTTCACTTGCAAAACAGCATAATGCAGACATGGTGCACGGTCGCTACCGCAAGACGACCGAACCAATCGATAAGGTGTTGAGCCCTCGGATTGCAGAAGATTTCAAGCTTAGTATCCACAAGGATCCGCTTGAGAGGGTCCTTGGTCGCGGTATGGTGCGGATGACTTGGCTTGTTGAACGGGATGTTTTTATCGCCGCAGGTGGGTGCGATGAGACGGTCTTCGTTCAGGATGAATCGTTGCCGTTGCGACTTTCAGTGCATGCAAAGTGCCTTCTTGATACTGACATGGTTCTTACGATGGTGTCGGATGTCGGAAGCCACATTTCGCAAAATACCTTGCAGCTCAATCATGATCGATTTTTGGTCTATCTGAACTTTCTGGAGGCCCACCCGGAGTTGCCACACGAAAAGCGCGTGAAGCTTTATCGCAAGTGTGTTTCGGCCATAAAAAAGGCACGCCGCGATGGGGCACCTATTCCGATGATACCTTTGTTTGTTCACTACGTTGCGGGGAAACTCGGATTTGTTGATCCCGACCCCGCAGCACTGAAATCCTACCGGAATATTTTTCAAAACTTATCAAACATCCGCCATATTAAAGAAGTGAATTGCTAAAGATGACCTCGCTTGATCGAAAGTTGCACCTAGCGGCCAGTTTTTTGCTGCTTTGCCTTCCGGCATCCTTGATGTTTTCCCGTGCAGTTGCCGATATTTCGGTTGTCCTGATTGGCGTGATTTTTTTGGTACGATCTTGGTCGGTCAAGGATTGGTCTTGGGCGCGCGAAAAAGATATTCTGGTTCTTCTGGTTATCTTTGTCTTGATGAATGTCTTTGTCTCTCCTTTTGCTGAGTATGTCGGCAAAAGTTTCGGGCGTTCGTTAAGTTGGCTCAGGTTTATTATCTTTTATGCGGCAGTAACCCGTTGGGTCTTGGCGGATGAGCGCACAGTCCGTCGATTTATTGTTGTTGTGCTATGTACGATGGCAGTGGCGGCACTTGATGCATTCTACCAGTTTTTCGTCGGTGTTTCCCTGTTGTCTGGGCAGCCGATGACTGGTCGTTTAACCGGGCCACTTGACCGGCCAAATATCGGTATGTATCTGGCCAAATTGGGTCTTGCGACCAGTGCGTTGGGTTTCGTTCTTTACGCTCGTGGGCAATCCAGAAAGCTTTTCCTGGCAGCGTGTTGTTTGTCACCGCTTCTGCTAACCGTTGTATTTTTGAGTGGTGAGCGAGCAGCAAGTGTGCTGGCATTGTTGGCTCTTTTGCTGGTAACTTTCAGTCTGCTTCTTTCTGGAAAGCTTGCTCGTAGGATAGCGATTGGCTTGTCTCTGTGTGGAGGGGCGGCATTGACATTTCTGCTCATAACGAGCGAGCGCATTTGGGGGCGGGTTGAGGAACTGGCTACCGTACTTTCCGACTACACAGACTCAATTTATGGTCAGCTTGCGCTACTAGGATTACGCTTCTTTGGTGAAAACCCGATAACCGGTACCGGGATGGGAAACTTTCCTTTGGTCTGCAAAGATTACGTGCAGCAAGGGCTGGACAGTGCGTTGTGCCACCCGCATCCCCACAACTTCTATATCGAATGGTTGTCGGACACAGGTTTGATTGGCACCATTCCATTTACGACTTTCATGGCGATTCTTTACTGGAACGGCGCGAAAGTGCTTTTTGGCCCGCGTGATGCCAGGCTGCTTGGCGGGTTCTATTTGGGGGTTATGGTGATGTCGTTATTTCCCCTTTCAGTGACGCAAAGCCTGTTTTCAAATTGGCCAGCGATACTGGCGTGGCTTTCCATAGCAACTGCTGTCGCTGCAATAAGGTTAGCAATGCGCAACACTGATTGAACCAAAAGCGCCTCTTAAGTGATTTACTACGATTTCCACTGTGCCAACCAACAGTCGGTGGCAGCTCTGATCGTAAAAAAGTTATACCCAGCACAGCACCAGATCCGCTGGGCATAACTGTTTTGGGTTAACAATGCTCATGGCTTGATCCCAATGAACGTAACACGTTGGGACATCGTTTTGCTGGCTTCAAGGCTTGCCGCGATGTTTGGTGCAAGTGAGTCGAACTGTTCAAAAACGAGGTCAAATCCGATTTTGTGAATCAGTTCCAGCAAGTATTCGCGACGTACCCAGAACGATTTGTTGTTTTCCCAAGACGCCCAGCGCAATCGCTCAAGTTGCTCTGCACTGGTTTGTGGTGAGAATTCACCGTACCAGCGACCCGGCAGGCCCTCGTTCGTGGTGTTTTCGGATAGTGGAAATTCTCGTTTGCCTTCTTCTGCCAGTGAAACATGGGTTTGCAAGATTAGAAGCTTGCGGGTCTGTTTTGCCAGTTTTTCCAGAAATGCCCTTGGTTGGTCGAGGTGATAAAGAAGGCCACAACAAAAGCTGATATCAAACTCACCATACTTTTCGATATTGAGAACCGTATCTTTTGCAAACCGCAAATTGGGAAGATCTGTGTGCTCTCTGACATACTCACAGCATGCAAAGTTTGTTTCGCGAACTTCAATGCCGAGGCTATCCATTCCCATGCGGGCAAATTCCGCCGTGTAACCGCCTTCAAGACAGCCAAGGTCTACGACGCTGACGCCTTTTTTACCTCCGGGGAAAACAGTATCGATAAGTTTCCTGGTGCTAATGAACCAAGGGAACTGATCGACTGTATTTGACTCGTCCGGTTTTGTTTCCTGTCCGTTATCAAGACGAACATTGTGGGCCGTGAAGAGCGGCATTTCCGAAATTGACATCGCGGTACCTTCATTTTTGCGCATGATTGCAGTCTGTTCTTCCGACAATAGGCGTTAAAAGTTAAATTTAGTTTTTACCTTGTGGTTGTGAGAGTGAGCTTTTAACCGGTGTGCACTCGAAAATGAGTCTGCTGCTTGCGTTTAGGGACAAATTTGAGGGTAAATCCTTCGACTTTTGCAATGCGATGCTCGGTTTGCTGTGTTAAGAACAGGCAAATTTTGACATTTGGAGAACCGTGATGACCAATTTCCTCCATCTCGGAGATCTGCCGGGTGACCTTGACCTTGGAAAGGTCGTAGCCATTGACAGTGAGACCATGGGCCTTAACCCGCACCGCGACCGTTTGTGTGTCGTGCAGCTTTCAAGCGGGGATGGCAATGCCCATCTGGTCAAATTTGATGGGGAGGATTACAGCGCGCCGAACCTGAAAAAGCTCCTGGCTGATCCGTCGGTGTTGAAGCTGTTTCATTTCGGGCGTTTTGACATCGCAGTAATGGACAAATATCTCGGTGTGCGCTGTGCGCCGGTCTATTGCACGAAAATTGCCTCCAAGCTGGTGCGCACCTATACCGACCGTCATGGTCTGAAGGATGTGCTGCGCGAGACCGTCGGGGTCGAGATTTCCAAGCAGCAGCAGAGCTCCGACTGGGGTGCTGCCGAGCTTTCCAAGGAACAGATCGATTATGCCGCCTCAGACGTTTTGTATCTGCACAAGGCCAAGGAAGAGCTTGATTGTCGTCTGGCGCGCGAAGGGCGCACCGAGATCGCGCAGGCCTGTTTTGACTTCCTGCCGACCCGCGCGACGCTTGATCTGGCAGGCTGGGAAGAAACCGATATCTTTGCCCATTCTTAAGGTCGGCATAAGGCCGGTTAACCATCTGTGAAGATTGGCGGTGTATGGGGGATGCAATAGAATTGACCCCTACGCCAACCGGGTTCATAGTTTTGGCCCAATGATCTTGCAAGATGGGTCAAATAGCCTAGGGTCAGGACTTGTTAATTTGGTTCGAATGGTCGATCAGATTTGTGCGGATACGCGAAGCAAAACTGCAGTAAGATACATATCTTTCAAGGTTTTGCGACAAAATAGCCCGTGCAAATCTGATCGATCCAAAGGACAGCTTTTATGTTTGTGAACTCCTACGTCAAAACCCTTGTACGGGATACCAACCCGCCCTGCGGGATTTTCCTTGGATTCCACAAACATAAAAGCTGCCATTCCAATCAAATTAACAAGTCCTGACCCTATCTCCGGGCGGGAAACGCTAACAAGAAACAGATGACAGTGACCCCAGTCTCAAAAGACGTCTCAAACGAGTCCCCCAAAGTGCCAGCACCGGCGAGTGACGCCGATCTTGCCATCGCGCGCCGTGTTCTTGATATCGAGGCCAATGCGCTGCGCGAGCTTGCAGACTCGCTTAATGGCGAGTTCTGCAACGTCATCAACCTGATCGAGGGCCTGAAAGGCCGTCTGGTTGTTACCGGCATGGGCAAAAGCGGCCATATTGCCAAGAAAATCGCCGCGACCTTTGCCTCGACCGGCACCCCGTCCTTTTTTGTGCATCCGGCCGAGGCCAGCCACGGTGATCTGGGCATGATTGGCAAGGATGATGCGGTTCTGGCCCTGTCCAATTCCGGCGAAACCCCGGAACTGTCTGACATTATTGCCTTTACCCGGCGTTTTAACGTGCCACTGATCGGTATGACCCGCAAACCGGAAAGCTCGCTTGCCAAGCAGTCAGACTGCCCGCTGGTCCTGCCGGCAAGCCCGGAAGCCTGCCCGAACAAGCAGGCACCGACGACATCAACCACCGCCATGTTGGCCCTTGCCGATGCGCTGGCGGTGACATTGATGGAGCGGCGCGGCTTCACATCCGAAGATTTCCGCACCTTCCACCCCGGCGGCAAGCTGGGTCAGCGGTTGCTGCATGTCCATGATGTCATGCACGGGGTTGATACCCTGCCGCTGATTTCGCCCGATGCCCTGATGGCCGAGGCGCTTGTCACCATGACCAGCCATTCGTTTGGCTGTGTCGGTGTGGTTGATGATACCGGCGTTCTGGCCGGGATCGTGACCGACGGCGATTTGCGCCGTCACATGGCCGATAATCTGGTGGCGATGAAGGTCGGTGATGTCATGACCACTGGGCCGAAAGTGACCAGTGCCGATGCCCTGGCGGTTGAAGCACTTGCCATCATGAATGACCGTTCGATCACATCCCTGTTTGTCTTGGATGACGGCGGTGTGCCGGTGGGCCTTGTCCATATCCATGATCTGTTGCGCGTCGGGGTGGCATAACGCATGAGCACAGAGGGCACGCCACAGGTCGAAGACCGCGAAAAAGGCCAGCAGGCAGCAGCGCGTGACGAACGTCAGGCGCGCCATGAGCGTGGCTTTTCGCGTGATCGCATGCCCTCGGCCCGGCGCAATGTGCGGATCAATCCGTTCCGCCGTGTCATCGTCAATATGCTGAAATTCGTGCTGCCGCTGATCGCGATGACGATCATGGCGCTGGTGGTTTTGTGGCCGCAGATCGAACAGGTTCAGGATAGCGGTTTTCGGCTTGGCTTTTCGACCTCGCCCGAGGATCTGATGGAAAATGTCGCGATGAGCAATCCGCGCTTCTTTGGCGTGGACGGCAATCGCCAGCCCTTCACGGTGACCGCCAGCGAAGCTGTTGAAACCGACGCAACCGAAACCCGGCCCGATCATGTCTATCTGTCCGGTCCGCAGGCCGATATTACGCTGAATGACGGATCGTGGATTGCGATGACCGCCAATGAAGGCTTCTATACCGAAACCGACGGGATGCTTGATCTGGTGGGTACGGTCAATATGTACCACGATAACGGTTTTGAAATTCACACCGAGGAAGCTGAAATCGCCATGAATTCCGGCAGTGCCAGCGGCGATGTGCCGGTTGACGGGCAGGGGCCGTTTGGCACTATTGCATCGGATTCAGGGTTTGAGCTTGAAGACAAGGGGGCGGTGATCCGCTTTTTGGGGAAATCCCGGCTGGTGATTTTCGACAGTGCATTGAATTCGACGGAGCAATGAGAGGGAAGTCATGATTGCGATGCCGCATCTCGCCCGCAAGACTGGAACGCTGCTGACACCCCTTATGCTAGGGGGGCTTATGCTGGGTACGGCCGCGCTTGGACTGTCGGCCATGGTCAAGGATGCTGCGGCCAATCCGTTGGGTTTGGCCCAGAATGGCAGTGGCGGGCTTGAAGTCGAGTCTGATAACGGCATCGAATGGCGCCGCAATGAACAGATCCTGATTGCCCGTGGCAATGCGGTGGCCAAGCGCGGTTCCTCGCGCGTCGATGCCGACGAGTTGCAGGCGCTGTATCGTGATCGTGACGGCAATAGCGAGATTTACCGCATCATTGCGACCGGCAATGTCAAACTCTCATCCGATACCGATGTCGCTGTTGGCGATCGCGCCGTCTATGACATTGACGAGGCGGTGGTTGTTCTGACCGGTGATAACCTTAAATACAGCACGCCCAATGAAACCCTGACGGCGCGCGACAGCCTCGAATACTGGGAGACAGAGCGTGTCGCGGTTGCACGCGGTGATGCGGTCGCGGTGTCGGAAGATCGCACGCTGCGCGGGGATGTTCTGACCGCGCGCTTTGAGGCAGGTTCGGATGGCGCAAATGAATTGCGCCGCATCGACGGGCAGGGCAATGTGAATATTCGCACAGCAACAGAGTTTGTTGTTGGCGATCAGGGTGTTTATGATGCGAAAACTGGTATCGCCACCCTTATCGGATCGGTTAAGATCACCCGCGGGGAGAACCAGTTGAACGGGGATCGTGCCGTGGTCGATCTGAATACCGGGATCAGTCGTCTGACGGCTGACGGTAATGGCGATGGTAAAACCCGCGTTCGGGGCCTTCTGGTTCCGCAAAAAGACGAAAACAACAGCCCGGCCGATGCCGGGACCGGTAACTGAGAAAGGTCGGTCATTTGTTCTGGTCGCGCAAAAGCGTAAAATCCGACAACGCAAAGGCGACAGCTGTATCTGGCAGCGCACAGCCAACTGACGGCGGGGCAAATGGCCCGCGCCTGATCACCACCAACAAGGGTCTTGTGGCGCACAATCTGGGCAAAAGCTTTAAGAAGCGCCCGGTGCTCAAAGATGTCTCGGTTTCGGTGCAGCGCGGCGAGGCGGTTGGCCTTCTGGGGCCGAACGGGGCTGGCAAGACCACCAGTTTCTATATCATTACGGGCCTGATTGCCGCAGACCGCGGCACGATTTCCCTTGATGGGCGCGATATCACCATGATGCCGATGTATCAGCGCGCCCGTATGGGAATCGGCTATTTGCCGCAGGAAGCCTCGATCTTCCGCGGCATGACGGTTGAACAGAACATCATGGCCGTGCTTGAAGTGGTCGAGGATGACCGCATCAAACGCGAACAGTCGCTTGAAGACCTTTTGGCAGAATTTGCCATCGAACATTTGCGCCGCACACCGGCTCTGGCGCTTTCGGGCGGGGAACGTCGCCGTTGCGAGATCGCGCGTGCCTTGGCAGCCCATCCGAACTTTGTTCTGCTTGATGAACCACTTGCCGGGATTGACCCGATTGCCGTGGGTGATATTCGCGATCTTGTACGTCATCTGAAAGATCGTGGCATTGGGGTCTTGATTACTGACCACAATGTGCGCGAGACTCTAGACATTATCGACCGGGCATATATCTTGCATGATGGTCGGGTTCTGATGGAAGGTGGTCCTGAGGAAATCGTCAGAAACGACGATGTACGAAGGGTTTATCTGGGCGATCGTTTCAGCCTTTGATAATACCCACCAGACCGTCAACCAAGTCTAGGGGGAGTTCGGATTGACACGGGGTAGTGCATAAATGGCCCTGAAGGCGCGTCTGGATCTACGCCAGTCCCAGTCACTTGTCATGACTCCCCAGCTGCAGCAGGCAATCAAACTGCTGCAATTCAATAATATTGAGCTTTCCAATTTCATCGACAGTGAACTGATGGAAAACCCGCTGTTGGAGCGGGCCGATCCCGGCCAAACCTATGCCGAGGCCGGTGATGGTGCGGTTGGCAATGGCGATGAAGGCCTTGATAGCCGATCAAACGACAATTTCACGGACCGCGATGACCGGTTCGGCACCGATCGCCTGACGTCCAGCGAAACGATGGGCAGTGATGACGGCCCGCTTGATGTTTCAAGTGACGCGCTTTATGGCGGCGAAGGTGAAATCACCCGCAACGGCGAACCGGTTTCAGGCAGTCACGATTATTCCGCGCCCTATAGCGGGGGTGCGGGTGGCGGTGCTGGCGGTTCGGCTGCGGGTGGGGATGACCTTCCGGGGCTTGAACAGACGCTGGCCGATGAAGCGACATTGCGCCAGACTCTTGATGATCAGCTTAATATCGCCTTTGCCGATGCCACGTCGCGTATGATCGGCAGTTACCTGATCGATATGCTTGATGAAAACGGCTATATCAGCGGCGATCTTGATGAAGTTTCCGAATCCCTTGAATGCGATATCGCGGATGTCGAACGCGTTCTGAAGGTCATGCAGGGCTTTGACCCGGTTGGCATATTTGCCCGCGATCTGGCGGAATGTCTGGAATTGCAACTGCGCGAACTCAACCGTTTTGATCCGGCGATGGCAGCCCTTCTGGCCAATCTTGATTTGCTGGCCAAGCGGGACTTTGATCGCCTGCGTCGGGTGTGCGGCGTCGATTCGGATGATCTCCATGACATGATCGCCGAGATCAAAACCCTTGATCCGCGCCCGGGCAAGACCGCCGATGGCGAAATCGCAACCCCGGTGATCCCGGATGTTTTGATGCGTGCGGCGGGCAATGGCAACTGGCATCTGGAACTGAATTCCGAAGCCCTGCCGCGGGTTCTGGTCAATGAAGACTATGTCGCCCAGATCGGGTCGGGCCTCCGCGATCGCGAAGAGCGCGGCTTCATGAGCGAGAAGCTGCAAAGTGCCAACTGGCTGGTCAAGGCGCTGCATCAGCGTGCGACGACGATCATGAAGGTCGCCAGCGAAATCGTGCGTCAGCAAGACGGGTTCTTTACCCACGGGGTTGCGCATCTGCGGCCACTGATCCTGCGCGACATCGCCGAAGCAATCGGTATGCATGAAAGTACGGTTTCACGTGTGACCAACGGCAAGTTCATGTCGACGCCGCGCGGCATGTTCGAGCTGAAATATTTCTTCACCACGGCAATTTCATCTTCAGATGGTGGGGACGCCTATTCGTCCGAAGCGGTGCGCCATCGGATCAAGTCTTTGATCGACAACGAAGAACCCAAGAAGATTTTGTCGGATGACAAACTGGTTGAGCTTCTGGGCAAGGAAGGGATCGACATCGCGCGTCGAACAGTGGCAAAATACCGCGAAGCGATGCGCATCCCATCGTCAGTGCAGCGTCGGCGCGAGAAAAAATCACGTGCTTCCTAGCACGAATTTATCGAAAAAACGCACCTTAAGGTGCTGTAATTCAAGGGAACATACCCATATCTTGACTTGGTAATGACGAGGGAATATGGTGCGCCCACCTACGAGAGGGGCACCAAACTGGTATGTCACTCAACCGGGGATAGGCGATCCATGCAAATTACGGTTATCGGTAAGCAACTTGACGTTGGCGATGCTTTTCGCCAGCACGTCGTCGAGACCTTGGACCCTGCAGTAGAGAAGTATTTCGATCACGCGATTGAAGCCACGGTGACCGTCACCAAACAGGCACATCTCTATCACGCGCAGATTTCGGTCCATGTCGGCAAGGGCATGATGGTTCAGGCCAAGGCATCAGCGAACGAGGTTTATCCCGCGTTTGATGCCGCCTGTGACAGAGTGGCCAAACAGTTGCGGCGTTATAAACGGCGCCTGCGTGATCATCACGCAACCCGTGACCACTATGAGGAGGCTCGCCTGGAGGCGATCCACTATGTGATCGCACAGGAAGATGAAGATCAAACGGACGATAATCACACAAATGGCTTCGAGCCAGTGATTGTTGCCGAGACACCCGATCGCATCGATACGCTTTCCGTTGGGGAAGCTGTCATGCGGCTCGACTTGGGGGACATTCCGGCACTGATGTTCCGGAATGGCAAACATGGCGGACTGAACGTTGTCTACCGTCGCTCGGACGGAAATTTCGGCTGGTTGGACCCAAACGATAATGAAGCGAGTGGCGCGTGACAGACACAGATTCCGAGCCAAACAACGCAACGCGAAAAATGGACATATCATCTATTCTTACTCCGTCCGGAGTTATTCCGGCACTGCGTGCCGGTGCGAAGAAGGCTGTGCTTGAGGAACTTGCCGAAAAGGCCGCCGAAGTTACCGGCCGCCCTGCAAGCGAGATTTTCTCTGTCCTGCTTGACCGTGAAAAGCTTGGCAGTACCGGTGTCGGTGGCGGTGTCGCGATTCCGCATGGCAAGCTCAATGATCTGGACCACCTGTATATGGTTTTTGCCCGTGCAAGCAATCCGATCGAGTTTGACGCGGTTGATGAACACCCGGTCGACCTTTTCTGCATGCTGATTGCGCCCGAAGAAGCCGGTGCCGATCACCTGAAGGCACTGGCACGGATTTCCCGTCTGCTGCGCAATCAGGGCATGTGCGACAAGCTCCGCGGTGCCGGATCTGCAGATGCGATTTACGCATTGCTGACCCAGGACGAAGCCGAACAGGCCGCCTGAAAAGGTCAGTGAGTGGCGGGTAACCCCCGTAACAGACACAAGATTTAAAAAAACCGGACGCCCAATCAGGCGTCCGGTTTTGTTTTGGGATATTGGACCCGACGGTGGACCGGGTTCGGTTTCTGGCCTGATCAGGCTTCGGCGGTCTTGGGCTCTTCAGGGTCCTTTACGTCGGTCAGGCGCGCGGCCAGAACAACAAGATAAAGCACCGGAATGCCGATCACGGCTGTGCCGATAAAGAACCAGCTATATCCGACCGCATCAACCACCGTGCCCGAGAAGCCGGCAAGGATTTTGGGAAACAGGGTCATGATCGAACTGAAGATCGCGTACTGCATGGCCGTGAACGAGATATTGGTCAGGCCCGACAGATAGGCGATGAAGGCTGCCGTTGCGAGACCACCCGACAGGTTATCGGCCATGATGACAACGACGAACATCGTGGTGTCGGGGCCAAGCTGTGCCATGAAGGCAAACAGGACATTGGTGATCGCCGATAACAACGCCCCAAGAAACAGGATCCGCACCACGCCATAGCGGACTGACAGAACCCCGCCCAGGAAACTGCCGCCAATGGTCATGAACAGGCCGAATGTCTTGGAAACGGCGGCGATTTCTTCCTTGGAATAACCAAGGTCTGTGTAAAACACGTTGGCCATCACGCCCATGACAATATCGGCGATGCGATACACCCCGATCAGAGCCAGGATGACGATGGCCGCCTTGCCATAGCGGTCAATGAAGTCCTTGACCGGCGAGATATAGGTTTCCTGAACCATGCCGGTCGGTGTCAGGCCAACCCGGGTGGTGAGCCAGGCAACAAGGATGGCAAATCCGACCGAAATGGCCAGTTTGACGGTACCGGCAATGAAGCCTGACAGCTCACTGATCATGCCGCCTTCAGTCATGGCGGTTTTCAGCGGATTGGTGATTTCCCCGGCATAGACATTGGCAAGTATGAAGGCGATGACGGTAAGCGCGAACATCGCAAGAAAGCGGACATAGTCCGATGTTTCGTGAAAATATTTGCTGTCGAGCTTTACGACCTTCGGCTCGCTGACAAGAAGGGTGGTGATCACGCCCACACACATCGCAAGCGCCATACAGGCATAGGCCACCGTCCAGGCATGGTGTTGATAGGTACCTTCGGCTTCAAACAATCCGGCAATGGTCAGGGCCCCGGCACCAGCGACGATCATGCCGATGCGATAGCCGCCGATATAGGCCGAACTCATCATCGCCTGAAGGTCGGCATCGGCGGCCTCGATGCGATAGGCGTCAATAACAATGTCCTGGGTGGCCGAGGCAAAACCAAGCGCAACCGCGGCGAAGGCCATCATGGTCAGGTTTTCTGCCGGGTCGGTCAGTCCCATCCACAGGATGGCGGCGATGATGCCGCCCTGGGCAATGATCAGCCAGCTACGCCGACGGCCCAGAATGCCGTGCAAAACCGGCAAGGGCAGCCGATCAATCAGCGGCGCCCAGACGAACTTGAAGGAATAGCCAAGTGCCGCCCAGCTGAAATAGGTGACGGTGGAACGATCCACACCCGCTTCGCGCAGCCAGATCGACAGGGTGGAGAAAATCAGAAGGATGGGAATGCCGGCCGACAATCCCAGAAACAGCATCGTGATTACGCGCGGATGAATAAAGGCCCCAAAGGCCTCGCCCCAGCTTCGTTTTTCTGCGCTGCGCATCGATTTCCCCCAACTTGAAGCATGCTGTCATGAAGCTAGGGCAAACAGGTTAAGGAAAGCCGAAACATCGGGCTGTGTGGCTAAAACGCGAACAGCAAAAAGGCCGATCCATATGGACCGGCCTTTTTGAATTCGGCTTGGCAAGAGAAAGGCTTAGCCTTCTTTCTTGCGGCTTTCGCGCTTACGCACGTTCGGATCAAGGTGCAGCTTACGGATACGAACGCTTTTCGGGGTCACTTCGACCAGTTCATCGTCCTGAATGTAGGACAGGGCTTCTTCAAGCGACATACGGCGCGGCGGGGTCAGCGTAACAGCTTCGTCCTTGCCCGATGCACGCACGTTGGTCAGCTTCTTGCCCTTGAGCACGTTGACTTCAAGGTCGTTGTCGCGGTTGTGTTCACCGATGATCATACCCTGATAGACGCGTTCGCCATGTTCGATGAACATGATGCCACGATCTTCAAGGTTAAACAGGGCATATGCCACTGCTTCGCCCTGATCGTTGGAGATCAGCGCACCGTTACGACGGCCAGCGATAGAGCCCTTGACCGGGCCATAGGAATGGAACACGCGGTTCATAACGCCGGTACCGCGGGTATCGGTCAGGAATTCACCGTGATAACCGATCAGGCCACGCGATGGCGCAATAAAGATGATACGGGTCTTGCCGCCACCGGAAGAACGCATGTCGGTCATTTCAGCCTTGCGCAGGCTCATTTTCTCGACCACGACGCCGGAATATTCCTCGTCAACGTCAACCTGGACTTCTTCGAACGGTTCGGACAGAACGCCGTCGATTTCCTTGAACAGAACGCGCGGACGCGAGATCGACAGTTCGAAGCCTTCGCGACGCATGGTTTCCACCAGAACGCCCAGCTGAAGTTCGCCACGACCGGCAACTTCAAACGCGTCCTTGTCTTCGGTTTCACCGATCTTGATCGCGATGTTGCCTTCGGCTTCGCGTTCCAGACGGGCACGGATCATGCGCGAGGTAACCTTGTCACCTTCCTGACCGGCCAGCGGCGAGTTGTTGACCGAGAAGGTCATCGCCAGGGTCGGCGGATCAATCGGCTGGCTTTCTATTGCGGTGGTAACTTCGGTGGAGCAGATGGTGTCAGCCACGGTTGCTTCGGTCAGACCGGCAATCGCGATGATGTCACCGGCAACGGCTTCTTCCTGCGGGACACGTTCCAGACCGCGGAAGCCCATCAGTTTCGACAGACGGCCGGTTTCAACGGTGCCATCGCCACGAATAACCTTCACCGGCATGTTGAGTTTCGCACGGCCCTGATAAACACGACCGGTCAGAATACGACCCAAGAAGTTATCGGCATGCAGCATGGTTGCCAGCATGGCAAACGGTGCTTTTTCATCAACGTCCGGTGCCGGAACGTGGCTCAGAACCAGTTCCATCAGCGGGGTCAGGTTTTCTTTCGGGCCTTCCGGGTTTTCAGCTGCCCAGCCGTCACGACCGGATGCATACAGAACCGGGAAGTCGAGCTGTTCTTCGGATGCTTCGAGCGATACGAACAGATCAAAAATCTCGTCGAGAACTTCCTCGGCGCGCTGATCCGGACGGTCGATCTTGTTGATGATCACAATCGGCTTCAGACCGAGTTTAAGCGCCTTGCCCAGAACGAATTTTGTCTGCGGCATCGGGCCTTCGGCCGAGTCAACCAGCAGGACAACACCTTCAACCATGGACAGGATACGTTCGACTTCACCACCGAAATCGGCGTGGCCCGGGGTATCGACGATGTTTACACGGGTTTCGCCCCACTGAACGGCCGTCGGTTTCGCGACGATGGTGATGCCACGTTCACGTTCCAGGTCGTTGCTGTCCATGGCGCGTTCGTCAACACGCTGGTTGTCACGATAGACACCGGACTGGCGGAACATGGAATCGACCAGCGTGGTTTTGCCGTGGTCAACGTGGGCGATGATGGCGATATTGCGCAAGCTCATGGGCGCGGACTCCAGAAATAAAAATGCCGCGCGCCGGGTCATGCCCATGCGCATCGGTCAGTAAGTAAGTGTTTCAAGGCCAGTAGATATTCAGCAACAAGCACGATGGTTGCCGCCGGTATCACCGGTGGGAAACCCACATCAACGTATGTGCTGAATGTTTACTGGCCCGGATCGTAATCGTGCAGATATACCCGAAGGCCGCCCTGTCATAGCCAATGTTAAGGCGAAAGGCCAGCGTTGTAAGCGCCATGTCGGGTTGATTATTCTGCAATGCGGGCTGTTTGCGCCAAACTCTGGACAAAGTCAATGATTGTGTTGCGCTGCAGCGCCATGCAAATCCGGCCTTCGCGACAGAAAAAACGGGACGGCAACGAATTGTTGCCGTCCCGTGAAATCTTTCAAACATCCGCACTCTTTATATAAAAGAGTGATCAGAGTGCCTTTGCGATCAGTTCCTTGAGATCCGCATCCGGGCGCGCACCCATATGCGAAATCACCTCAGCCGCGCAGATCGCACCCAGCTGACCGCAGATCTCAAGGGTGTGACCCTGGGTGTAGCCATACAGGAAGCCTGACGCGAACAGATCGCCAGCACCCGTCGTGTCGACCACTTTGGCGACCGGTTCGGCACTGATTTCATAAAGTTCGTCCTGGCTTACGATAACGGCACCCTTTTCACTACGGGTCAGGGCAGCAACGCGGCAATGCTTGCGAACTTCTGCCAGTGCTTCTTCAAAGGTCTCGACCTCGTAAAGCGACTTGATCTCTTCCTCGTTGGCAAACAGGACGTCGATATGGTCATCGACCAGTTCGCGGAAGGATTCGCGGTGGCGATCAACGCAGAAGGAATCAGACAGGCTGATCGAAACCTGACGGCCGGCATCATGGGCAACCTTGGCGGCCTTGACGAAGGCATCCTTGGCTTCGGGGCGATCCCACAGATAACCTTCCATGTAGGTGACCTTGGCCGATTTGATCAGGTCTTCGTCAATATCATCCGGGCCAAGCTCTGTGCAGGCACCCAGGAAGGTGTTCATGGTACGGTGACCATCCGGGGTGACAAAGATCAGGCAACGCGCGGTCGGGGAACCCTCGGTCGCGGCCGCAGAATCAAACGCGACACCAATTGCGCGGATGTCATGGCGGAAAACCTGGCCCAGCTGATCGTCACGCACCTTGCCGATATAGGCACCCTTGCCGCCAAGGGCTGCGATACCAGCCATCGTATTGCCAGCCGATCCGCCCGACATTTCAAGGCCCGGGCCCATCTGGTCATAAAGCGCATCGGCCCGGTCGGCATCAATCAGGGTCATGGCGTTTTTGACAAGCTCAAGACGCGCGAGGTCTTCTTCCTTGCAGTGGGCAAGGACGTCGACAATGGCGTTGCCGATCCCAACGACGTCGAATTTGGTGTCATTCATATAGTAAATTCCTGCGGTTATGTGGGCTCAGACCCTGATTTAAACGGCACAGTGAAAAACCGGCAAGCCACGCCGCGCGTGCGTTGGCCTCGTCATTTTCAGTGCGCCTGATACTGACTGTTGCGGAGTATAGGGAATGCGATTTTCGGTGCAAGCTTTGCAACTGTTTCGTGCCCGGTCGTTTAACCTGTCCTTAACTTCGCCAAAAAACTGCAAAAGATGTTTTTTTAAGTGTTGATCGGTGAAATTCGATCTGGATCCGGTTCGAATTTACGGGCCACGACTGCAAAAATTGATTTTGAATGCGCACTGCCATGAACGACCGGGCGCAAAGCCTCGGAAATCAACGGTTCGGGCTTTGTTTAGACTTTTCGCAGGTAACAGCGCGCAAATGGTGCGAAAAGCCCGCAAAAATATCGAAACAAGAAGATTTATATGATTTTGAAGGGCCAATTCGCCCGGTTTTGCGACGGAGAGGTTTCAAGACAAACCGGTTTGTCTTTAGATAGACCCAAATAACAAATGCTATAATGTAACACATAAGTAACTTTATTTAATCCTGAAGATGGAAAATGGCTATTTCGCAGCCAAACGGGATGGCGGCACCTTGGTCAGGCACATCTCGCCAAATGCGACATTTCCGGTCCGCAGCACAGGATTTTTGGGTGCTATTTCGGGGTTATTTATCGGGGAAAAGCGGGATCGGCGCATTGTCGTCTGCCGATCCGGTGTCGTCCTTGTCGGTGTAATCCGGCACGACCTTGTTCTTTTCCGTATGTGCCGTTCCGGGGCCCGCTTCATGACGGACCCTTTCATACAATTCTTCGATTACCGCTTCGATCCGGGTGCGATGAAGCGGGTCTTCGCAACGTTTGACGAACTGTTCAAACGCACCAAGCGCCATATGGTCCTGGTCAAGGCGGGCATAGAGCGCGCCAAGCTGATGCCAAAGCCCTTCATGGTCCGGCGCGATCAGCAAACTGTGTTCGACAACACGGGTTGCGAGCTCCAGCTCACCGGCGCGAAGCGCCCGTACCTTTATGTTATTTTGAAGTCGTAACAAAATATCGATATCGGATGACGGCCGGTAATGATGGGGTGCCAGCTCGGCATCAAGACCGCTGAATGACTTCAGCAATTCACGTAATTCAGCCGGACCGAGACTGATCGCGCCATGGAACGGGTCGATCATCTTGCGTTTGCCATTGGCCTGCACACGCAGCAGGAAATGACCGGGAAAATCAATGCCGGTGACGGCAATGCCGCACCGCATGGCCGCGTGGATATAGAGCATGCCAAGGGCAACCGGCAGGCCGCGCTTGCGCTCAATCACCTGCATCAGATCGGCATTGGCAATGTCATCATAGTTTTCCGCATCCCCCTGAAAGCCATTGCGTTCGGCAATCACGGTCTGCAGGGCGCGCACGACCTGATCAATGGTCGGCTCGGCTTCCTTGTCATCAACCGGCAGGGCCTGCTGATCCGTGCCATCGGTGGCAAAATCGGGCTGCAAGGTCAGACCTGCCAACTCGGCGCGGACCTGATCGGCGAGATCATCCAAAATCGCAATGAACGGCGCGACATCGCGTTTATGGGTGCCGTTCGATTGATTCAGACGGGCAAAATGCAGGGCTGCCTCGGCCACGCTGGCGTCAGGTTTCAGGCCCTTGCCATAATCGACAAGCCATTGGCGATCCGGATCGGTCGGTGCTGTTATGTGGCTTACGGTACTGATGGCTCAGGTTCCTTGTCGGATGGCATCGTCTTTCAGACGGATATGACTGACAACCCGTTTGACATAGCTGGTGTCCCGGGCATGTGAAATCACGCGACTGCGTTCATGGTCGTCCTGGGCAATTCCCATCAGATGGACGGTGCCATTGACGGTCTCGACGCTGTAATTGATGGCGAAAACATCACCATCAAACATCAATGCAGTCTTGATCTTGGTGGTGATCAACAGGTCGCTTGCATTATCAACAAGCGTCAGGCCGTCACCGATCTCAATCTCGTTATGAACACTTTTGACCCCGCTAACCTGCCAGCTTAGGCGTACAGCTTCAAGTTGATCAGCCACGGTGGGCACCTGACCGGCCAAAAGAACTTCGCCTTCAACCACTTCAATCTCGATATCGAGAAACAGTTTTTCGTCCTGTGCCAGAAACTTCTGCCAGATCTGTGCGGTGATCGCCGTATCACTGACAGCACCGTTAAAGCCGCGTTCCTGAAAGGCGGCAACACCGGCGGTTGCGCCAGCTCCGAGCACAACGGATGTAGGCGTGCATCCCGAAAGCGGCAAAATGCACATACCCGTCAGAAGAAGTGCCTTGGCAACGCCAAGTGGCCGATTGACCATTCTTATTGGTGACATTAACGGATGTCTCGTCCAGTTCCCCCAAGTCTTACAACACCCATCATGGCCCGCGGGGGTTAAAGAGACTTAAAATACTGGCCGGTTTATCAGTAAAAATGCATTTTTCTGCGAATTCGTGCCTGAAATCGATGTAACAGGGCGACGATCACAGGTTGTTGCTGGCGAACAATTCCGTCCAGCGGCCGGGTGACACGCCATAGGTCTGGCGGAAATGGCGGTTGAAATGGCTTTGATCGGCAAACCCGGTCTCGGCGGCAATTCCGGCCAGGGGTTGCCCAATCATCATCAATGCACGTGCCTTTTGCAGGCGACGCATCATCAAATATCGATAGGGTGTGGTTCCGAACCGCGCACGGAAATGCCGGATCAGGCGAAAACGGTCCATACCGGCAACCTGTTCAAGCTCGTCAGATTGTACCGGACGGTCAAAGTTGTCTTCCAGAAAGGCGCGCACCTGATCCATGCTTTGGCTGGCCGTAAAGCGCGGGCGTTTCAGTGGTGCCTTGGCATGCAGTGACAGGCGCTGGGCGATGTCGCTGACAAACTGATCGCGCAAAAGCGGATCCATGTCGCTTTCAAGTTCCCCCAAAGCTGAGGCCATGATCGACCACAAGACAGGATCCTGAATAACCGGTTCACCGACAAAGGGCAGGGGATCGGCTTCGTGATCAAGGCCCGATCGCAACAGGGCGGGTTCAAGATACAGCATGCGATACTGCAATCCGTCCTCGGTCCCAGCCCCGCCGTCATGCAGCTCGTCAGGATGCAGGATGATGATATTACCCGGATTGCTGGCGCGAAATTCCCCGCGATAATTAAAAGTCTGGACACCTTTTAAGGTGATGCCCAGCGCATAGGTATCGTGGCGATGCGGGGTGAACATATTGCCATAGAACAGGGCTTCGATCCGCTCGATCCCCGGTGCGGTCGGTGCCGCAACGAAGCGTTCGCGCTTTTTGCACAAACGTTCAATACCGCGATCATCTGCCTGTTCTATTGCTTCTTTCATTACCGGATCATCCGACCGATTGGAGGAAGTGAATGTTTGATACCAAAGTCGCCCTGATTTTGCGCAATGACCTTGAAACTTGGCAATCCCTGAATGTGACGGCCTTTCTGATGAGCGGCATTGTTGCCCAAACCCCCGATATCATCGGCGAGCCCTATATCGACGCCAACCAGAATATCTATAACCCGCTGTCGCGTCAGCCCGCCATCGTTCTGGCCGCCGATGGCGATACCATCGCGAAAATCCATCAGCGCGCCTTAAATCGCGGCGTTAAGGTATCGGCCTATATCGAGGAAATGTTTGCCACTGGCCATGATGCGGCCAATCGGGATGTTTTTGCCAACGCGGATCCTGAAACGGCAAAATTCGTTGGTATTGGCATTCATGCCGATAAGCGCAGTGTGGATAAGATCACCAAGGGCGCGAAAATGCATCCCTGAGGCCAACAAACTACGGGAATGCCTGCTTACGAAACCTGCCAGGCATTCCTGAGATGCTCGATCCTGCCCCAATTTCGAACAATCATCAGATCAAGTCGCATATCGCCCGTGTGGCCAATCTTGCCCGCGTATGCTTCAAGTGCACGGGCGATGCGGTTTTGTTGTTTGGGGGTAATGGCATGCAGCGCTGTTGCGCGATCGGTGCGATTTTTGACCTCGACCGCGACCAAGACATTTCCGCGTCTGGCAATGATGTCGATTTCACCGACCGGGCTTTTGTGGCGGATGGCCAGAATGCGATAGCCCTTGAGCCGCAACCAGAATTCACAAAGTTTTTCCGCCCGGCGTCCAGCCTTTTCCGCCCGCTTGCGGCTTGATGTATCATCATGCACGGGACGGGATCGGGCCATGGTCAATCCCGGTCCGACTTGGCCAGCTCAAGGGCACGATTATAAAGATCGCGCTTCTTAAGACCGGTTTCACGGGCCAGGATATCGGCAGCATCCTTGGTGCGGTGGGTTTTGATCAGTTCGCTTAAGCGCGCGTCGATGTCCTCGGCACTTGGTTCGTTTTCGCTGGCATCGGCCGGACCGACAATCACCACGATCTCGCCTTTAGGCGCGCCTGCCTCATTATAATGAGCCGCCAGATCGGCAAGTGTGCCATTGCGGACTTCTTCAAACATCTTGGTTAGTTCGCGGGTCACGGCGGCTTCGCGTGTGCCCCCCAGCATTTCGGCCATATCGGTCAGGCTTGCGGCCAGTCGCTTGGGACTTTCGAGAAAGATCAGGCTGCCCGGGATCGGGGCAAAGCGCGCCAGTTCCTTTTTGCGCGCCATCGATTTGGGCGGCAGGAAGCCGGCATAAAAGAAATGATCGCTCGGCAGGCCAGACAGGATCAGGGCAACAATCGGCGACGCCGCACCCGGGGCGGCGGTGACAGTGAACCCTTCGGCCTTGCAGTCGCGTACAAGTTTGTAGCCCGGATCATTGATCAATGGTGTTCCGGCATCGGAAATAAGCGCAAGGCCCTGCCCCTTGCCCAGACGGTCCATGATTTCGGGGCGCATCCTGGCCGCGTTATGTTCGTGATAGGCGATTCGCTTGGTTTTCACGCCATATCGCGACAGCAATTTCCCCGACGTTCTGGTGTCTTCACACAGGATGACATCGGCACGTTTGAGGATTTCAAGCGCCCTGAACGTAATATCGCCCAAATTTCCGATTGGAGTAGCGACAAGATAAAGACCAGCTGAAAGCGGCAAATGGCTTTCATCATGTTTACTTGCATCCTCGCCCGCATTACCCTGCGGACGAAACGACTTATCTGGAGGTGAGAGTGGGTTGTCCGAAACGTCATCCGTCACAGAATCGGATGCAGAAAGAGGCGCTGCCGTGTCAGGCGTTATCAGATCGGGATCGGTTTTCGGATCTATTTCCGGCTTGGGGCCGGATTGCGCGCCGGACGGCATCTGTGGTTGTCCTCTCTTTCGGGCTGACCGCTTGTAATGCGACCACGAGTATCACGGACCTTTTCGGCATGCAACGTGATGGGGCGCCGGTTGAAAGTGCCAATCAGCCAGGCGGCAATACCGTTGATCCGAACAGTGCCCCCAATCAGGGCCTGATCCCTGATGCCAGCCCATGGCCAAGCGATGCTGCCTTGCCCGAGGGCGAGGGCGCTGAGCTGCCATTGCTTTATAATGACGATGCGGCTGTTTTTGAAAAGCGCGTTGCATTGTTGTTGCCGCTGTCAGGTCAACACGGCGAACTGGGCCGGGCGATGCGCCATGCCGCAGAACTCGCCATGTTTGATATCGCCGGTGATGACTTCATCCTGATGCCGATCGATACTGCTGGCACCTATCAGGGCGGGCAGAATGCCGCGCGCGAGGCCGTCGATGCCGGTGCCAAGATGATCCTTGGCCCGCTATTTGCCGAATCGGTCAGCGGGGCGAGCGAAGTTGCCAAATCGGCGAATGTGCCGGTGGTGGCCTTTTCCAACAATCGTCGGGTGGCGGAAAGCGGCGTTTGGGTCAATGGCCTGATCCCCGAAGACCAGATTGCCCGGGCGGCTGGCTACGCCACGACGCAAGGGCGTTACCGTTTCGCAGCCCTTCTGCCGCAAAACGATTATGGCCGCCAGATCGCAAGCGGACTTAATACCGTTGTCGCGCGCGTTGGCGGGACCCTTGGCCGGGTGGCGTTCTATCAGCCCGGTTCGGAAGATTTGCAGCAAACAATTCGGGACTTTGCAAATTATGACGCGCGGCGTGCGAACCTGCGCGCACACAAGGCGCAGCTTGAAGCCGATGGCAGTGCCGGGTCGAAACGCGCGCTGCGACGTCTTGAAGGGGTCGATACCTTTGGCGAGCTTGATTTTGATGCCCTGATCCTGCCGGCCACCGGTGGCGAGTTGCGTCAGGTTTCCTCGCTTCTGGCCTATTTCGATGTTGATCCCTCGGTGGTGCAGTTTATCGGAACGTTTGGCTGGAACGATCCGGGCCTGTTTGCCGAACCGGCGCTTAAGGGCGGGATCTTTGCCGCCCCCAACCCGGAAAACTGGGAACTGTTTGCCGCCCGTTTTGAGCGTACCTTTGGCAGCCAGCCGCCGCGCATTTCAAGCCTTGCCTATGACAGCACGGCTTTGGCGGCCCTTATGGCGCGTGATGAAAACAATATGAGCCAGCAGACGCTGACCAATCCAAGCGGATTTGTCGGTGTGGACGGTATCTTCCGCCTGACCCCGGATGGTCAGTCCGAACGTGGCTATGCCATCATGCAAGTCCAGCCCGATGGGGCAAAGGTCATTGCACCTGCCCCGGCAAGCTTCGATCAGGTCTTCTGATCACGACTTGATAAGCCCAGACCTTTTAAACGCCTGCCGGATCACGCTTCGGCAGGCGTTTTGTCTTTGTAATTGCACAGATCATTGACGATGCAGTCACCACAGCGCGGCTTGCGGGCCTTGCAGATATAGCGCCCATGCAAGATCAGCCAGTGATGGGCATGGGTCATGAAGCGGGCCGGAACCTTTTTTAGCAGCGCCTTTTCAACCGCCAGAACCGTCTTGCCATTGGCCATGCCGGTACGGTTGCCGAGCCGGAAGATATGAGTATCAACCGCCATGGTGTGCTCACCCCAGGCGATGTTACGTACCACATTGGCGGTCTTGCGGCCGACACCGGGCAGTTCTTCAAGCGCTTCCTGATCGTTGGGGACAATGCCGCCATGCTTTTCCACAAGGATTTTGGCCGCTGCCATCACGTTCTTGGCCTTGCCACGATAAAGCCCGATGGTCTTGATGTGCTCGATCAATGCTTCTTCGCCAAGATCAAGCATGTCCTGCGGGGTCGAGACGATCTGAAACAGCTTTTTGGTCGCCTTGTTCACCCCGACATCGGTGGCTTGCGCCGAAAGCGCAACCGCAACCAGAAGGGTATAGGGATTGGTGTAGTCAAGCTCCCCTTTCGGTTCCGGATCTGCATCGGACAGGCGCTGGAAAAACTCTTCGATGGCGGCTTTGTTCATCGGGCGGGCCATGGGCTGCGATCTCTTTTTATGTATCGATAGTTGGGGCTGGGGGCGGCGTTGATGCGCATCCCCTGATCCGATTTATGTGTTGCAAACTATATAAACTGTGAGGGGTGAAAAATCGAATTTTGATTGCAGCTGTCCTGTGCCCCGGCGCACAATCGGATATCCAGCAACAGGTAACTTACATGCCAAACGTGCCGCGTTCAGCAAAACCGATCTTTCGGGTGGATCTGTTTCCGCCGCGATCGCTGTCGCGCCGCGCTGCCCGCAATATTGTGCTGTTCATTGCAGCACTCACCACGACCATCGGGTTTATTTTCTGGTCGGTGGGCGCGTGGCCGGTGATCGGGTTTTTGGGCCTTGATGTTGTGTTGCTGTCCCTGGCGTTTTATTTCAGTTTTCGTTCCGCCCGTCAGGAAGAACGGATCGAGCTTGCGCACGGTAACCTTCGGGTGACACGGATTTCGGTGCGTGGCGAACGCGAGGAATTTGATTTTCAGCCTTATTGGCTGCGCGTGGTGCTGGAACGCGGCGAGGATGAACAAGCCGCGCTGTTTTTGCGCACGCACGGCAAAAGTCTGGAAATTGCGCGTTTTCTGGGCGCAGATGAAAAGGAAAATCTGGCGCACAGGCTTGAGACTGTCTTGCGCCAAACCCGCTGTAATCCTGCCGATGTTCCGATCTGAGGCCCGTGATCTGAGTGTTTTGCAACCCGGTTATGAAGCAATTCGAAAGCCGGGTTTTGTGCCTTGAAAACCGGCTTTTCTTGCCCATTGCGCCGGTTTATCGAGCCTGAAATGCGGTTGATCGGATCAAAAATGCGGTTTGAAGGCAAAAAAACAGCCAAGATTCCCCACTTTGACCGCTTGCGACTTTGTGGCGACTTTCATATATAGGTTCGCGGGGTAACGAAGAACCCCCAGAAAAATTACGTGTATTACAACCATTGGTCCCAGGAGGTCCTGCGCGGCGCTTCATTTCGGAGGCTGCGGGACGGACCGGCCGCTAAAAGAGGAACTTACTATGGGTAAGATTATTGGTATCGACCTTGGCACCACCAACTCGTGCGTAGCAGTCATGGACGGCAAAGAAGGCCGCGTGATTGAAAACAGCGAAGGTGCTCGTACCACTCCGTCAATGGTCGCTTTCACCGATGATGGTGAACGCCTTGTCGGTCAGCCGGCGAAACGCCAGGCAGTCACCAACCCGGAAAACACCCTGTTTGCCATTAAACGTCTGATCGGTCGTCGTTACGGCGATCCGGAAGTCGAAAAGGACAAGGATCTCGTTCCGTACAAAATCGTATCGGGCGAAAACGGCGATGCATGGGTTGAAGTCAATGGCGAGAAAATGGCTCCGAGCCAGATCGCAGCCATGGTTCTTCAGAAAATGAAGGAAACCGCAGAAGCCCATCTGGGTGAGCCGGTAACCGAAGCCGTGATTACCGTTCCGGCATACTTCAACGACTCCCAGCGCCAGGCGACCAAAGACGCCGGCAAGATTGCGGGTCTTGAAGTCAAACGTATCATCAACGAGCCGACCGCAGCCGCACTGGCCTATGGTCTGGACAAGAAAGACGGTGGCACCGTGGTCGTTTATGACCTTGGTGGTGGTACCTTTGACGTGTCGGTTCTGGAAATCGGCGATGGCGTTTTCGAAGTTAAATCGACCAACGGTGATACCTTCCTTGGTGGTGAAGACTTCGACAAACAGATCATCGACTACCTTGCTGACGAGTTCAAAAAAGAACAGCAGATCGACCTGCGTAAAGACCGTCTGGCCCTGCAGCGGCTGAAAGAAGCTGCCGAGAAAGCCAAGATCGAGCTTTCCTCGTCGATGCAGACCGATGTCAACCTGCCGTTTATCACCGCAGACGCATCTGGCCCGAAACACCTGAATATCAAGCTGTCGCGTGCGAAGCTTGAAGGTCTGGTCGGCGATCTGATCGAACGCACCATGACCCCGTGCAAGGCAGCGCTGAAAGACGCCGGTATCACTGCTGGTGAAATCGATGACGTTATCCTGGTCGGCGGCATGACCCGTATGCCGAAGGTTCAGGAACGCGTTAAAGAGTTCTTTGGCCGTGATCCGCACAAAGGTGTGAACCCGGATGAGGTTGTTGCCCTTGGTGCCGCGATTCAGGGTGGTGTTCTGCAGGGTGACGTCAAAGACGTTCTTCTGCTTGACGTGACCCCGCTGTCGCTTGGTATCGAGACGCTTGGTGGTGTCTTCACCCGCCTGATCGACCGTAACACCACGATCCCGACCCGCAAGTCGCAGACCTTCTCGACCGCTGAAGACAATCAGACGGCCGTGACCATCCGCGTCTTCCAGGGTGAACGTGAAATGGCGGCTGACAACAAGATGCTTGGCCAGTTCGATCTGGTTGGTATTCCGCCGGCACCGCGCGGTGTTCCGCAGATTGAAGTGACCTTTGACATCGACGCCAACGGTATCGTCAACGTGTCTGCCAAAGACAAGGCGACCAACAAGGAACAGCAGATCCGCATTCAGGCATCTGGTGGTCTTTCCGATGACGAGATCGAAAACATGGTCAAGGATGCGGAAAGCAACGCCGAAGCTGATAAAAAGCGCAAGGCCCTTGTCGAAGCCCGCAACCAGGCAGAAGCCATCATCCACGCCACCGAAAAGAACCTTTCGGAACATGGTGACAAGGTTGACGACGCGACCAAGTCGGAAATCGAAAACGCCCTGTCGGCTTTGAAAGAAGCCAAGGACGGTGAAGATGCCGAAGCCATCACCACCAAGCTGAACGAACTGCAGCAGGCCTCGATGAAACTTGGCGAAGCCATGTATCAGGCCCAGCAGGAAGAAGCTGGCGCAGGTGACGCGGCGGACGCCGATGCCTCTGCACAGGCCGACGACGGTGTTGTTGACGCCGACTTCGAAGAAGTCGATGACAACAAAAAAGACAAGTAAGGCGACCGCAGAGGTCGTCTTGAACGACGCCCTGTAAAGAAAAATCGGGCCGTTCCGGACGCAAGAATTTGCTGGAACGGCCCGACCGTATTTCGGAGTTACAGATGGCGAAAGAAGATTATTACGAGCTGTTGGGTGTCAGTAAGAATGCCAGTGCAGCCGAGCTGAAAAGCGCCTATCGCAAGCAAGCGATGAAATACCACCCGGATAAAAATCCGGGCGATACCGAAGCTGAAGTCAAATTCAAACAGGTCAGCGAAGCTTACGAGGTCCTGAAGGATCAGGAAAAGCGCGCGGCCTATGACCGTTTTGGCCATGCTGCCTTTGAACAGGGCGGCCCCGGTGGCGGCGGCTTTGGGGGTGGTGGCTTCGGCGGTGGATTTGGCGGCGGCGGTTTTGCCGACGTCTTTGACGAGATCTTTGGCGCCATGGGCGGCGGACGCCGCGGGGGTGGCGGATCGTCCCGTGGGGCGGATCTGCGCTACAACATGGCGATCACGCTTGAAGAAGCGTTCGAAGGCAAAAAAGCCGAAATTACCATTCCGGGGTCCGTATCGTGCGACAGCTGTGACGGTACCGGTGCTGAAGCCGGTTCGCAGCCGGTCAATTGCCCGACCTGTAACGGTCACGGCAAGGTCCGCGCGCAGCAGGGCTTCTTTACCATTGAACGCACTTGCCCGAGCTGCCATGGCAAAGGCAAGATCATCAAGAACCCGTGCAAATCCTGCCACGGTGTTGGTCGCGTCGAAAAGGAAAAGACCCTTCAGGTCACCATTCCGGCCGGTGTCGAGGACGGCACGCGCATTCGCCTTGCGGGCGAAGGCGAGGCGGGCACCAATGGTGCGCCTCCGGGGGATTTGTATATCTTCCTGGATATCGGGCATCACCGCTTCTTCCAGCGCGAAGGGGCCAACCTGTATTGCCGGATTCCGATCCCGATGGGCAAAGCCGCCCTTGGCGGCACCATCGAGGTGCCGACCATCGAAGGCACGCGCACCCGGATCAACATCCCGGCAGGCACCCAATCCGGTCAGCAGCTTCGTCTGCGTGGCAAGGGCATGAGCATCCTGCGCTCCCAAGCGCGCGGTGACATGTTTGTTGAAGTCAGCGTTGAAACCCCGGTCAATCTGACAGACCGTCAGAAAGAACTGCTTGAGGAATTCGACGAGATTTCGCGCGAACAGGGTTCCAGCCCGGAAAGTGAAGGGTTCTTTTCCAAGATGAAGGAAATCTGGAAAGACCTGACCGACTGATCGGCTTGCGCTTAAAAGATCAATATCCCAAACCCCCGGCCGCTTTGCCGGGGGTTTTGTTTTGCGCTGTCGGAGCCGTGTGTTAAAGCAATTACGAGTTTGAGTTTGCTTGCCCGGAGGAGACCGGAAATGAAGATCGGGATTGTTGGATGTGCTGGCCGTATGGGGCGGATGTTGGTCAATGAAACGGCCAAGACCAAGGGCTGTGAGGTTGGTGGCGGCACCGATCTGCCCGGAAGCCCGTTCATCGGCAAGGACGTTACCCTGATCGCCGGTCTGGAAGAAAGCGGCGTTGTCGTCGGCGATGATCCCAAGGCACTGTTTGAAACGGTTGATGCGGTGATTGATTTCACTGCTCCGGCCGCCACCATGAAGCATGCGAAACTGGCGGCTGAAACCGGTACCATCCTTGTGATTGGTACCACCGGCCTTTCCAATGATCAGAAAGACGATCTGAAGGCTGCTGCCGAAAAAGCCCCGATCATCTTTGCCCCGAACATGAGTGTTGGTGTTAACCTTGCCTTCGCGCTGGTCGAGAAGGTGGCAAGCATCCTTGATAAGGATGTCGCCGACATCGAAATCGTTGAGATGCACCACAAACACAAGGTGGATGCCCCGTCGGGTACCGCGCTTGGCCTTGGTGAAGCCGCCGCCAAGGGGCGTGGGGTTAATCTGGATGATGTTGCTGTCCGATCGCGTGATGGTCACACAGGTGCGCGTGAAGACGGCACCATCGGCTTTGCAACGCTTCGCGGTGGCGATGTTGTTGGTGATCACACGGTTGTCTTTGCCTGTGAAGGCGAGCGCATCGAGATCACCCATAAGGCATCCTCACGCGAAGTCTTTGCCAAGGGCGCGGTTCGCGCTGCCAAATGGGCGGAAGGCAAGGCACCGGGGCTTTATTCGATGCGGGAAGTTTTGGGACTTTAAGGGCCCAGAACGTCAAAGCTGATCCGTTTAAAAAAAAAGACCCCGCTGCAGCGTGTTGCAGCGGGGTCTTTTGCGTTTGATATACGCCTAAGTACTAGTGCGCGTCGGCCCAGCTATCGCCAATGCCGGCGTCGGCAATCAGCGGCACCGACAGGTGGGCGGCGTTTTCCATGACTTCGCGGATGGTCTTGATCGCCTTTTCGGCTTCGTCTTCCGGGGCCTCAAAGATCAATTCATCGTGGACCTGAAGCAGCATGCGGGTTTTGAGCCCCGCATCAACCAAGGCACCGGGTACCGCAATCATTGCGCGTTTGATGATGTCGGCCGCACCGCCCTGAATGGGCGCGTTGATCGCGGCACGTTCGCCAAAGCTTCGGCGCATGCCATTTTTGTCGTTGATGCCGTTGATGTGGATATGGCGACCAAACAGGGTGCGGACAAAGCCGTGCTTTTTGGCAAATTCCTTGGCCTCGTCCATGTAATCGCGGATGCCTGGATAAATCTCGAAATAGGCTTCGATGAATTCCTTGGCTTCCTTCTGGGCGATGCCGAGCTGGTTGGCGAGACCAAAGGCCGAGATGCCGTAAATGATGCCGAAGTTGATCGCCTTGGCCTTGCGACGGACCATCGGGTCCATGCCCTCGATCGGGACGCCAAACACCTTCGATGCGGTTGCGGCGTGGATGTCCTCGCCGTTTTTAAACGCCTCGCGCAGGGCGTCGATCTCGGCCACGTGGGCCAGAAGGCGCAATTCAATCTGCGAATAGTCGGCAGAAATCAGTTTGTGACCGGGCTCGGCGATAAAGGCTGTGCGGATTTTTCGGCCTTCCTCGCTTCGGATCGGGATGTTCTGCAGGTTCGGGTCATTCGATGACAAACGCCCGGTATTGACGTTGGTTTGCCCGTAACTGGTGTGCACGCGGCCCGTATTGGGGTTGATATGGTGGGCCAGCGCGTCGGTATAGGTGCTTTTAAGCTTGGAAAGCTGACGCCATTCCAGAAGCTTGGCCGGAAGGTCGTGACCCTGGGCCGCAAGGGCTTCAAGCACGTCTGCCCCGGTCTGCCAGGCGCCGGTTTTGGTCTTTTTGCCGCCGGGCAGGCTCATCTTGTCAAACAGGATTTCGCCAAGCTGCTTGGGACTACCAAGATTGAACGGCTCGCCCGCCATTTCGTGAATGGTTTCTTCAAGGGCGGCCATGCGTTTGGCGAAGTCTTCGGACAGGTTTTTGAGGATCTCGGCATCGACCTTGACCCCAAGGCCTTCCATTTCGGCCAGAACCGGCACCAGCGGACGATCAAGCGTCTCATAGACGCTGGCCATATGTTCTTGCGCGATACGAGGTTTCAGTAACCGATGCAGGCGCAGCGTGATATCGGCGTCCTCGGCCGCGTAATCCAGCGCCTTGTCGAGCGCGACCTGATCGAAGGTGATCTGGGTCTTGCCGCTGCCGCAGACATCCTTGAAGGAAATCGGTTTGTAATCCAGATGCAGCTCGGCCAGTTCATCCATGCCGTGCCCGTGGCTGGTGCCATCGAGCACATAGGACAGCACCATGGTGTCATCCATCGGGGCGACCTTGATGCCATGGCGGGCCAGAACGATCATATCGTATTTCAGGTTCTGACCGACCTTAAGCACACCGGGGTCTTCCAACAGCGGTTTGAGCAGCTCAATCGCGCGTTCGAGCTTGATTTGCTTCGGCGCGTCCTTGCTGTTGCTTGGGCTGTCGGCGGGATTGTCGCCAAAATCAAAGCCGCCTTGTGCTGCGCCACTGACATGACCGAGCGGGATATAGCAGCCATTGCCGGGCTCGGTCGAAAGCGAAACGCCGACCAGCTTGGCGGTATGGGCATCAAGTGACGTGGTTTCGGTATCGACCGCGACGGTGCCAAGATATTCGGCCTCGGAAATCCAGTGCTTTAGGCGGTCTTCATCCTGCACCAGTTCATATTCGGCCTTTTCGACTTTGATATCATTGACGCCAACACCGGCCGCCGTCGGGCTTTCAAATTCAACATCGCCGCCGAATTTCGACTTTACTTTAGAAAGCAATGATTTAAAGCCGTGACTTGCGATGAAGCTTAAAAGAACTTCCGGATCGGGTTCACGCAATTCGAAATCACCCAACGGTTCGACCACCGGCACATCGGTTTTCAGCGTCACCAGATCGCGCGAAATACGGGCAAGCTCGGCATTTTCAATCAGCTTTTCACGGCGCTTGGGTTGTTTGATTTCGCCTGCGCGCTCCAGTAGAGAATCAAGATCACCATATTCATCAATAAGTTGGGCGGCGGTTTTAATGCCGATGCCGGGCACACCCGGGACGTTATCGACAGAATCGCCCGCAAGTGCCTGAATATCAATGACCTTGTCCGGGGAAACGCCGAATTTTTCCAGAACTTCAGCAGCGCCGATGGTGCGATTCTTCATCGCATCAAACATTTGCACCCGATCGGTGACAAGTTGCATGAGGTCCTTGTCCGAAGACACGATAATCACGTCAGAACCTTCTGCCTCGGCCTGGCGGGCATAGGTCGCGATCAGATCGTCGGCCTCAAAACCTTCGAGCTCGATTGATGGCAGATTAAATGCACGGGTCGCATCACGGATCAGGCCAAACTGCGGTACCAGTTCTTCGGGGGGTGGCGGACGATGGGCCTTGTAGTCGGGATAGAAGTCATTGCGGAACGACTTGCCCTTGGTGTCAAAGATCACCGCCATATGGTCTGGGTTGGTATCTTCGCGCAGCTTCATCAACATGGTGCAGAAGCCATAGACCGCATTTACCGGCGTGCCATCGGGGCTCGTCATCGGTGGCAGGGCGTGAAAGGCGCGGAAAATAAAGCCGGAACCGTCAACCAGAACGACGCGACGCGGGGCTTTGTCGGCGGACGAACCGGTGCTGGACGGGGCGGAATCTGTCATGCGTCTCGTGCTCTTATACTCGTTAAAAGATTGGCCGGAAGAATGCCCGATCCCGGCCTGTAAGTCGAGTGCCGCCTGCCTTAAACAGGCAAAAACACCCAAGGCTGCTGACAGTTTTGCGCTTGCGAATGCAAAGGCTAAGCTTATGCGTCTGAGATATCATTTCGAAATCATAACAATATGGCTAAAACCCTCATTTTCCGGGTTTTTTGGCATCATTCTTCTTTGTGCTTATCAGCTTGCTCCGGGATTGCTATGGTAGCGGATTACTTCATCCCAAGGGACATGGGAGAGCGGGTTCGTGGCCCGGAAAACGAGCAAGCCGGAATTTTTGCCAAAAGGCATCGGCGTCGAAACTGCAGGTCCGGCGCGTGAGCTTTCAGATGACATGAAGCTCGCCACCCGGAAAGGCAAAAAGCAGAAAGACCGTCGCAATGCGAACGGTGGTGGATGGCGCAGCTTTTTTAGCGTCACTGCATGGCTGCGCTTTATCCTGACCTTTGGCACTTTTGGCCTGATCGTCCATGGCCTGTTTGTTGTTTTTGGCATTTATGAACGCAATCAACGCCTTGCCAACTTTGATCACTTCGTCTTGTTGATCAAACTCGTGGTGTTTGTCGCGCTGATGTATTTGTTCTACGCGATGCTGATGCATTACGGCCCGATCCGCCACAAGGTGCGCGGTATCTTCTTTCTGGCCTTGGCACCGGTGGCCGCCCTTTGCATCTTCATGATCTATGGCGGCGGGATGATTTTTGGCAGTTTCCTGCCGGTGTTGCAGTTCCTGACCCTGACCGTCGGGGTGGGTGGATTTTTGCTCTATATTCTGGGCTATACCTGGATTACCGGGCGCAAGGTCAAACGCGAGGCTGCCAAACACGGTGATCCGGCCCAAGTGGCAAATGATGGTGATGCTACGGGTGACAGAGGTCTGCCACCGCTTGTCCAGGGCGATCGTCGTCGCCAGAATACCGCGGGCAATCTGCGTCTGCGCCGTACAGATGGTGGGGATGGTCCGGCAAGGGGCTCTGCACGGCGCAAGATTGAACTACCTGACGTCTGATTGCCTGTGTTTTGATGACCGGTTTCTATACGACGGAGGGCATCATGGCTGTGTTACGTGATCTGGTTTTTATCCACAGTGCCGGTCCGCAAGGCGGCAAGAACGGCAGCACCGGCCTGATTTCGCGGTTGGAAGAAGCACTTGGCGACAAGTTTCACATCATCGCCCCTTTGATGCCCGACCCGGAACGCCCGGACATAGATAGGTGGTTGGCCGAGATCGCAAAGACGGTTTCACAGGCACGATCAGGGGCCGTATTGATGGGCCATTCACTTGGCGGGTCGTCCATCTTGCAATATCTGGCGCGAAATCCGGAAATCTGGCGCGATAACAATCGCTTTGCAGCGGTCTTTAGCATCGCTGCCCCATTTTGGGGTCAGCAAGACTGGGAAGTAACGGATTTTTCGTTGACGGAGGATGAGCTGGCTGTGCTCGCCGGGTGTCGACCAATGCATTTCTGTCACAGCAAAGACGACAAGATTGTCGGGTTTGCGCATTGCGAAACCTATTTACAGCACTTCCCGCAGGCAGATCAGATAGCGTTTAAAGATGGCGGGCACGCCTTGTTAGATGGCGATATTACAGCATTGATTGAGAAAATACGCATATACGATTGATCAGGCGTGTTTTTCCAGAACCAGACCCGCAAGATAGAGCGAGCCCAGAATAAGCACCCGTTTCGGAGTGCGACAGGCCTCAAGAAGCAGGGTAATCGCCGCTTCGAAACCGTCACTGGAAAATGTCGGGGAAATGCCACAGGCAATTGCCGCATCGCGCAGGGTTTCTGGCAGATGTGCCTGATGTTCGCCGGGGATCGGAACGCCAGCCAAGGCGGTAATGTGGGTCGCCAACGGTTTCAGGAAGGCTTCCGCATCGCGGTTATCAAGCATGCCCATGATGACAACGGTATCGCCAGCGGGTTGGCGCGACAGCCAGTCGGCAATGGCCTCGGCCGCGGCAATGTTGTGGCCACCATCCAAGATCAGATCGCAGCCATCGGGCAAGGCGTCACAAAGTGGGCCTTTGGTAAGTTTCTGTAGCCGTGCGGGCCAGCTTGCGGTTTCAAGACCACGGGCAAGGATGTTGGTATCCTTGCCGTCACAGCCGGGAATTCCAGCCTTGCGTACCGTGGCAATCGCAGTGGCGGCATTGGTGTATTGATGGCGTCCTGGCAGAGCCGGGTGCGGGAGATCAATCTGCTCGGTTCCGATGCGGATCGTGAAGCCATCTTCGCGTTCCTGGATGACCTCGAAATCGTTGAAGATTGGGGCCGAAATGCGGTTGGCGTGACAGGCCAGCGTATTAAACGCCTCAAGGCTTTGCGGGGCGGTGATGCATGGAACGCCGGTTTTCATGATCCCGGCCTTCTCGAACGCGATTTTGGCAATCGTATCACCAAGGAAGCCCTGATGATCTAGCGAGATTGGCGTGATCACGGTCGCGGCAGGTTTATCGATGACGTTGGATGCATCCACACGGCCACCCAGCCCGGTTTCAAGCAACAGGACATCGGCCGGAACCCGCGAAAACGCAAGGAACGCCGCGGCCTGGGTGATTTCAAAGAAGGTAATGGAGTCCCCGGCATTGACCGCCTCAACCTCTTCCAGAAGATCACACAGGGCTTCTTCGGAGATCATCTGGCCGGCAAGGGTAATGCGTTCATGAAAACGCACCAGATGCGGGGATGTGGAGCAATGCACCCGAAGTCCCGCCGCCTCATAGATTGCGCGCAGATAGGCCAGGGTTGATCCCTTGCCATTGGTGCCGGCGATATGAATGACGGGGGGGAGTGAAAGGTGCGGATTGCCCAGCTTTTCAAGCAGCCGGGTAATCCGCCCTAACGAAAGGTCGATGACTTTCGGGTGCAGCTTGCCAAGGCGAGCAAGGATTGCGTCGCTGCCCGCCAAGTTATTTATCCGCACTCGGAGTTTTGGATTTGGTCGATTTCGCCTTGGCGTCCTTGATCGGCACCACAGCCGCACCCGGTTTGGTGCGTCGGATCATATCGATCAGGCGGCCAAAGGTCGCGTTCAGCTCCGAACGCGGCACGACCATATCCACCATGCCATGTTCCAGAAGGTATTCGGCCGTCTGGAAGTCATCGGGCAGCTTTTCGCGGATGGTGCTTTCGATCACGCGGCGCCCGGCAAAGCCGATCTGTGCGCCCGGTTCTGCGATCTGGATATCACCCAGCATGGCAAAGGATGCCGAAACACCGCCAGTGGTCGGATCGGTCAGGAGCACGAAATAGGGCAGGCCCTTTTCCTTGACCTTTTCGATCGCGGCCGTGGTGCGTGCCATCTGCATCAGGCTGAGAATGCCTTCCTGCATACGCGCACCACCCGATGCCGGAACGACAATCAGGGCCGCATCCTGCACACAGGCAAGTTCAGCCGCTGCAACGATGCCTTCGCCAACGGCGATGCCCATCGATCCACCCATGAAGGAGAAATCGAAAACGGCAATCACGGTCGGATGACCACCAACTTCGCCATGGGCCACAGCCAGCGCATCCTTGAAGGTTGCTTTGGCCTGGGCCGCCTTGAGGCGGTCGGTATATTTCTTCTGATCGCGGAATTTCAGCGGATCGACCGGAACATTCGGCAGTTCGATGGTCTGGTACTTGCCACCATCAAACAGGGTTTCGAGACGTTCCTTGGCGGAAATGCGCATGTGATGACCGCAATGCTGGCAAACATGATTGTTCTTTGCCAGATCGCGATGGAAGATCATCTGTTCGCAGGATTTGCATTTGTGCCAGAGGTTTTCGGGCACATCAGTGCGGCGAACAAGTTTCTGAATCTTTGGACGGACGAATTCAGTCAGCCACGACATATCGGATACTGATCCTTGGTTCTGTCTATATCGGTTCTTTCAAACGCAGCGCCATCTATTTGCGCGCGTTTCGGACCCCGTTTGCAAGTTCACTTACAAGGCCGGTAACCATAGAGGCGGTCTTATCGGTGGCCTTGCCGTTTTCGTCAAGACTTTCGGCAATTTTTGATACGATTGCCGATCCGACGACAGCGGCATCGGCCTGTTTTGCCACGTCGGCTGCCTGGGCTGCGGTCTTGATGCCAAACCCGACCGCAATCGGCAGATCGGTATGGCGACGCAGGCGTCCCATGGCCTCGACGATCTGCTCATTGCTGGCAGATCCGGCACCGGTCACACCGGCAACAGAGACATAGTAAACAAAGCCCGAGGTATTCTGAACAAGTTTCGGAAGACGCTTGTCATCGGAGGTCGGCGTGGTCAGGCGAATGAAGGACAGGCCCTTTTCCACGGTCGGAATGCAAAGCTCTGCATCTTCTTCGGGCGGCAGATCGACAACGATCAGGCCATCAACCCCGGCATTGCGCGCATCTTCAAGGAATTCGGCAACGCCATAGATATAGATCGGGTTGTAATAGCCCATCAGAATGATCGGCGTATCATGATCCTGATCGCGGAAGCCGCGCACAATCGACAGCGTCTTGCGCATATGCATGCCAGCGGCAAGCGCGCGAAGCGATGCTTCCTGAATGGCGGGGCCATCGGCCATCGGATCGGTAAACGGCATGCCCAGTTCGATGATGTCGGCACCGGCTTCGGGCAGCTGTTTGAGGATTTCAAACGAGGTTTCCGGGTCGGGATCGCCTGCGGTGATAAAGGTTACCAGACCGGCACGGCCTTCTTCCTTGAGCTTGGCAAAACGTTTGGCGATGCGGTCCTGGCCGCCGATGATAGCGTCGCTCACAATTCTACTCCCAGTGCTTCGGCCACGGTAAAGATGTCCTTGTCACCCCGGCCACTCAGACACATGAGGATGATCTTGTCCTTGCCCATTTTCGGGGCCTCTTTCATGATCTGCGCGATTGCATGGCTACATTCCAGCGCCGGAATGATGCCTTCGAGTTCCGAACAGAGTTTGAAGGCCGCAAGGGCTTCCTTGTCGGTGATCGGCTCATAACGCGCGCGACCGATATCCTTAAGCCAGCTGTGCTCCGGCCCGATGCCCGGATAGTCCAGACCGGCCGAAATCGAGTCGGCTTCCTTGATCTGCCCGTCATCATCCATCAGCAGATAGGTACGGTTGCCGTGCAGAACGCCCGGCTTGCCCGCCGAAAGGCTTGCGGCATGTTTGCCGGTATGAACGCCGTGCCCGGCGGCCTCGACACCGACAACTTCAACACCCTTGTCATCAAGGAACGGGTGGAACAGGCCAATTGCGTTGGACCCGCCGCCAACCGATGCGATCACCTGATCGGGCAGGCGATTTTCAGCTTCCATGATCTGTCGGCGGGCTTCATTGCCGATGACCGACTGGAAATCGCGGACCATTTCCGGATAAGGGTGCGGGCCAGCCGCGGTACCGATGATGTAGAAGGTATCTTCAACGTTGGTGACCCAGTCGCGCAGGGCTTCATTCATCGCATCTTTCAGCGAGTTTGAGCCGGAAACGACCGGTTTGACTTCGGCACCGAGAAGGCGCATGCGGAACACGTTGGGCGACTGACGTTCGATATCCTTGGAACCCATATAGACCGTGCAGGGCAGGCCAAAGCGTGCGCACACAGTCGCGGTCGCAACGCCATGCTGACCGGCGCCGGTTTCGGCGATGATACGGGTTTTGCCCATGCGCTTGGCCAGCAGGATCTGGCCGATGCAGTTATTGATCTTGTGCGCGCCGGTATGGTTAAGGTCCTCGCGCTTGAAATAGATCTTTGCACCGCCGAGTTCCTCGGTCAGGCGTTCGGCGAAATAAAGCGGGTTTTCACGGCCAACATAGTGACGGAGATAATAATCCATCTCTTTTTTAAACGCAGGGTCTGCCTTGGCGTCCTTGTAGGCCTGTTCCAGCTCAAGGATCAGCGGCATCAGGGTTTCGGCGACAAAGCGTCCGCCGAAATTGCCGAAATGCCCGTCCGGATCGGGCAGAGCGCGGAAGCTGTTAGGTGCAGAAGACGTCATGGAAGTTCCCCGTGGATTGGCCGTGATGGCGTTCACGACAGCATAGGCAGGTGACAATATATGGTCTGCCAGACCATCTGTGCGCAAGCATTGGCAGGGTCTGGCCCCATACTGTACCTAAAAAGGTGCGTATTGGATTAGTGGGCTGCGTGCTCGGCCAAGGATTTGTCGAAGATATATTTTTTCGAGCAATACGGGCAGACCACCTCGCCTTTTTCCTCAAGATTAAGGTAAACGGTCGGGTGCCCAAGGTGACCTTTTCCGCCGTCGCAGGCAACATTTAGCGTGCCGACTTTGATTTCTTCGGTGATCTTCATATATCCAGTTCCAAGTTTGCCTTTTTCAGGCTTGTATGACCATCGGGATTGGCCACGCACTGTGGACAGCATTGACCCCGGTTTCCCGGGAATGATACCGATTGGGCATATTCAATCAATACTTCCGCGTGCTCATGGCGCCTCATGGTCTTAGCGCAAACAGGCGACGCGGAAAAGAGTGGAGATCACGGACATATGACTGCAATGCCCGACTATGCCATCGAAGTCGAGGGGCTGACAAAGGTCTACAAGGGATCAAACGGTGAAAAACTCGCCCTTGATAACGTTTCGCTCAAGATTCCGCGCGGCTCGTTTTTTGCCCTTCTGGGCCCGAACGGTGCCGGAAAGTCTACGTTTATCAACATCTTGGCCGGTCTTGTGACCAAGACCAGTGGTACGGCAAAAATCTGGGGCAACGATATCGAAGCCCAGATGCGGGCCGCACGCTGCTCCATCGGGATCGTGCCCCAGGAACTGAACCTGGATGCATTTTTCACCCCGCGTCAGGTGATGGAATTGCAGGCGGGTCTCTATGGCGTGCCGAAATCCGAACGCCGCACGGATGAAATTCTGGCCGCCATCGGACTCGCCGACAAGGCAGACTCGTATGCACGATCGCTTTCGGGCGGGATGCGTCGCCGTCTTCTGGTCGGCAAGGCGATGGTCCATACGCCGCCGGTTCTGGTTCTTGATGAACCAACGGCGGGTGTGGATATCGAACTGCGTCAGCAGCTTTGGGCTTACGTCAAGGAGTTGAACAAAGCGGGCGTCACGATTGTTCTGACCACGCATTACCTTGAAGAAGCCGAAGAACTCTGTGACGAGATCGCGATCATCAATCAGGGCAATGTCATTGCCCATGAAGACAAGCGCAGTCTGCTGCGCCGGATTGATCACAAGACGCTGGTTCTGACCGTGAACAATGAACTGAACGCAGTACCAGACGCCCTGTCGCCCTGGGGGGCAGAGCTTAAATCGGAAAACCAGATCGCGCTTCATTACCGCCCAAGCAACACCCAGATGGCGGAAATCCTCGAGGCGATCCATGGCTGTGGCCTTGCGATCAAGGATCTGTCGACAGAGGAAGGCGATCTTGAAGACATCTTCCTGATGCTGACGCGTGATAATAACAAGCAACGCGCAGGTGCCGGCAAGGCTGCCTAATTCGTTGCGTTTTCGTAATCATGTGCAAAACCCCGCAAGATAACTTGCGGGGTTTTGTGTTATTGCGTTTTGATCCGCTCGATCACTTGAATCTGCTGGTAGCCATTTTCATCGCAGCTTCAATCGAGTCCCAAGCGTTATCCATGCCAGCTTTCAGGTCCTGCCAGGCGGTATCGCTTGATTTTTGCAATTCTCTAAGCTTCTGCTCGGCCTCGTCTTGCATGGCGCGGAGCTCTTTGACTTGTTTCTGATACTGTATTTGTGCATCGGCTTCTGCCACCTCAGCCTGCGCCTTAAGCTTGTCAATCTGGGCACTCCACTCATTGAGTTGGGCTTCCAGTTTTTTCTCGTAAGCTTCTTTCATGCTCATGGTCGTATCCTTTCGTTGGAAAACGTGTGGAACGATCGATATGGCAACAAGGCAAAATACCCAATGTCTGCGTCTGTCATTGGATTAAAAAACCCGCTGAATCTGCTGTAGTTCTACTAGATCGCGCCGATTGGTTAAACCTTAAACCAGAATTTCCTCAATAACCCGTGTGCCCGCTTGGAATACGTAATGTGTGACAATACCTTGCGGGCGAACGCATTATAACCTTCATTGAGCGTCTCTGTTTCCTGCGTAGGGTTTCACCACTTTGTCACCGTGTTTTTTGCGCCCCGTCGTTATCCGCCTCTGTGCCATGTTGTTCTTTGCCGGGATGGTAAGCGCCTGTGCACCAACCGTTCGACCGGCGGGGGCACCGATTGCCCAGACCGTGCTTGGGCCAGACGTTTTTGTTGCAGTCGATGGTACGGCGCTGCCGTTGCAACGCTGGGGCGATCTTGAAGATCCAGATGCGGTGATCCTTGGTCTGCATGGGATGGGCGATTATGCCAATGCCTTCATGGAGTTGGGTGAACAGGTCGGCCCGAAGGGCATCGCGATCTATGCTTATGATCAGCGGGGCTTTGGCCGCACGGCTACATGTCCGTTCTGGGCGGGCACGGCCAGCCTGGTCAATGATGCCAGCGATGCATTGGCGCTGTTGCGCGCCCGCTATCCTGACACACCGATTTACCTTCTGGGGAATTCGATGGGCGGGGCGGTGGCGATCATCACCGCCGCCACACGCGGCTATTTGATGGATGGCCTGGTTTTGGTGGCACCGGCAGTTTGGAACCGCGGCATGATGCCGTGGTACCAGACCGCACCACTTTCGATCCTGTCGCACAGCCTGCCATGGTTGCCGCTGACCGGCCGGGGGCTTGATATCTGGCCGTCGGACAATATCGAAATGTTGCGTCGGCTGTCGCGTGACCCGCACATGATGTCTTCAGTCCGCGTCGATCTGCTTGCCGGTGTTGCCGATATCATGGATCTGGCGCGCGTTCGGGCCGGGGATATATCTGTGCCAACGCTTTTGCTGTCGGGCATGCAGGATCAGGTGATCCCGCCCGAGGCTATTGCGGCCCTTGATGATCAACTGTCCAGCCTCGGTTTGCCCGACTATCACCGCTGCCTTTATTCGGCGGGCTATCACATGTTGTTGCGGGATCTGAACGGGCCGGTGGTGATCGAGGATATCCGCCGTTGGGTTGTCGACAGCGAGGCTCGGAAAAATTATTCCTGCACAATCAAATGATTGCATTTTGACCCATAAACCGTGATCAGGTAGCCTTTTTTAAAGAGTTGCAAGGCATTATGCAGGTTGTCGAACCGCTGTTTCGTTCCGATATGCCAAGCAGCAATTGATGATGCACCATCACTTAACCGGAGGATCAGGACCGGCATGCTAAGGACCATTCGGGCGAAGTTCCTGGGTGTCGCGGCCTTTTTTGTCGTGTGGCTCGTTGTGGCCACCGGGTTCTCCGTGATCCAGTCCCTTGGCATCAATGGTGATCTTGAGGCGGTGTCGCGCTATGTCACGCCGGTTAAGGACTCGCTTTCGGACGTGCGTGCGCGCCAGCTTGAACAGATTTCGCTGATTGATCGTTACATGCGGGTGGTCGAAAGTGACGGACCGCAGACATCGCTTTTGAATGGCATCGAGATCGAAATCGAAGCCAAACAAACCCAGATCGAACAGGCCTTCCGTAAATCCTTTACCTTTGCCGCCCTTGGTCGGGCGCAGGCATCCGGTCACTTTGACGAGGGGGTGCTGTTTGATCTTGATGTGCGCATGCGGGAATTCGCTGATGTATCGGCACAGTTTTCCTTGGGCGTTGAACGCCTGCTTGATCAGGTGCGGGCAGGTAATCTTGCCGATGCCCGGTCACAGGAAAACACCGTGCGCGGCCTGCATCGAATCATCGTGCTGAACCTGCGCAATGAAATCCGGCTTCTTGAAGATTACGCCGCTCAGACAGTTGAAAACGTTTCCAAGCGCGAAGATTTCCTGATTCAGGCCGAATTCATCATGATGCTGGCCGCCGTCATTATCGGTATTTCTCTGGCCTATTACATGGCGCATGCGGTGGTGGTTGCCGTGCGCAAAACCACGAGTGCGCTGAATTCCATTCAATCGGGCAAACTTGATACCAAGCTTGAATTCAGCTCCAAGGGGGACTTTGGCCGGTTGGCCGACGCCTTTAACCGCATGACACGCGAACTCCGCGTACGGTTCCGGATGCGCGAACGGTTTGGCAAATATGTCGATCCGAAAGTCATCAATAATCTGATCAATCAGGAAACCGCGCTTGAGAACTCCGAAAAGCGCGTGATGACCGTCAGTGTCGTCAACCTGACCGGGTTTGACTGGCTGGCGGAACATACGCCGCCCGAGAAGCTTGTCGACTTCCTGAATGATTATCTCACCGCGATGACCGAACCGATCGCCAATCAAAGCGGGATTATCGACAACTTCGTTGGTGACCGTGTGATCGGCTTCTGGGGCCCGCCCTTCTGCGGCGAAGGGGCCCACGCCAAACATGCCTGCCAGGCGGCCCTTGAACAGGTTGCGCGCTTCAACGCGCTTAAGACCAAATATGCAGAACTGATTGGCGATCACGGCCTTGAAATTCGTGTCGGGATTGCGACCGGCGAGGTGGTTGTCGGTTCCATCGGTACGGACAAATCACGCGCCTATACGGTGGTTGGCGATTGCGTGAACTATGCCAACCGTCTGGAAAAGGCTAACCGGGTCTATGGTACGCAAATTCTGGCTTCCCACGAAACGGCCAGCATGGCGTCGGGTGAGGTCGAAATGCGCGACCTTGATCATGTGGTGCTGCTGGGTACCGAAAAGGTTGTCTTCCTTTACGAAGTGCTGGCGCAGGGCGGGCAGCTTTCCGAAGAACGGCGTGAATGGCGCAGCAAGTACGAAACCGCCATGGCGCATTATCGCGATGGCAATTTTGACGCAGCCCGCCCGCTCTATGAAGAAGTCATTGCATTTGATGACAGCGACTTTGCCGCACAGCTGATGATGAACCGCATGGAACGCCTTGAACGGCGTGAGCAGGACCGCGAATGGGATGGCACCTGGGTGGTCCGTGACCCGTATGAACGCCGTGATGTCGAAAGCTGATTGCGGCCACGCCGCGCCAAGGTTACCTTAACCGGGATTGATGATGGCTAAGGCTGTGAGTCGGTTCGAAAACCCTTGCCCGTTCAGGCCAAAACCTGTATCACCCAAACCGCTCGGGCCACACATTCCAGTCATGGCCCCACATATTGCGCACCCGTAGCTCAGCTGGATAGAGCGTTGCCCTCCGAAGGCAAAGGCCACAGGTTCGAATCCTGTCGGGTGCGCCAATTTCCTCCCAAAATTGTTTTGTCAGTTGGCATGCGCGGATAGTGCGCGTAAGGATGATTTTTTACCGTGCCGAAACCGGCAGGGGTGCGTTTTTGCATTTGTTGGGGCGAACCAATGACAAAGCTGTTTTTCCTTTTCACCATTCATCCGGTTTCGTTGGCGATCTGGACCTTTGTTGTGATGGCGATGGTGGTGATGACCGGCTGGGCACACCTTGCCACGCTGACCTTTGCGTTTGAGGCCGGCATATTCGATGCCGATGTGACGCTTGAAGAAGATGTCGCCGTCATTCTGGTTGCCTTTGGCGTGTTCCTTGAGATGCGCGAAATGTTAGCGAAACGTGCCTACGGCGCAGAAATTGCCGAAAAACAGCATGATCTCAACGAACTTTCAGAGCATTACGGCGCTTACCTTCTCATCATCGGGCTGTTTATGGAAATCAACGACCAGTGCTTTGAGCCCCTGCTTGAAAATACCGGGTTTGCGGCGATTGGTGTATCGACCATGGCTTTGTTTGACCTGATCGCGCTTGTTGTGGGCTTCGGTTATCTCGCCAAACTGTTCGTTCCGACCCGTTCTGTCGCCGCTTGATACGATCACGTTCCACTGACAGTGATGCCGTGATTTTGGGGCTGCGGAAATGTTGCCCGGCCTTTATGCTGCGGGTTCTGATGTCAAGAATGCGGAAAGTCAAAGATGCGCGGTTACCTTCATGATGTTGCAGGCCATAACGTGTTGTTCGCAATGGCGGCACCGGCGGAATATGGTGATCACCTCAAGGAGCGGTTTACGCCCTTGATGATCGGGGTTGGGCCGGTGGAGGCTGCGATCAATTTGACGGCGGCTCTGACCGAATTGAAGTTGGCGGGTGATTTGCCTGATCTTGTCGTCACATTGGGATCGGCCGGGTCGCGCACGCTTGAACAGGCCGAGGTTTATCAGGCCGTTTCGGTATCGTATCGCGATATGGATGCATCGGTTCTGGGTTTTGAGAAGGGCTGCACGCCGTTTGTCGATTTGCCCGCCGAGATCGAGATGGCGTTGCGCATTCCCGGTATCCCCGAAGCCCGTTTATCGACCGGGGCCAATGTGGTGTCAGGCGCGGCCTATGACGTCATTGATGCCGACATGGTCGATATGGAAAGCTTTGCCATCCTGCGTGCGTGCCATAAGTTTGGCGTGCCGCTGATCGGGCTGCGGGGCATTTCCGATGGCAAGGAGGAGCTTTCCAAGCTCTCGGACTGGACGGCCTATCTGCATGTGGTTGATGAGAAACTGGCCGTTGCCGTCGATGCGCTGAAGGCCGGACTTGAAAGCGGCGAGATCAGCATTCCCAGACGCTGATCCCACTTATTTCAATTTCGAAACAATTAAATCGACTTAGTTGCCCGCACGGATCTGATCAAGGGTTTTGATCGGGGTAAGGGCCTGTGGATCCACCTGGATTTCAAGGATGGCCGGTTTGCCTGAGGCAACCGCGCGGTCAAAGGCGGGGCCGAAATCCTCCGTTCTGGTGACGGTTTCACCGTATCCGCCAAAGGCCTTGGCGTAGGCCGCGAAATCCGGGTTGTGCAGTTCGGTGCCTGAAACACGGCCGGGATAGTTGCGTTCCTGATGCATGCGGATGGTGCCAAACATGCCGTTATTGACCACCAGCGTGATGATATTCGCGCCATATTGCACGGCGGTGGCAAATTCCTGCCCGTGCATCAAAAAACACCCATCACCGGCAAGACAGACCACCGGGCGATCCGGATGGGCAAGCTTGGCGGACACTGATGCCGGAAGCCCATAACCCATCGACCCCGATGTCGGGGCCAGTTCGGTGCGATATTCGCGATAGCGGAAAAAGCGATGCAGGAAGGCGGCATAGTTGCCCGCCCCATTGGTGACAATCGCATTGTCAGGTAGTTTTTCACGCAATTCCGCCACCACATGGGCCATTTTGACATCGCCGGGTGTTTCGACCGGGGTGGAAAAGGCAATGTAATTGGCATGTGCGGTTTCGATCATGTCATCGCGCGTTGATCCATCCACTGGCTCCATCATGGCGATGGCGCGCAGGAAAGATCGCTGGGACGCATTGATCGCGACATCCGGGCGATAAACCCGACCCAATTCATCCGGGCCGCTGTAAACATGGACCAGTTTCTGTTTCGGGCAGGGGATATCAAGCAGGCTATAGCCGCTGCTGGTCATTTCCCCCATGCGCGATCCGACGAGGATCACTAGATCACTGTCCTTGATGAGCTCGGCAAGCTTTGGGTTGATGCCGATGCCGACATCGCCGACGAAGTGGCTATGCGTGTTGGGGATATAGTCCTGACAGCGGAAGCTTGTCGCAATCGGCACATTGTTACGAAGTGCAAACGATTTAAGGTTTTCAGTCGCTTCGCGGGTCCAGCCACCCCCGCCAATGATCATGACCGGCTTTTCGGATTTCGCAAGGGCGTCACGGAAGCGAGAGACATCTTCAGGCGCTGTTTTGGCCTCGACCGGGACATAGGGTTTGGCGTCGGCAATATCGGTGCTTGAAGACAACATGTCTTCGGGCAGGGCCAGAACCACCGGGCCGGGGCGACCGGATGTCGCGATGTGATAGGCGTGGCTGATATATTCCGGGATGCGGTTGATGTCATCAATCTGCCCGACCCATTTGGCGAGCGGTTCAAACATTTTGCGGTAATCGACTTCCTGAAACGCTTCGCGATCAACCATGTCGCGTCCGATTTGGCCGACCAGAAGGATCATTGGTGTGCTGTCCTGATGGGCGACATGCACGCCGGCCGATGCGTTGGTGGCACCCGGACCACGGGTGACCATGCAGATGCCGGGTTTATTGGTCAGCTTGCCATAGGCCTCTGCCATGATGGCAGCACCACCTTCCTGTCGGCAGATGATCGGATCGATGCCCGGATGATCGACAAGGCCATCAAGCACGGCGAGGTAACTTTCGCCCGGAACAAGAAAGACGCGTTCGGCCCCGTGCAGGGCCAGTTGATCGACCAGAATGCGTCCGCCATGGCGCGTTTCTGTTTTCCCGGACATGTTTCGTGAACTCCGTTGCGTGGGGCAAAATCGTTTTAGTTTTTATCTGTTTGCCATCTGTTGATGCCGTGAGCGCGATTTCATCATGGAAAACGGGCGCAGGTAAAGATGGTTGATCCAGAAAACAGCGGAAAATCCGACAATATATGGATCGGTTCTAAAACCCATACGTTTTGAACGAAAATGCACAGTGGATTGTGCTGGAAAGCTACCCTTTTGCAGTGATTTAGAAGTACCTTTCGGTCACACGCACGATGTCGCCAGGCATGACGATGGTGGCGAGCGTTGCCGGGATGACGACGCGTGATGCGTCATGACCACGCAGGATTTCGATGTCATCTTCATCCCCGCGATAGGTCAGCCCGCCGCCGACTGCGATGGCATTAAGCACATTCATGCCCGGAACATAATCATAGGATCCCGGTTGATTGACTTCCCCCATGATGAAAAACGGGCGAAAGGCGATGATCTCCACCGCAACATCGGGATGGCGCAAATAACCATCGAGATAGGCGTCATGGATTTTCTGGCGTGCCTGATCCGGGGTGAGGTTGCGCACCTCAATCGGGCCGATCAGTGCAAGGTTGAGCCGGCCCATGGCATCGACCTTGAACTCACCCGACAGATCCGGTTCGCCAAACACCGTGACCCGCACCGTATCGCCGCTATCCATGACATAGATGGTCTGTGCCGTTGCCGTCATCGTCATTGCGATCAAGGCGAGCAGCGTGATCAGGGCCGTGCGCAAGCCATTGAACAAGCGTGGCTTTGGTGTTGTCATTTACATCTCCAACTTGAGGCGAATGTGGCTTTGCAGGCGTTCATAATCCTCACCCTCGCTGTTTGAGTTTCGCTGGTCATAGGCGAGGCCACCCTCGATCCGGGCAAGGCGATTAAGCTCATAGCGAATGCCAACTCTGAACCGACTGGTGTTGTCACGCCGCGTGGTCTGTTGGAAGGTTTCTGCGCTATAGTCCGCACTGAGTGAAACGGTCAGTCGCCGCCGCAGTTCATGGGAAATCCCCGTTCCTGCCTCAAAGGCCAGAATGCCACTGGCGCCGGTCTGGGTCGTCTCGCGCACGGTACGCGCGGCATTGAACGTGATATTGGTGAGGCGGGTGACCGACCAGTCGAAATCGCCGCGCAAGGTATAATCCCCGATATCGCCAAAGGCCGGGTCGGCATAAGTCTGGTTCATCCAGCCCGCCGCCAGATCGGCCGTGATCAGATCGGTCAGATCAAGGCGAATGCCGCCCAGCATCTGATACCCCGCAGAATCACGGATGCGTCCACCATCATCGGGGGTGCGGTCATATTGTCGCTGGTTAAACGTGACCTCGCCGTAAGCCTCACGACCAAGATCAAGCGGCCACAGAACACGCAGCGTTTCGCGCAGTTCAAGGCGATCACGATCATCATTGCGGATGATCGATCCGTTGCGCGCGGTGCTATCGTCAAAGTCAAGACGGCGAAGTGCAAACTGTGATTCGTAATGAAGGCCGTTGGTAATATGGCGACCGCCAATCTGGGCGCTGACATCACGGTAAATAACGGGCTCTGTGGCACTGGTCGGGACATCGTTGCTGCCGCGCGGGTCGTGGGCGCGCTTGAACTGAACCCCGCCTTCAACGGATGTCGCACCGAGATCAAGACTGCCCGCAGTGCTGAGCTCAAGGTCCTGATAGGCATCACTGGATGAGTCGGCAAAAAAGCCAAGCTCGCCGCCGGCTGCCAGATGCAGGCGAAAAACCCGCCAGTCGCCCTGCACGGTCAGGCGTGGCGTCAAGGTTGTGACGACATCTGCGGTGGGATTGGCATCGCTTTGAAATATGTTGCTGTCATATCGCGTGCCGAACTCAACCGACGGGGTTGCCAGAATTCGGCCAAGACGAATGCCACCAGCATCGTCGGGATTTTCCATTGCGGCGGCGGGGGCCACGACATTTGCACAGAGCAGTGCGGCGGACATCACGAATTTACGCATTACACCAGCCGCCGGTCGCGACCAAGACAGGGTTTGAGTGCGCGTTGGGACTGGTGTTGCGACCGATAACGCGCCAGCGTCCTGAAGGGTAGGGCAACCGTGCGGATCAGAATGGCGCAATCAAGCAGACGTGTTCGGCGGCGGATGTATTCAAGATCGCAGGCAACGCGCGCCTGCAAGTGATCATCGCTGAAGACCGGGCCGCGCCAGCCCTGAATTTGCGCCCAACCGGTCATGCCTGGCTTTATCGCAAGCCGGGCAGCGTAATCGGGGATGCGTTTGGTAAATCGATGATGATCGACAAGATTGTGCGGCCGCGGCCCGACCAGCGACATATCGCCGCGCAGCACATTGATGAATTGCGGCAATTCATCAAGTCCGGTGATACGCAAAATGGAACTGAGCGTTTCTGCAAATCGCAGGCCGCGTGCAGAAAGCGGGCGGCAGGTGCGATCGCGTAAAGTCCGGAACTTGAAAATGACAAAGATCCGCCCCTCAAGGCCGACCCGTTTTTGCAAAAACAGCGGATTGTGAAAGCCAGATCCAAACAGCAAGACCGCAATGATCATCAGAACAGGGAAAAGCACCAGCAACCCGATCCCGGCAAACAGAACATCGCATGCCCGTTTGACAGATCGGTTATGGTCGGACATCGACCGATGACAGGCCCAGGACGGTTTTGACGACGGTTCTGATGTGTCGCTATGTCCAGTCAACTCCTGTGCCCCACCCCAGCATTCAAGACCCTGATGTTTCTTAACTCAGGGTAGATGTATTGGCGGCGTTTTCAAGTTTTTATGGTGTGGGTCTTTGGTCGGATGACGTTGTTTAAGCACTAATTTACAGTGCGCTAGCGCAAGGACGGAATACTTGAAAGCACCGTTTTCATCAGTTGCGGCTGTCGGTTCACACCGGTTTTCGAGAAGATGGTCTTAAGATACGTCCGTGCCGAAGAATGCGAGATTCCGACCAGTTCTGCGGCCTGATCAAGGGCCAGCCCCTCGGCCAGTTTTTGGGTCAGTTTGGCTTCGGATCGGGTCAGGCCAAACAGATCCATCAGATCGTCAACCGCTGGCGGGCGCTGTTGGGCCGGGTCGACCAGAATGATCATGAAGCTTTGTTTGTCATCGACTTTTTTGGGGACCCGGCGAATAAGAAGCGACAGCTTTTCACCGTCACGTTCAAGCGAGAAGCTCTGATGGCTGCGGGGAACGGTTTTGCCCGGCGGCACAAGAAATTTCGTCAGACCTTCCGGGCTTGGGTCAATGATCAGGCGTCCCTGTGGGCCGGACCGCACCAGTGAGGACCGCCTGAGAACCTCGGCACCCTGTGAATTGAGATGCAAGATGGTCAGGGTCTCGTCAACCGCAATCACGCCCAGCTCAAACAGGTCGAGAAACTCGGTGGGCAGCGTATCTTCAATTTCGCCAAGTCGACTCTTAATCTCGGTTTCGATGTCATCCAGCATCGTCTCAAGCATGGTTGGCTTGGGATAGAAGCGAAAGACGCCGATTTCATTGACGGCCAGCAGTGCTGATTGCAGATCGGCATATCCCGTCAGCATCACAATGATCAATTCCTTGCGGGCCTTGCGCAGTTCGGCGGCAAGTTCAAGGCCGGTCATGCCCGGCATGTGGATATCAAGGATGACTGCCGAAATATCCGGATCGGCGATGATGGCGTCACGCGCGGCAATCGGGTCATTGACAAAGACCCCCTCCCAGTCTGGGCGCAGGCGGGCAAAATTGCGGCGATGGGACGACAGAAGATTTTCGTCATCATCGACAAAGGCAATCCGGACCGTCTTTTTGGCCGTCATCAAAAGCGCCCTCCACAAATGGGGATATTGGAGAAAGGTAGTCTGACACTAATCTGCGAACGTTCAAAGCTCCGCTATTTGTATAGCACGCATTTAGGCGGGGCTGTCTTGAGAAGATTACCGCGCTGATCGCGTTCCGGAGATGTCCATTTATGGATCAGGTTGATAAACAACGGCCCGTCATTCTGATGGTCGATGATGATGAAAAGTTGCTGGCTGCGGTACGTCGTACCCTGTCGGGGTGCTTTGAATTCGTCACCCATACAGACGGGCAGGCTGCACTGGATTGGCTGGCCCAATACCGCGACCGGACCGACCTGATCATTGCCGATCTGGTGATGCCGAATATTGACGGTATTTCCTTTCTCAAACAGTCAGCGCGCATGGCACCCGGCATCAACCGGATGTTGTTGTCTGGTAACGTCTCCAGCCTGTCGCTGCGTGAGGCGATCAATCAGGCCATGGTGACACGCGTTCTGGCCAAGCCGGTATCGGTCGCCGTCCTTAAGGAAGCGATTGACCGTATTCTCAATACCGGCGTGGTGGTTAAAAAGGTTTCTTCGGGCCCAACGGCCCTGATGGTCAATAACGCCATTGACCGGGCAGACTTTCACACCGTCCTGCAACCGCGTTTTCGTGCAAGCGACCTTGGCCTGTGCGGGGCAGAGGTCCTGTGTCGCATGCCATCTCTTGAAAGGGAATTTGGCATTGACGAGATCATCGAAGCCTCTCAGGACAATCCGGTGATCAACCGTCTTGGCAGTCAGTTGATGGCCATCATGATTGATCAGGCACCGCGCTATCGTGCGCTTATGGGCGATCAGGCCAACCTTGCGGTCAATTTGTCGCTGTTCTCTCTGAAGACACCGCAATTCTTTGAGCTGCTGATTCGCTTCTATGAAAAGATGCGGATGCGCGGTGTTACCGTGTCCTATGAAATTCCCGAACGCCAATTGCTGTCCAACGATCTTGAGATGCTGGCAAATGCCACGCGTTTGCGCGAACGCGGTATCGCGCTTCTGATTGATGATTTCGGTTCGGGGAACAATTCGCTTGATCTGCTGCGTCAGGAAGTCTTTGCCGGCATCAAGCTTGATCGTGATTTGGTGCGCGGCACCATGACAGATTTTCTCGATGATGCTTTTGTTGAATGGATTGCACAGGTCTGTTCGAAAATGGGTCTTTCGATTTCCGCCAAGGGTATCGAAAATCCCGGTGTGATCGAAAGGCTGCGGGTATACGGGATTACAGAACTGCAAGGTTTCCACCTTGGTGTACCGGTATCACTCGAAGAGTGGGAAGAAACCGCAATCATACCCCTTCAGGCATCTGGCTGATTGAAATCGCGTCAAAATTCCCGGTGCAGGCATTGAAAAAAAATTGCTGGCAACCACTGTGTATAATCGTGTGATGGAGCATGAAAAGAATGATGAAAAGCGCCCTTAAACTGTTTGCGATGGTGATCGCACTGATTGGATTTCATGTCGCCCCGTCTTTGGCGGGGGGCACATTGTCCATGACCAGGATCGATGGTGAAACTGTCCATGTTTCGCTTGAGGAACTGATGGAGCTGCAGGCCACCGAGATCAATACCTCGACCCAGTGGACAAACGGAGTACAGAAGTTCCGTGGTGTTGCTTTTGATACGCTGTTTGACAGTTATGGTCTGAAAGCGGAAACCGTGCGTGTTTCAGCACTCAACGACTATAGCGTGATGGTGCCTGCAGATGTTTTGCGCAACGATGGTGCCATTCTGGCCTATCACCTCAACAATGCCGAAATGTCAGTTCGCGAAAAGGGACCATTCTGGGTCATCTTCCCCTATGACGCCGATGAGCGGTTTCAGACTGATACCTATTGGGCTTATTCCGTCTGGCAGGTAAAGTCTGTTGATGCAGCAAATTAAGTCATTCCTGTTCAAGCAGTCAGGCAGGGCCATTTTTATCGCATTGGTCCTGTTTGTCGTGCTTTACGGGGTTCTTTCGACTGAGATTGTCCGCCAACTTGACGATGAGCGGTTCAAGTACCGCGAAAACTTCGTCTGGGCGGTTTTTCAGGTGCAACGTCAGTTCCTTGTCGTGCAGCGTGACATTGAGGCTGCAATCGGCCGGATTGGTTTGTCTGATGATGTGGTTGATCGCGTCCTGCTGGAATATGAAATTCTGGTCAGTCGTGTCTATCTGCTGCGTGATGGTGACGGGTTTGAGGTGCTGTTTACGGTGCCGGAAGTCGCCGAAACAATCAAACAGCTTGAACTTCAGATCGACAAGATCGACGCGGCGTTGGCGACCATCACCGATCCTGAGAAAAAGCTGAGAGCGTTGTATCGCTTGCTTGAGCCGATGAACGACTCCTTGCAACAGGCGGTGGTACGAACAACCAACTTTGTTTCGGTTTACAACGCCAACAATATCTCGGTCGTGAAAACCGATATTCAGATCCTGTCCTATCTGTTTTTCGTCGGTGTGATTGTCATGGCAGTGCTGGGTACTTTCATGATCCGCCAGCGCCAGAAGATTTTTGCTGCCGATATCGCCGCCCAAAAAGCGCGCCAGGAACAGGAAGTGATTGAGGAAGCCGCCGATTACGCCAAGATGCATGCGCTTGGTACCTTGGCCGGCGGGGTTGCGCACGAAATCAACACGCCGGCACAATATATCCAGAACAATCTTGAATTCTTGTCCGACAGTTTTGCCGATCTGGTTGGTGCGATTGACCGCAAGAATCCCGATGAACCGGCACGGCTTAATCTTGATAAAGACAAGATCGACTTCATCACCGAAGAAGTCCCGATGGCGATTGACGAGAGCATTCAGGGCCTGAACCGTATTGCCGAGATTGTCCGTGGTATTCGCAAATTTGCCCATCCGACGACCGATGCCGTGGAGCCGATTTCGATTACAGAGGAAATCGATACCGCCGTTACCCTGACGCGCAACCAAGTCAAACATATCGCCGATCTGGACGTTGTCATGCAGTCCGATGTCACCGAAGTCAGCGGGCGCAGAAACCACTTGTCGCAAGCGCTGATCAACCTGATCGTCAATGCGTCACAAGCCATCCGAGAAACAGGTCAGCGCCGCGGGCGCATCGATCTTCTGGTGACGTCTGATGAAGACAATGTCTATATCCGCTTGCGTGATAATGGCGCGGGCGTTCCCGAAAATATCCGGGAACGCATCTTTGATTACTTCTTCACCACCAAGGAACGGGGTGTTGGCACCGGTCAGGGATTGCCGATCTGTCGCAAACTAATTCAGGATGATTTCAACGGGGACCTGACCTTGTCCGCGGATTATACCGACGGGGCGGAATTTGTCATCCGGTTGCCGAAACCCGATCAAAACGCCGCCACTGACACCAACGCGGATCTCCTTGAAGGGCCAAGTGACCTCAATAGTTTGCTTCGATAATCGGGCTGGTTTTTGATCAGAAAGCCGTGTTTCAGAAATTTTGAGGCTTGGTTGCTTCCAGCGGGACGTGCTTGCCAATGCAGGCGCGTTCCCAGAGCTGCCAGTCGGCCGCAGCACCGCATCGGGTGATAAATCCACGCGCGAGGTCATATTTTTGTGCGCGTGTCACACCATCAACACCTGCCTTGCGCGCAAAATGCTGTGCTGCATAGACAATCAGCAAGCTTTCGGACCTGTCGGTTGGTGCCGATTCCGGACGATGATGAAACGCGATGTTTTCAATGATCTGATGGGAAAAGCCCCAGCAGGCGCACAGGCACGCTGATACAGCCGGGTGGGCAAAGCCCATTTCACTGATTTCAGCGGATATGATGTCGCAATTATCTACGTCTGCACGGTGGCGGCTGGCTGCATGTTTTTCAGGCACAATGCGGGCAGTGAAGATATCGCCGATGTGACACAGAAGAGCAGCGGCACGGATCTGATCGACAGATTCCGGTTCGAGGTTGCGAAGTCGTGCGATCTCGGCCGCCATCTGACCCAGGACAAGGGGACGATGAAGATCGACACCGATCCGCTCGCCATCAAACTGGCTGGGTTGTCCCAGTTCGCACCACAGCACGCACAGTGCTTTGATGGTTTCGATGCCCAAGATTTTAAGAAGCTTGATGAAGTCAGGATGACTGTCCCCGGGTATGAGTTGCTCACGATGGGCAAGCTCATGGACAAGGTTCGTTAACGCCGGGTGATCATTTGCGAAATCAGTAAGTTCGGTGTGGCTGCTGGGACCGCTGAATTGCAGTATGGAATGCAGGCGACGAAAGGTTATTGGCCATATCAGATCGCCCGGAACGTTGGAAAGCAAATCAACCAGAAACGGGTCGCGCAGATATCTGTTCATGATCAGGCCGCGCTCGGCTGCGTGGATGATGTCGCTATCGGTGCAGGGTTTGGCCAAAAAATGATGGGTCGCGGCAGCACCATTCCGAATGGCGATTTCATCAGCATAGCCGGACAACAAAATGCGGGATGTCTGCGGCCAGCGTGTTGCAACGATTCGAAGGAACTCTGCACCGTCCATGGATGGCATGCGCATGTCGGAAATGACGACGTCTGCAGGCTGTTCTTCCAGTGCGGTCAACGCCTGTTCCGCACTTTCGTAAAAGCGCGTCGTCCAGTTCGGACACCGTGATAGCATGCGCCGTCGCAGGCCCCGCAAAACATTGCGGTCATCATCAACAAATATGATTGATGCGTTTTGCGACATTGCTTTTGACGTTGTTTAGGCGACTGCCGCCGACAGGCTGGCGGCATCACAGGGTTTGCTCAGAACGAAGGTCGCGCCGACAGATTTGGCTTCTTCATTCACCTTGGCGTCATAGAAACCGGTTAACATGATTTTGCGTGTACCTTCGGCATTCTTGATTTCACGGCGCTCGATCTCATAAAGCATTTCGATGCCAGACATACCGGGCATCATATAATCAAGAATCACCACGTCATAAGGTGATTTTTTGCGGCCCGCCTGGGCCAACATCTGCAAAGCGATTTCGCTGTTTTCAGCGACGTCTATGTGAGTTGCACCGGCACTGCGCAGGACACGGCGAACGGAGAAGCGTACTTCGATACTGTCATCGACCAGGAGGAAACGCTTTTCGGCATTCGGCTTGCGGTATGCGTTATCCCCTTTGCACCGGCGTAGACCGTCGGCGATTTCGATATCATTCTGACTGTTTCTGGGCGACGCGACGTTCATGGCTTCGTTCCGGATCGCTTTGCAATGGTTGGATCTTTAGCTTGATCACCATCTTCGCCCTTTTCCGGGACGGGCAATATCCCCATTTGGGGAGCAAACGAAAAACGGGCTGCACTTATGGCAGCCCGTTGAAAATACGCACGCATTTGGCTGTATGATCAGAATTCACGGCCGATCTTGTGATCGACAGAGAATTTCCCCCCGCCCTGAATAAGCACGGACAGGGCAAGAAGTCCCCACATCAGCGGCATTTCAAAACCACCCTCGTTCCAGAAGTAGCCAGCTGGAAGATGGGTTGAAACTGCAATCGCCATGAAGACAAGAACTGCCGCTGCCACCGGACGGGTCAGAAGGCCAATCGTCAGCAACAGGCCACCGACAAATTCAAGAAGGCCGATGGCAAGGGCAAACAGGAAGCCCGGAACAAAGCCGATGCTTTCCAGCCAGCCTGCGGTTCCTTCAAGTCCGTAACCGCCAAAGGCACCAAACAGTTTCTGGGCACCGTGCGGCACCAACAGAAGGCCGGTGGTCACACGGACAATGACAGGCGAAAGCGGTTGCAGGGTTGACCATACATTGCCAAGGGCAGGGATGATCAAACGGGTGTTTGCATTATACGAAGTCATGGTCGTTCTCCTAACCATGGGGCACGCGGGGTTTGCGCTTCAGGCCGCCATGTCAAAAACAAGGGCCTCGGCGTTATCCGCGTCCGAGAAGACAAGTTCGTCTTCATCCTTGATCGCAGCGCCATCACCGGCATTAAGGGTTTCACCGTTTACCGTCAGGCTGCCGCGGGCGACCTGTACCCAGGCAATACGGCCTTTGCCGATTTTGTGCTGGGCACTTTCGCCATCACTGAGATGGGCGACATAAAGATCGACATTCTGATGAATGGTGATCGAGTCTTCGCGGCCATCGCGGCTGCCGATCAGGGTCAGGCCGGAACCGGTATCGCGGCGTGCGATTTCCTTTTCCTCGTAACCCGGTTCCAGACCGGCCGCTTCGGGGATGATCCAGATTTGCAGGAAATGCACCGGATCGGTTTTGGAATGGTTGTATTCCGAATGGCGGATACCGGTCCCGGCGGTCATGCGTTGCAGGCGGCCCGGACGGATGACTGATCCGGTGCCGATGCTGTCCTTGTGTTCAAGGGCGCCATCAAGAACATAGGAAATGATTTCCATATCCTTGTGACCATGCGTGTCAAAACCGGCACCGGGAATGACCCTGTCTTCGTTGATCACACGAAGCGGACCCCAACCCATGCGGTTCGGATCATAGTAATGCCCGAACGAGAATGTGTGATTGGAATCAAGCCAGCCAAACTGGGCACGGCCGCGGGTATCTGCATCAACTTTAATAAGCATCTTCTACCTCCGTGAGGTTGTCTGTTGTTGAAGACAGGATACCCATTTCAATCGAGGAGACAATTCGTGTAATTATCGCCATTGTGTTGCATATTGTGCGACAATATGAACCGACCGGGGCGATAAACGGGAAGACGTATCATGGACAAGCTGGCCAGCCTCAAGAGTTTCGTGCGCGCGGTTGAAGAAGGAAGTTTTGCCTCTGCGGCGCGTGCGATCGGACAATCACGTTCGCAGGTTAACCGCGCGGTGGCGGCACTTGAAGATGATCTTGGCGTTCAGTTGCTGAACCGGACAACGCGCAAAGTGTCGGTCACGCCAAGCGGACAGGCCTTTTATCAGCGGGCGAAAGCCATTCTGTCCGATCTGGGGGACGCAGAAGACTCCATCCGCGAACATCGCGATCATCCTACCGGGGATATCCGGATCAATGCGCCAATGTCCTTTGGCACGTTGCATCTGGGGCCGGCATTGGTCGATTTTGCCCGGACCTATCCCGATATCCGGGTCGAACTGTCTCTTGATGATCACTTTATTGATCCGGTGGCAGACGGGTTTGACATGACGATGCGCATCAGCCGCCCGACCGAAACCCTTGCCCTGATCGATCATGAAATCGTACCGATGCGTCGCGTGCTGTGTGCCTCGCCCGAGTTTATTCGAATGCATGGGGAACCGACCGATATTCGCGATCTGGCGCGGTTGCCCTGTTTGCATTACGGCAACCTGCCATCCGGGGCACGTTGGAAAATGACCGGTCCGGACGGGCCGGTCGCGGTACAGGTCAATGGCGTGTTTTGCTGCAACAACGCGGAAGTGTTGCGTGATGCGGCCCTTGCCGGGCTGGGCATTGCCGAGTTACCGACATTTATCGCCGGGCCGGAATTGCAGACCGGGCGACTGGTCAGTGTCCTTTGCGATTATGCGCCGGCTCCTCTGTCCCTGTATCTTTTGTATCCGCCCAGCCGTCAGCTTGCTGCGCGTATCAGGTTGCTGGTTGAATTCATCCAGGACCGCTTTGGTGATCAGCCGCGATGGGATCTGGTGCAATGAAATTTTCACGGCAGAACAGGGGTTTTCGCCTGTGTGGCGATCCAGATGGTTGCATGATGCGTATAGCAAACTACGCTTTAGACAATTCAGACTATGGTGAGATGCATGCCACATTTCGAAATGCCGACACTCATGATGGTGTCCCACGGCAACAGCGGTAATGGCGGTGATCCGGCAGGGGACCTTGCGCGGACAATTGCACCTGACTGGAATGGCCGCGTCAGCCACGGATATATGCGAAGCCGACCTTCTGTCAGTGATCAGCTTGAAATCCTTAAGGAAACGGCTGATGCCAATCGTCTGATTGTTTTCCCGCTATTCTTCAGTGAAGGCTATCTGGTGTTCGAAGAACTGCCAGCCAAATTGCATGAGGCGGGGCTCGGCGATGCGGTCATCCTGCCACCGGCCATCAACCTTCCGGGTTTTTGTGAAATGATTGCGGCGCACGTCCATGCATCAGCACGCAATCGTGGCTGGAGCCTTTCTGAAACATCTGTCTTTCTTGTTCCGCACGGCTTGAAAACCCTGACAGATCCGCTTCCCGAAACAGTCCGGCTTGCGGATCGTCTGGGGCGGATTTGCGTTGGCGCGGAAATCTGCATTGGCAATATCGAAGGATCACCGTCGCTTGGCGATTGGCGCGACATCGCCGCCCACAGGCAGGCGATTATTGTGCCTATGCTTGCCGGTGGTGGAACGCATGCGCGCGAGGATCTGCCTGAACTGCTTGATGTTAAATCAGATGAACGTGTCAAGGTGCTGGCACCGATCGGGCAGTGGTCTGAACTGCCGGGTCTTGTTCTGGCAGAAGCCGAACGTCATGTGGCGCGTTTTGGCGGCATGGCAGTGCCCTTGGGGCCGAGTGGACAGGACCTTTGGGCGGAACGCGCACAGCGTTCTGCCTAACGAGCAGGATCAACCCAAAACCGGTTTGAACTGTGTTTCCGCCGCCTTGCGCAGAAGATAATCACGAAACAGGCGCACGGCACTGGTCAGATTGGCGTTTCCTTCGTGGGCAATCAACAATTGGCGTTTGGCCCAGTCATCGGCAATCGGCGCGCCAGCGATGTTCATATGCCCGATATAGCCCGCGACCGAGCTTTTGCGCAGGAAGCCAATCCCAAGACCCGCCGCAATCATCTGCCGCAAGGAGCCAAATCGGACGACCTTGATATGCGGATGCATGTCGAGTTTGATTTTCGATGCGGCCTCGGAAATCAGATCATCAATCACGCCGCCTTCATGCAACGAGATGATGTCGTATTTGGCGGCTTCGGAAAATTTCACCGGTTTTGGATTGTCGGTATTGGGGATCAGCGGATGCCCCTTGGGGGTCACAACCCAGATCGGATCATCACAGAACACATCATGGGATAGATCGCCAAGCGGGCTGTTATCAGCCAGAATTGCCAGATCAGCGCGGCCTTCACGGACGGCGTCGGCACTTTCGCGCGACGTCAGTTCACGGACATCGACCGTGATGTGCGGGAAATCGCGTTCAAAATCGGCCAGGAACGATGGAAGGCCGGTCAAAATCGCCGAAGTGACCGCGGCAAGATAGATCTTGCCCTTTTCACCGGCGTTGAAATCGCGCAATTCGTTGGAAAGATGGTTCAGATCGCCCAGAAGCTTTTCGCCATAACGGGCAAAGATCGTGCCTTCTTCGGTCGGTTCGACCCCGCGTGGCAGGCGGCGCAAAAGCTTGACGCCCAACATGGCTTCAAGTTCGCCAATGCGGCGCGAGACTGCCGAAGTCGCGATATGTTCGCGCCGGGCAGCTTCATTGATACTTCCGGCGCGCACGATGGCGACAAAAAGCCGGATGGTCACGATATCAAACTTTTGCATGGAACCGTTGTCGGTGGTTCAACCCGAAGCGTCAAGAAGTTTGAGGGTGCGATGATTTAAGGACCGTCGCACCATCCTCAAACGATAAGGAAAGGCGGGTGCCTTAACCTTCAATCTGACGCCATGCCTTGTTCCAGTCCGCAGTCAGTTCTGCGTGGTTTTTGGCCTGGGATGCTTTCATGATCACGGCAACCTGAAGGGCACGAACAAAGCTGGTGAACCAACCGATACGGACTTCGCGTTCGATGCTGGTGGTGTCTTTGTAAGCAATCGTCGTCATGGCTTTGATCCTTGTAGAACCGTTTGTGTCTGGGGTGATTGCAGATATACCGACAGCCGGTTCGGACGACTATTCTCGTTTCACCGCTATCCCGTTCTTGATTGGAGAACGGTGTGGTTATCGTATTGAAGTAAAAACGTTATTTCATGTTGCATCGCCTAACATCGATTAAGGGATACGGTTTTTCAGCCGGTTTTGCACTGTGTTGTGAGCTGTGCGGGGACTAACCAAGGCATGCGCATCATCGCGGTTTTCGGCACTTATCGATATCTGCTATAGCTTGGGGAGTTTTACGACAGGGATGGTTTATACATGACCGGCACGCACGATAATCTGGCCTATGAACAGGCCCATGGCAGCGGATTGCAGGATCATCTTGGCTATCGACTGGTGGAATGGACGGAAGACCACGCGGTGGTCGAACTTGATGTGCAAAACCATCACTGCAACCGCGCCGGGATTCTGCATGGTGGCGTGCTGACAACCCTGATGGATACGGCGTCTGGCTATGCTGTGTGTTTCTGTCCTGTGCCGGGCAATGTGCGCAAATCCCTGACCCTGTCATTGACCACCAATTTCCTGGGGATGGTGAGGGATGGTTTGGTCCGGGTTGTTGCCCGCAAACAGGGTGGCGGACGCAAGGTGGTGTTTACCGAGGCAACTGCCTATGACGCGGATGGTAATGTGATCGGCACATCGACGGGTACGTTCAAATATCACCGCGGTAGCGAGAATCCGAACGGGGTTCCGCGTGATGCGTGAACGGAATATGCGCGCGTAGCGAATGGCGTTCGTTACCGGAAATCGCAAAGAGCTTTAGCTGGCTTCCGAGGTCGGGATGCGGCCAAAGATGCTGGCAAAATCGGTTTTGCCCGGTTTGGGGCGCTGCAATTGCAGGCGATCGCGGATGGCATCAAGGTGGCGTGACATTTCAGCCGCCGCGACATCGGGATCACCACTAAGCAGGGCATTGAGCAACTGGTCATGTTCCGTGTGGGAGCAATCGACCGGCTGCGGGCTTTCATACATGGCAATAATCAGCGACGTGCGCAGGATCAGGCGTTCAAGGAATTCCTCGATCACCAGATTGCCGCTAAGTCGTGCCAGCAACAGGTGGAATTCACCCGACAAAATGATGGCAGCGCGATGATCCCCGCGATGATGGGCATCATGTTCGCGATCCAGATGCGCCTTGATCTGTTCGGCGCGTTCCGCGGTCATGCTGGTGGTGACCTTGCGGGCAACGCCATCCTCGATCATGCGGCGTGCGGAAAAGACTTCGATCGCTTCGTCAATGGTCGGTTCGGCGACAAAGGCGCCGCGATTGGGTACCAGATTGATCAGCTTGTCATGGGCGAGCTGCAGGAAAGTTGCACGGATGCGCGCACGGCTGACCCCGAAGGTTTTGGCAAGATCTTCCTCGATGAGCTTCATGCCCGGCTCCAGACGGCGATCCAGGATAGCGTCGAGCATCTCGTGATAGATCATTTCCTCCGGGCGCAGCTTTTCGCTGCCTTTATAGCTGCCGGTCTGTTCGGCCTTGGCCATCGCGACGATACTTTCCATCGTTCATGTTCGTTGGGTGGTTCTCTATTTCTACAAAATTGTTGACGATTTGCACAACATAAAATGGTTCTTTATTTTCCGTGCAGGGACAAAGATGATTATAATTTTCGCACATAATGAACAGTGACTAATAAATATGCATAAAGTGGACATAAAACGGGCAGAATGAGGAGCCTAACAAACGCGCCAGTTTTGACGGTTTGGCGGGACTCGTTGAAAAACTGCCAATGAAATCAAGTGGCACGCATCTTGCCTTAGATCGCTGACATGATTGTTAACAATTTTGCATGCAGCGACGGGTGAGCGGATGACGGGCAACGGGGCCATTGAATTGATTGCTGTTAGTAAATTCTACGGCAGCACACAGGCAGTGAAATCGATTGATCTGCAAATTCCGGCAGGGGCGTATTGCTGTTTGATTGGTCCGTCGGGGTGCGGCAAGTCAACTACACTGCGCATGATCGCCGGTCATGAAGTGATCAGCGAGGGCGATCTTTTGATCGGGGATCGCAATGTGACCGAACTGCCGCCAGTCAAACGCGGCACGGCAATGATGTTTCAGAATTACGCACTTTTCCCGCACATGACCTGTGCGGAGAACGTTGCCTTTGGCCTCAAGATGCAAGGTGTCTCCCCATCGGATCGTAAAGATCGGGCCAAAGAGATGCTGGCCCGGGTCCATATGGAGCAATTTGCAGATCGCAAGCCCGACCAGCTCTCTGGCGGGCAGCAACAGCGTATTGCTTTGGCGCGTTCCCTGATTACCGAGCCGTCCGTGCTGTTGCTTGATGAGCCGCTTTCGGCCCTTGATCCGTTCCTGCGGGCGCGTATGCGTGATGAGTTACGCCGTCTGCAGCAGGAACTGGGCATTACCTTTGTTCACGTCACCCACGCCCAGGATGAGGCATTGGCGCTTTCGGACATGGTGGTCGTGATGGAAGACGGGATCATTCGCCAGAAAGGCACCCCGCACGAAATCTTCAACCAGCCCAAATCGCGCTTCATCGCGAACTTCATGGGCGGTCAGAACATCTTCAAAGGTACCGTTTCGGAATCCGGTCCGGCAGGCACGTTGCTTGCGCGCGGTCCGGACAGTTTCTTCCTGCCCGGTTTTGCAGACGGCAAGGCGGGCGAGGACATCGAATTCACCATTCGTACCGACCTGATCGGTCTGGACGAAACGCCACCAGCAGACAGCAAGAACGGTCAGATCCCTGTCGAAATTACCACAGTCGAGTATCTCGGCCTGTGGGTTCGGATTGTCGCAACGACAGCCGACGGCAAGGAAATAACCCTAATGAAGACCGAAAGCGAATTTCGGCAGGCACCGGTCAGGCGACTGGACAAATTCATCGCCTATTGGAAGCCGGAACATGCCCATGTTCTGGCCTGAATGAAATAAACCAACAAGCTATCAGGAGTGCTTCACATGACGATCGAAAAGAAAATTTCGAAGAAAACAGTCGAGACGGAAACCGGCGTTTCGCGCCGTGGCTTCGTTAAGGGTGCAGCGGTTGTAACCGGAGCTGCCATAGGTTCGGGCGCCATCACCGGCTTCCCGACCATCTGGGCGCAGAACATCAAGGACGTTACCCTCCGTCAGTTCGGTACCGGTGTTTCGAACATCAACGCCGTTGCGGACAAGGTCAAAGAAGATCTTGGCTTTACCCTTCAGATGACTGCCCTTGATTCTGATGCGGTTGCCCAGCGCGCTGTGACCCAGCCAAACTCGTTTGATATTGCCGATATCGAATACTGGATCTGTAAGAAGGTCTTCCCGGCCGGCACCATGCAGCCGATGGATACCACCAAGCTGAAAAACTATCAGTACATCTCCAAGCTGTTCATTGATGGCAAACTGACCCCGGATTCAGAAATCGCGCAAGGCACCGCGCCGCATACGGTTGGCTTCGTTGAAGGTGCCGACAGTGTCGAGTTTGCATCTGCACCGACCCAGTGGATGACCCTGATCCCGACCATTTATAACGCAGATACCCTTGGTATTCGCCCCGACCTGATTGATCGCGAAATCACCAGCTGGGCCGATCTGCTTGATCCGGCATTCAAGGGCAAGGCATCGATCCTGAACATTCCGTCGATTGGTATCATGGATGCGGCGATGGTGTGCGAAGCCATGGGCGAAGTCACCTATGGCGATAAGGGCAACATGTCCCAGGAAGAAATCGACAAGACCATCGCGGTCATGATCGATGCCAAGAAAGCCGGCCAGTTCCGCGCCTTCTGGAAGAGCTTCGATGAGTCGGTCAACCTGATGGCATCTGGCGAAGTTGTCATTCAGTCCATGTGGTCGCCGGCCGTTGCGGCCGTGCGTTCCAAAGGCATCGCCTGCAAATACCAGCCGCTTAAGGAAGGGTATCGTGCATGGGGTGGCGGCATCGGTCTTGCCAAGCACCTTTCGGGTCTCGAACTTGAAGCAGCCTACGAATATATCGACTGGTACCTGTCGGGCTGGGTTGGTGCGTATCTTAACCGTCAGGGTTACTACAGCGCAGCGCCGGAAACCGCGAAGAAGTTCATGTCCGAAGACGAGTGGGGCTTCTGGATGGAAGGCAAAGCCGCCGAAGGCGACATCCTTTCCCCGGAAGGCAAGGTCATGGAAAAAGCTGGTGCGGTTCGCGATGGCGGTTCCTACGAAGAGCGTATGGGTTCGGTCGCGTGCTGGAACTCTGTCATGGACGAGAACAAGCACATGGTTCGCAAGTGGAACGAATTCATCGCAGCATAATCTGCGACAGATATCTGGTGGGCGCGGCTTTGGTCGCGCCCGTCACCTCGACTTTCTGATTTTACGTTTTCAATTTTCCGACAGCATGTCGGGCCCATTTATTCGTTTTTACTTTTTGGTTTTCTGGCAGGGTTTCAAGGACAGAGCATGGCTTCTGATACGTCAAAAAGATCGTCCTATTTCCTGATCTCGCCAATGGCGCTGATCTTTGCGGTGTTTCTTGTCATCCCGCTTCTGACCATTGTTGTGGTCAGTTTCTGGGACTATGACGAATATCGTATCCTGCCGGACTTCATTTTAGAGAACTACAAGTACCTGTTGGGCTCCTCGGTAACCTGGAGCATCTATCTCAATACCCTGAAATATGCCGTTCTGACTTGGGTCTTCACCCTGCTGATCGGGTTTACCGTCGCCTATTTCCTGGCGTTTCATGTGCGCAGTCTGACCTGGCAGATCGTTTTGTTCATGCTGTGCACCATTCCGTTCTGGACCTCGAACATCATTCGCATGATTTCGTGGATCCCGTTCCTTGGGCGTAACGGGCTTTTGAACTCTGCCCTGATCAATCTGGGGATTGTCGATCAGCCACTTGAATTCCTTCTGTTTTCCGATTTCGCAGTCGTGTTGGCAGATGTCCACCTTTACACCCTGTTCATGGTGGTGCCGATCTTCAATTCCATGATGCGCATTGACCGGTCCTTGATCGAGGCGGCGCGCGATGCCGGGGCCAGCGGGTTCGAAACCTTGAAATCCGTCATCGTCCCGCTGTCCAAGCCCGGCATTGCCATCGGGTCGATCTTTGTCATCACGGTGGTGATGGGCGATTTCATCACGGTCCGTTTGATGAGTGGCGGGCAAAGTGCCTCGGTCGGTTTGCAGATTTCCAATGAAATCGGACTTCTGCAATATCCGGCCGCAGCCGCCAGTGCGGTGGTATTGCTGATCACGGTTTTGCTGATCGTGACTGCATTGTTGCGTCTCGTTGATATCCGCAAGGAGCTGTGATCATGGCATTGTTAACCAAAACCCGTGAACGCCGTCCGACCAGCTTCTATTTCCTTGCGGCATTTTTTACGCTGTTCGTGCTGTTTCTTTATGGTCCGATGCTGACGATCTTCATTCTGTCCTTCCAGGGCGAGAATGGCGGTCTCACCTTCCCAATGAACGGCTTTTCGTTCCACTGGTTTGGCAATCTGTTTGAACAACAGGCCGTAGGTGATTTTGGTGGATCGTTCAGCCGGTCGCTTAAACTTGGTCTGATTGTCATGGTGGTGACGGTTGTTGTTTCGTTCATGGCTGGTCTTGCCTTCCGCAAGCGATTCCGGGGCGACAGCGTGATTTTCTATCTGGCGATTGCCAGCCTGATTGTGCCGTCGATCCTGATTTCGCTGGGGATCGGTTTGCTGTTCAATATTGTTGAAAGGCAACCGCAATGGTTTACCTCGGCCCTTGGTGCGCATCTGACATGGACGTTCCCGTTCGGTCTTCTGATCATGTTTGCGGTGTTTAACCGGTTTGATCCGTCTTATGAGGAAGCGGCGCGCGATCTGGGCGCAAGCAACTGGCAAACCATTCAGTATGTTGTTTTGCCGATGGTGGGGCCAAGCCTGATCGGGGTTGCGATGTTCTCGTTCACCCTGTCCTACGATGAATTTGCCCGCACCCTGATGACGGCCGGTGCGCTCAATACACTGCCGCTTGAGATCTATGGCATGACAACCAACGTCACCACACCGGTACTTTATGCACTGGGCACGGTGACCACCGGGTTCTCTTTCCTGGTGATTGCACTGGCATTGGGCACGGTTGCGATCATGCGCCGCCGCAAAGGACAAAAAGCATGAGCCGCATTGCCGTTATCAATCCCAACTTGTCGACCGGCTTTACCAAAAAGGTGGGTGAACAGGCGCAAAGGATTGTTGGGCCGACAACACAGGTTTTAGCGCTCAACCCGACTTTCGGCCCGGATAGTATTGAGGGGTATTACGACGAGGCCTTTGCCAGTGTCGGATTGCTCTCGGTCATTCGCGAACTTGAAGCTGCACCCGAACAGGAATCGGACCCAATCGGCGGCTATGTGGTGGCGTGCTTTGATGATACCGGGGTGGATGCTGCGCGCTGCCTGACCGGTGCGCCCGTGCTGGGGCTGTGCGAGGCGGCCCTGCGTATGGCGGCCGCCGTGTCATCGCGCTTTGCGATTGTTACCCCAATGCCGGTTTCGGTCCGGCCGCTTGAACATCTGGTGTCGAAATACGGGGCATCATCGCAATGTGTCGTCCGGGCCGCCGGTGTGAGAACGCTGGATTTCGAAGGGGCCAATGCCAAGGCGGCGTACGTCGCACTTAAGAAGCAGGCGGAGATTTGCCTTGCTGATGATTATGCCGAGGCGATTGTTCTGGGCTGTGCAGGAATGACCGATATCGCCGATCGCCTGACCGAGGAGTTATGCGTGCCAGTGATTGACGGGGTCAGTGCCGCGGTCAAGATGATCGAGGCCATGGCGTTTCTGGGGCTTCGCACAAGCAAGGTCGGTGCCTATGCCAAGCCGCCGCTTAAGGCGTACCACGGCATGTTTGCGGACTTTGCGCCGCAGGGCTGACCGCTAGCAGGTTGTCATAAAATCAGGTTTGTTTCAGCGCGTGTTCCACCTCGGACAGGTGGCGGCGCATGGCGTCTTCGGCGCGTTTGGGGTCGCGTTGCTCAATCGCGTTGATGATGTCGCGATGCTGGGTGCTGAGTTCTTCGATCAATGTGTCTGAATGGCTGCTTTCGCGCAAGCGTGCCCATGCTGCTTCGCGGCGGACTGCATTGACGGCCTCAAACACCGCCAGAAACAGCGTGTTCTTGACCGATTCGGCCAGGCGCTGATGAAAGGCGGCATCCCATTTTTCGTATTCGGCCTGTGTGGTCGCACGGGCGGCCTTTTCGACCATGCTGCGCATGGCGTCGATATCGCCTTGTGATGCGCGAAGGGCGGCGAACCGGGCCATCGATGGTTCGATTTCCTGACGGACTTCCATGATTTCAAACGGGCTGGTTTTGGTGGCCAGTCCTTCAAGCTTGCGCAGGCGCGGGGTTGGCGGGGTGCCAACAAAGGTGCCCTGACCCTGACGGCGCCAGATCAGGCCTTCGGATTCAAGCTGATCAAGCGCCTTGCGGAGCGCGCGCCGACCGACATCAAGCTGTTCGGCAAGGGTGCGTTCGGCGATCACTCGCCCGTCCTTGACAAAGTTCCCCTGTGCAAAGCCGGTCTTAAGCTTTTCTGCCAGCGCCTGGGTCGCGAATTCAGTCATGGTTTTTGGTCATTTTTTTATGGCGTTTCTATCGATGTTTACAGATGCGTATCTATTGGCGAACCAATGCGCACCTATCATTGTAAGCCATTGGTTTATCTAAGAACAAGCATATACAATTCCTGTTTGTTCCCAGATGTTTGCAAGGACGCCTAGCTCAGAAGGTCATAGAACATCCGCGCAGACGTGATCGCCAGAAACAGGCCAAAGCACATTCGCAATGCCCGGCGTGGAATGGTGTGGGCAATACGTGCCCCGATTGGTGCACACAGTACGGTCATCGGAATAAGCAGGGCCGCCGCCAGAACATTGACATAGCCGATTGAAAATGGCGGGCGACCATCGACACCAATGCCCGACATCGCATAGCCGATGGTGCCGGGAAGGGCGATGATGAGGCCAATCGCGGCCGAGGTGCCAACCGCGCGGCGGATGTCGTAACCAAGGAAATTCAGGACCGGCACGCAAATGGTGCCGCCGCCAATTCCCATCATGGCCGAAAGACTGCCGGCAATCACCCCAAGTACCGCCCAGATGGATTTTGGCGGGTTTTTGGTTTCGTTGGTTTCGCGGTCTTTCACAAGGATCATGTTGCCAGCCACGATCAGGGCGACAACGGCAAACACGATGGTCAGAACCCGGCCATCGGCCAGTCCGCCAATCGCGGTGCCAAGGATCACGCCGACGATGATCGCCGGGCCCCAATGTTTGAGCAGGGCAATATCGACTGAGCCCTTTTTATAGTGGCTGCGCGTTGATGAGATTGCCGTGGCAATGATTGTGGTCAGCGATGTGGCGACAGCGACCTGCATGCGAAGGCTTTCATCGACACCCATGGTGGTCAGAAAATGATAAAGCACCGGGACAATCACAATCCCGCCGCCAACACCGAGAAGCCCGGCCATGATCCCGCCAAGGACGCCAGCAAACAGCATGGCTGCGCCCCAGACGAGATAGAGGCTCATGGCGCCATCCATTTCAAACATTCGAACCAATCCGTACCAATAATGATATCAATTAATAAGTGGTACTATCCATCTTTGATCGTTGTGTGCAACAAAATCCTTGTTTTCCGGTAAATATAATTTTGCGCTTGCGAAATTGGGTTGTGAATGCCAACAATGTGTCGACAATTTGATTGAACCAAATTAGTAATGGTTCAACGATCTTCAGGAATGTTATCAGGAGGCAAGACACATGTTCCGCAAGATTGCTGTTGCTGCCGGCTTGATGGCTGCGGCCATTGCATGCCCGGCGCAAGCGCAGGACTATCCAGAAAAGCCAATCGAATTCATCGTTCCGTGGGGCCCGGGTGGCGGCAGTGACACGCTGATGCGTATCGTTGCCCAGGGTCTGGCCGAAGAAACCGGCAAAGCCGTCCCGGTCATCAATATGCCCGGTGTTGGTGGCAATGTGGGTCTGGCTGAATTCGCCAAGCGTCCGGCCGATGGCTACACCGTTTCTCAGATTCATGAAGGTCTTCTGATTTCCAACGGGACGGGCATTACCGACCTGAACTGGGACAGCTTCATGCCGATCGCGCTGGTGACTTCGTCACCGCAGTATCTGACGCTTTCGAAAAACGACAATTTCTCGAACTTTGAGGAAATGGTTGCCTATGCCAAGGAAAACCCGGGTGCCGTGCGTGCCGGTGTGACCCTTGCAGGCGTGCCGCATCTTCACATGGCGATGATCGAAGACGCCTTTGATATTGAATTCTCCTATGTTGGGTATGAAGGCACCGGTCAGCGTATTCGTGCGCTGGTTGGCGGCAATATCGACGTTGCCATCGGTGACGTTTCCTCGGCTGGTCAGTTTGTTGAAAACGGTGAACTGGTCTTTGCTGCGGTTGGTATGCCCGAGCGTACCGAAGAAGCCCCGGACGTTCCGACCTTTGGCGAGCTGGGCCACGATCTTGATCTGGCGGTGACCCGCGGTGTTGTTCTGCCGAAGGGTACGCCGCAGGAAATTGCAGATGCCCTCGAAGCGCATCTCGAAAAGGTCATGCAGCGCGAAGACGTCCGTAGCAAGGTCACCAATGTTGGTTCTTCGCCGATGTTCCTTGGTCAGGAAGAATACAAGGCCTATCTCGGCAAGTTGTCCGACACGGTCAACCGTCTGGTCGGCAAGCTCGAAGGATGACGACCCCGAACGGGAAATCAGCAGCAGCGGATGCATCGGCATCCGCTGCTTTGCGTGCAAAAATTGAAGTCGCACGGCTGATTTCATATATCGTTTTTGGACTTGGATCGGTTTATCTGTCGATCCGGGCGGGAGAATTGCCGACGTCACGATGGGAGCCGCTGGGCGCAGGATCGTTCCCGAAACTGGTTTTTGCTGTTCTGGCTGTCTTGTGCCTGATCGCGTCTGTGCGTGCGGTTCTTGATATCCGAAAGGCCGGTCATCTTGATGGCTTTGCGCATGCATTCGGTCAGTGGGTCAAGGTGCGTCGCATTTCATTTGCGATTTTTGGCTTGCTGGTTGTCTATCTGCTTGCGCTGCCGGTTGCCGGGTTCTCGTTGGCAACTTTTGTCTTCCTGTTGATTACCCAGCTTTTGATTGCCGGTATTTCGAAAAAGACTCTCATACAGTCGATCATCGCCGCCCTGATTTTCTCGGTTGGTTTGAACATCCTGTTTGCCGAGGTCTTTAACGTGTTTCTTCCGCGTGGCGTACTGTTCGCGGCCTAAGTAAAGTTTACGATCATGTTGGACGCATTTATTTCCGGTGCCCATCAGGTGTTCGCCTTTGACACCTTGATCTACATGCTGATCGGTTCAATTGCCGGGATCGTGGCAGCCGCCATTCCGGGCTTTACCGTGACAATGGCGATTATCCTTACCTTGCCACTGACCTTTGCGATGAATCCATTGCAAGGTGTTTCGGTGATGTTGTCGGTTTATGTCGGCGGCTATACCGGCGGGCTGATCAGTGCAGCCCTTCTGGGGATTCCCGGTACACCAAGTTCAGTCGCAACCACGTTTGATGCCTATCCGATGGCGCGCGGCGGAGAACCGGGACGTGCGCTTTCGCTTGGTGTGTGGTCATCGTTCTTCGGGACGGTTATTTCCACCATTGTTCTGATTGTCGCTGCCCCGCCGCTGGCGCTTTTGGCGGTCAAACTGGGGCCCTGGGAATATTTCTCTTTGATCGTGTTTGCGCTGACCATTGTCGCAAGCCTTGTGGGCAATTCGCTGATGCGCGGTTTGATTGCCGGGGTGATTGGTCTGGGCCTTGCGACCATCGGCCCGGATCCGATGATGGGTCGCCCGCGTCTGACCTTTGACAGTGATCTTTTGATGCCGGGCCTGCCGTTTCTTGTTGTCCTGATCGGTATTTTTGCCATCAGCCAGTTGATGAGCGAAGTTGAGGATCACGGCAAAGGCAAGGGCAGTGATGCGCTTATTCCCGATGTCATCGAATTCAAGACCTGGGCGGTCATGCGTGAAGTTCTGATGCATCCGGTCAATCTGGTGCGTTCATCACTTATTGGTGTGTTTATCGGTGCTCTTCCGGGTGCAGGCGGCTCAATCGCGAACCTTCTGGCCTATGATCAGGCCAAGCGAAGTTCCAAAAATCCCGATGAATTCGGGAAGGGCAACCCCGATGGCGTGATTGCGTCCGAGGCCGGGAACTCTGCCACGGCCGGTGGTGGTCTTATTCCGATGATTGCGCTGGGTATTCCGGGATCGGCGGTGGATGCCATTCTGATGGCGGCCCTTATGGTGCATGGCATATCGGTGGGTCCGCGTCTGATCATGGACAATGCCGATCTGGCCTATGGCATGTTCGTTGCCATGGTTGTGGCGTCGCTCATGATGCTGGTGGTTTGCGTGCTGTCGATGCGTTTGTTCCTGCGCGTGACCGACATTCCCAAACAGTTCATCGTGCCGACTGTCATGATCTGTTGTGTGATCGGGGCCTTTGCGCTCAATAACCGGGTGACGGATCTTTATCTGCTCGGTGCGATTGGACTTGTCGGCTATGGATTGAAGTCGCTTGATTATCCGCTGGCGCCGCTGGTGCTGGGTGTCATTCTGGGACCGATTGCCGAAACCAACCTGCGCCGCGCGCTGATGAGTGACGGTGACTGGACGGTGTTCTTTACCCGTCCGATCTCCGCCATTCTGCTGGCGGCCGCCCTTCTTTCAGTCATCTTCAGTGTCCGTTCGGTGCTGAAGATGCGCAAAAAAGACCGTCCTGCCACCGATGAACAAGACGGCGATTAAGGATTAGGAGACTTCCATGAAACTTCGTCACGACGCGCTTTATGCCTCACGCCGGTCGCCGGTGCTGGCGCGCAATATGGTTTCAACATCCCAGCCGCTTGCAGCCCAGGCAGGTTTGCGCATGCTGTGGGCCGGTGGTAATGCCGCCGATGCCGCACTTGCATCTGCGATTGCACTTACCGTGGTTGAGCCCACCGGCAACGGTCTTGGATCGGATGCCTATGCCATCATCTGGGATGGCAAGGAACTGCATGGTCTGAATGCATCGGGCCGTGCGCCTGCGGCTTGGAACCCGGAACGCTTTGCCGGTTCTGACACCATGCCACAGCGGGGCTGGGAATCGGTCACCACACCGGGTGCGGTATCGTCTTGGCATGAAATTTCCGAGAAGTTCGGCAAATTGCCGTTTGAAAAACTGTTCGAGCCGGCGATTGAATACGCGACCCGCGGCTTTGCCGTATCGCCAATCATCGCCACCCTTTGGGAAAAGGGCGGCGATTTGCTGGGTAAGCAGCCTGGCTTTGCCGAGGCGTTCCTTCCGGGCGGAAAGGCCCCAAAGGCGGGCGAGCTGTTTGTCAGCAAGGCCGCGGCCGAAAGCCTTATTGATATCGCTGAAACCAAGGGCGAGAGTTTCTATCGCGGCAAACTGGCCAGCAAGATTGCCGCCTTTGCCAAGGAACATGGTGCGGCCCTGTCGGAAGAAGACCTTGGTAGTCACAAGGCCGATTGGGTTGGTACGATTTCGCAAAGCTTTGGCAATGTGAAGCTGCATGAAATCCCGCCAAACGGGCAGGGGATTTCGGCCCTGATCGCGCTGGGCATTTTGCGCCATACCAACATTACCGATTATGAGTCGGACTCGGTCGAGGCACTTCATCTCGAGATCGAGGCCATGAAACTGGCCTTTGCCGACATGCAAGCCTATGTCGCCGACCTGGATTACATGACCGATATCACGGTCGAGCATCTGCTGTCTGATGATTATCTGAAATCGCGCGCGGCCCTGATTGATGCCAACAAGGCGCAGGACTTCAAGGCCGGTGCGCCCAAACATGGCGGCACGGTTTATGTCAGTACGGCCGACGAAAATGGCATGATGGTGTCGTTCATCCAGTCGAACTATATGGGCTTTGGGTCTGGTGTCGTGGTGCCGGGCACCTCGATCAGTCTGCAGAACCGTGGTCACGGCTTTAGCCTCAAAGACGGCCATCCCAATCTGGTCAAGGGCGGCAAACGCCCGTTCCAGACAATCATCCCGGCATTCCTGATGGGCCTTGATGGCAATCCGGTCATGAGTTTTGGCGTTATGGGCGGCCCGATGCAGGCACAGGGTCATCTGCAAATGACGCTTCGTACCCAGCTTTGGGGGCAGGATCCGCAAACAGCGGCCGATGCACCACGCTGGCAGGCACTTTCGGGGCTGAATGTTGCCGTGGAAACATCGGTCGGGGCGGATGTGATCGACGCACTCAAGGCCAAGGGTCATGTGATCAAGGTCGAAACACCTGACAGCACCAACTTCGGATTTGGCGGCGCGCAGCTGATTGCCAAGACCGATGCGGGGTATGTTGCGGGTTCGGACCCGCGCAAGGATGGTTGTGCGGTCGGATACTGATCGCGGCTTTCACAGATCAAAAAACAAATGGCCGGCCCGTTCATCGGGCCGGCCATTGTCATACCGGGCAACAGGGAGCCAGGGAGAAACCCGGGTCAGGGCATTCCGCGCCCGGGATTATTGTGCGCCGATGGTCAGGCCTTTGGGGGCCATTTTCTCATCAGCCAGCTTGGCGTCTTCGATCGGCTCGATGATTTCCCAGTTGTGGTCAGCACCGCGAATGAAGCCCGGGATATCGGCAATCCAGCGCTGCTGGATTTCCTTGTTCAGGTTCAGATACAGCTTGTTGTCAACGATGCGCCATGCCTGCGGATCGGCACCGAATTTACGACCCATTGCCGCACCAAAGGCACAGAACCCACCATACTGCGGTGCGTATTTTTCCGGGTTGGCATTGAACAGGTCACGGTTTTCAGCGCTGGCAAAGCGATAGGTCGCACCGCCGTGCTCGGCCTTGAATTCGGAGTTGCCCGGGGTCGGGGCACCGACGGTGAAGTATGCAACCGGGTCAAAACCCTGCAGGGCGTAGCCTTCAACAATGTGGACTTCCTGTGCGGCCGATGCCGGTGCGCTGATGGCGACAATGCTGCCAACTGCGGAAATACCCAGGACTGCGGCGAGGGCAGCGGAACGCATGAAACTGGAACGTTTGGTCATCTTTTTCATCTCCTTCACGGGGTGATCACCGGGTCTTTACTGGCAGGCGATCACGGAACTGGTTCATCAAGAGGACGTCTTGAAATCTGTAAACAGCCTACCGTCGGAGAAGTGACTTGTTGTCTGAGGAAGCACGCAATTCGTCTGAGAAGGATGTCCTGTCTGATATGTTTGCCGGAAATCACCCGCGCGGTGATGTGATTTTTGCCGGAACCCATTGCGGCAGCAGTCATCATCAGGGTCGAGCTGATCTGCCATCGCAACAGCAAGGCATGCTGCATGTTTTGCAAAGTGGCACGATGCGGGTCATTTTTGACGGGCGCGAAAAGGCGAGACTGGATCGCCCCGGCGTGGTCCTTTTCGGATGTCCGGTGCCCCACGATATCGAGACTCCCGCAGGTGGCGCAGCAATGGTCTGTGCCAATCTCGATTTCCCCGATATTGGTTTGAGCCCCGCTAAACTGGGTTTGCCGGAATATCTTTTTTTGCCCTTTGACGAACTCCCCGGGCTTGAGGCCATCACCAATCAGCTGTTTTCGGAATCACTGGGCGCGCAGCCCGGGCAACGCACGGCAATCAATCTTCTGGTTGATCTGCTGTTGTTGATGGTGTTGCGTCACTGTCAGGCCAAGAACCTTGTCCGTCCGGGCATTCTGGCGGCCATGCGCGATCCGCGGATTGCGCGCGTGGTCGGTGAACTTCATCAGAAACCCGGCGAAAACTGGTCGATTGAACGACAGGCCGAAATTGCCGGCATGTCGCGGGCGAGCTTTGCTGCCCGGTTTCGCGATTTGCTGGGCACATCGCCCGGTGATTTCCTGCAAACCATTCGCCTTGATCTGGCGTTTGGGTTGTTGCGTGATGGCAAAAGACTGCAAGCGGTTGCGGGGCAAGTCGGTTACCGCAGCACAACGGCACTGGCACGTGCCATCCAGCAGCGCCACAAGGTTTCCCCACGTGAATTGCACGCCGATTCCAGCGCGGAAAACAGCGCGTTTCAATCAGCGGTTTGACAAACGGTTTTGCGTTTCCGTCAAGCGGTTCTTTGCAGCGTTTTTCCGTTGCTGCCCATGCAAAAATGACGCTTTGCCAATGACATGTCCGGGATTAAAGCAATCCTTTCGGGCAACTGATCGGTTGTGGCTTTGCGGATTCTTACCCTGATGACGACACATTCCTGCCCTGTTTTCTGTGCACAACAGCAACCAATAAATTCGGAAAAATCCAACGGTTGGTAGCATATAAGAGCATGACGCAACATTTTCAGCAGCATAGCAAGCTGCCCCTCAGACGTGTTCTTTTGGGTGCTGCCGCGTCCGCGTTGATCATGATCGGCGGGCCTGCGGCCATCCATGCACAGGAAAGTGATCCGGCACCTGTCCCACAGAGTACCGAGGAAAATGCGTCTGCGCCAATTCCAGCGCCGGTTCCAGCTTCTGGGCAAAATGCACCGGCAGAACAGACGGCCGATACTGCAGCATCGCCGGAAGATACGGTTGAGAATGCGGTGTCTGATGCCGAAAAACAGCCAAACGTATCCAAGCCGGTGATGTTTGATCCGGCAATGGTGACCAACCTTGCGCGCAATCTTGCCAAACAGCCGTTCGTTAATCCGCATCGCGAACTGCCCGAGGCACTTTCAGCCCTGAGCGCAGAAGATTACGCACAGATCCGCTTCAAGTCGCAGCGTGCCTTCTTTAATCCGGCCGAGACCGATTTCAGTCTGGAGCTGTTTCATCCGGGCACCATGTATGACGTGCCGGTAACCATCAATCTGGTGCGGGACGGCGAAGTTCAGGTCATTCCGTACTCGGCCGGACTGTTTGATTTCGGCAAGACTGGCCTGTCGGGGAATGATTTCTCGACGCAGAACTATGCCGGGTTCCGCCTCCGTTATCCGCTTTCTGATGTCACCAGCAATGATGAGCTGACCCGTTTTCTCGGCGCTTCCTATTTCCGCCTTCAGGGTCAGGGCCAATCAATCGGCCAGATGGCGCGCGGCCTTGCGGTGGATCTTGCTGGTCCAACCGGCGAGGAAATTCCGGTCTTTCGTGAATTCTGGATTGTCGAGCCAAAGGATGGCGCAAATACCATCACCGTGTTCGCGTTGCTCGACAGTGAACGGATAACCGGTGCCTATCAGTTTGATATCACGCCCGGCAACCGGAGCCGGGCCGACATCAAGGCCCACCTGTTCTTCCGCGACGGGGTGGAGAAGATCGGCATAGCACCGCTGAATGGCATGTTCCTGTTTGGCGAACAGCGCCGCCGGTTCTTTGATGACTATCGCGGTGAAGTCCATTCAAGCGACGGGCTTTTGATCAATAATGGACGCGGTGAATGGTTGTGGCGTCCGCTGGATAATCCCCAGCACCTGCAGATGAGCTCGTTCCTGGATGAAAACCCCATCGGCTTTGGCCTTTTACAGCGTGACCGCAACTTCGATCACTACCAGGATCTGGAAAAACGCTTTGATCAGCAGCCGGGTTATTGGGTGATGCCGAAGGGCAAATGGGGCAAGGGCCATATCGAACTGGTCGAAATCCCGAGCCCGTCGGAAACCAACGACAATATCGTTGCCTATTGGGTGCCCGAAACCAAGCCGACGGCCGGCGGCGAAATGCAGGTCGAATACAGTGTCACCGCAACCCGCGATGGCACAGGTTTGCACGGCATGGCGCAGGCCACCGATACCCGTATCCAGCGTTCGGCCAGCCAAGGTGATGAAGATCGGTCCGGGACGCGCTTTGTGCTGAACTTCGCCGGTGGTGATCTGGATTATTTCATCAAGGACGCCGATAAGTTGCGGGCTGATATCAGCGCATCAAAGGGTGAAGTCCGTAACATCCGCATCCTGCCCGATCCGGAAAATGGTGGCGTGCGTGTGTTCTTTGACCTGGTCAATGCCGGGGATGCGACATCAAGCAATCTCAGGGTCTTCTTGTTGTATCAGAACAAGGTCCTGAGCGAGACTTGGACCATGCCGTGGGCCTTCTGATCCTGCGGGATCAAGCGCCTCAATTGCCAGAAACAGATAACCCCAGAAGAGCCAGATGACAGAAGCCGCCAATACACCCGCAAAAGGGACCATACCCGCAGAGCGATCAGAGGACGCATTTTGTGATCCGACGGTCAAACTGCGCGGGCCCGGTGTCGGATCGCGGCGGATTTTCCTGTTTGGGGCATCGATTGCGGCGACTGCCTATGCGGCGTGGTTGATGACCGATGTTCTGGGTGCGGATCAGCTGACCATCATGGAGATGGTGGTTGTGGCGTTCTTTACCATCAACTTTGCCTGGATTTCGTTGTCCTTCTTTACCGGGATTGTCGGGCTGGTTTTGCGCGGGTTGAAACTTGATGCCATCACGCTCAAACGCCTGAAGCCGATTGCGCGCAAAGGTCGCCTGCGATCCAAGAATGTGGTGGTGATCCCGGTCTATAACGAAGACCCCAACCGCGTCTTTGCCGGATTGCGCGCGAGCTATGAAAGTCTCGCTGCGACTGGCGAACTTGATGCGTTTCATTTCTTTGTGCTGTCGGATACCCGCGATCCCGATATCTGGATTGCCGAGGAAATGGCGTGGGCCAAGGCCTGCTCGGATCTGAATGCCCGTGGCAAGATTTTCTTCCGCCGCCGGGTAGAGAACACCGAACGCAAGTCCGGCAACCTCAAGGAATTCTGCGAGACCTATGCCGCCAATTACGATCACATGATCGTCTTTGACGCCGATAGCGTCATGTCGGGCGAGGCAATGGTCAATATGGCCTATCTGATGGAAAATAACCCGGATGCCGGGATCATTCAAAGTCCGCCGCAGCCAACCGGTCGCCAGACGCTGTTTGCCCGCATCCTGCAATTCATTTCGCGCGTGCATGGTCCGACCATGTCGGCGGGTCTGTCATTCTGGTGCATGGGCAGCTCGAACTATTGGGGCCACAATGCGATCATTCGCACCAAGTCATTTATCGAATGCTGTGGCCTGCCAGTTCTGTCGGGCAAACCGCCGATGGGTGGTCATATCCTGAGTCATGATTTCGTTGAAGCCGCCTTTATGCGCAAGGCAGGCTGGCGGTGCTGGCTGATCCCGCAGCTTGAAGGCAGCTGGGAAGAATTGCCGCCCAACCTGATTGATTTTGCGATCCGTGACCGGCGCTGGTGTCAGGGCAATATGCAACATGCGCGCCTGATGGTTGCGCCGGGCTTTAAACCGCTCAGCCGTCTGCATTTCTTTATGGGCGTGATGAGCTTTGTATCATCGCCGCTGTGGTTGTTGCTGTTACTAAGTTCGACAATCGCGACCCTTCAGAACACCCAGCTGACCTATAGCTTCTTTCCAGGTCAGTTCACCATGTTTCCACAATGGCCGGTGGATCGGTCGTTTGAAATGCTGGTGTTGCTGATCTTTACCATCGGCATGCTGGTGCTGCCCAAGATCATCTCGATTCTGATGGTGTGTCTTGGCCGCGACCGCAAACAGTATGGCGGGGTAATGGTATTGGCCAGTGGCCTGCTTGAAACCCTGTATTCGGCCTTGCAGGCCCCGATCATGATGATGCTCCATTCCCAGTTCGTGTTCTCGGTCCTGACCGGTAATCAGGTGGGCTGGGACGCGCAGGAACGTGACGATGCCGGGGTACCGTTCAAGGCCGCACTTAAAACCCATCGCACCATTATCGTGATTGGTGTGGTCTGGGGCGCGATTGCTGTTTTTGTGGATACGGCATTCTTCTGGTGGTTGTCGCCCATTCTGGCCGGTTTGGTGCTTTCGCCATGGCTGACCCATTATTCCAGCAGCCTTGCCATCGGAAAGGCTGCGCGTCGGATGAAGCTTTTTGTGACCCCCGAAGAATATGACAGCCCCGAAGAGCTTCGCGCGTTGGTGCGGATCAATGCCGAAAGTGGTGATGACGATGTCAAAGACGGGCTGCTGCGCCTGATCGAAGATCCTTACGCCAATGCACTGCATTCCGCGCTTCTGCCGGTGCGCAAGCCGGATGCGCGTACCGCGATCGAAATCGGGATCATCTATGAAAAGCTTGCCCGGCTTGGCGTTGAAAGCCTGACGCGCGATGAAAAGCTTCTGATTCTGTCTTGGCCGGTCAAGCCGCTTGATCAGATCATGGCAGGGCGCGATCACATCACGGCCGAAGGTCCGAAGCCAGCAAGCTAGTGGTTTGTTTTCAAAAGTTTCTCGACGCCACAAAAACGCCCAGATTCGAGCAAATTATCCCGCTTTTTTTCAGCGATATTCATTCTTAACGAAGCGTTAAGTCCCGCTGATTGTTCACCGCCCGGAGGGCCAGACGAATGACTGACATGACCATTGCATCAAAGGGTTTCACCTATGCCGCGTTTGAATCGGCTGCGATGACGCGTTTGATCGAAGACACGGCACGTGCGTGGTTGCGTTCATTTAGTGTCAACTCTCCGCAGGCCAGTCAGCGCATGATCAACGCCCTTCGCGATGCGCTTGCCGAAGACAGCATTGCAGCCAGTGATCGGGCCAGCATGCAGGACATCCTTGATCAGGCTGCCCATGACGCAATTGCCGGCTGGCTTGCCCAGGTGACTGGCGAACATAACTGCCATGGATCAAGCCGTTTTTCGATGCTGCGTTGTGCGTTTCTGTCAGCCAACCGTGACGGCAGCTGGTCGGAGCATTTCCTCGATGCCAAACGCGATCACCGCGACCTTGGCATGGCACTTTCGGTACAGATGATGTTGCCGACACCAGGTCTTGTTGCCTGTGAAATGCCGCGTCAGTCACTGGAACGCCGCGCTTCCTGAAGCTTATAACCACTCCTTCGCTTCACGCTTTTTCATCATATCCCTCAACGTCTAGCGTTTAATGCGAAGGCGGCACCGCCATTCTCCCCGTGGCGGTGCCTTTATGTGCGCATACCACAAAAAAGAACCCGCCACAAAGGGCGGGTTTAGTTCAGCGGGCGAGAGAGCCCGATTTCCAGTGCAGATCATCCACAGCCGTAAAATCAGGCCCCTACGAGACGCCGAGGCACACACTTCCCCGGCGCCATGACGGTCAGGCTGCTTTGTGAAAGCGGCCCAGTTTCGTAAGCAGTTTTGCAACCTGCGGGTCGTTCTTGCCGTTGCGATCAAGCTCCAGGAAGAAGTCCGGATAGGGCGGTTTGCCCGGGGTCAGGTTGTATTGTTCGAAATCGGTGACACCGATGGCCTCAAGCACACTTTCATCGGTAAAGAAGCCCCCTGTAATTTCGCGCGATGGGGCGGTAAGGATTGCATGTGCCGCATCGGCCAGAATTTGCGGTGTGCGTGCACGGCCCTGCTCAAGACCGGGGATCATGTTGAGCGCTGCTGTTTCAATCACCGTGACCGGCCAAAGCGAATTGACGGCAACTCCTTCATCGGCAAACTCGGCTGCCAGACCAAGCGTGATCAGGCTCATGCCGTATTTCGAAATCGTATAGGCGGTGTGATTGGCAAACCACTGTGGGGACAGGTTGGGCGGTGGTGACATGGTCAGGATATGTGGGTTGTCCGACTTCAGAAGATGCGGCAGGCAGGCCTGCGCACAGGCAAAGCTCGCACGCGTATTGACCTGATGCATCAGATCAAACCGCTTCATCGGTGTTTGCAGGGTCGGGGTCAGATTGATCGCGCTGGCATTGTTGATCAGGATATCGATCCCGCCAAAGGTTTTGACGGTCTTTGCGACAGCCTCGGCAATTTGGTCTTCATCGCGAATATCGGTCTTAAGGGCCAGTGCCTTGCCACCAACTTCCTCGATCTCGGCAGCGGCACTATGGATGGTGCCGGGCAGTTTGGGGTGTGGTTCATCAGTTTTGGCAATGATCGCGACATTGGCCCCATCGCGCGCCGCACGCAGGGCAATTTCCTTGCCGATGCCGCGCGATGCGCCGGTGATGAACAGTGTTTTGCCTTTAAGACTCGTCATCAAATTCTTCCCTGAATTCTTTTTATGATTTGCCAAAACGCGGCGTGCGTTTTTCGACGAAAGCAGTAACGCCCTCGCGGAAATCGGCACTCGTGGCGCAATCAGCGAATGATTTGGCCTCGGCCTTCAGCTGTGTTTGCAGATCGGCCTCGGGGGCGGCATTCAGCAACGTCTTTGTGCGGGCAATCGCATCGCGCGGTCCGGCGGACAAACGAGTTGCGTATTTCGCGGTGGTTGATGCCAGCAGATCTGCCGGGACGACCTTGTTGATCAGGCCGCAATCATGGGCTTCATCGGCCCCGAACCGATCGCCAAGCAGGGCGATTTCCTTGGCCTTTTTCATGCCGACCAACCGGGTCAGCGAATGGGTTGCACCGCCATCGGGCGAGGTGCCGATATGGATATAAGCCAGGGTGAAAACGGTTTCCTCAGCCGCAATGGCAAGGTCGCAGGCATTCATCAGGCTGACACCAAATCCGGCAACCGCGCCTTCAAGTTTGGCGATCACCGGGCGGGGCAGGGCGTTGATGCGCAAAACAATTTGGTGAACCCGATCAATCAATGCTTCGATTGAGGAGCGGGCGTCTTCGACCGGGCTTTTTGATACCTGATGGAAAAACTTCACATCGCCACCGGCCATGAAAGTGCCGCCCGATCCTTCGATGATGATGGCTCCGATATCGGGAAGGTTGGCTTCGATCTTGTCCATGGCGGCGGACAACCCACTGACCATCGCCTGATCAAGGGCGTTCATGCGATCCGGGCGGTTCAGCGTAATCGTTGCGACCGCATCGGTGATGTTGAGCAATACGGCGTCATCGGATGCCATGGTGTTTCCTCCTGCGCGGTGTTTTTTACCGCAATTGTCCCGGTTTTCCGGTTGTTGGTGTGTGTTAAATCGCCAGTCGCGCTTCGATTGCGGTTTCCATATCGGGCCACCCAGAAAGCCAGTCGGGCATGGATGGCGACGTTTCATCGGCACCGACCATCCGACAGATAACCTCGGGCGCAACAATGCCATCCGGGCCAACGAAAACCGCCTTTACGACGCCAAGGGCCAGCGTCTTGCCTTTGGCGACAAAGCGTTGCTCGAGATAGAAGCCCTTTTCATCCCAATACAAAGCCTGCGTTTCGAGTGCGAATTTCTGAAACGGTTTGATCGCGCGTTTGAACCGCATGGTCGATCCGGACACCACCGGCTGCCATTTGCGTTTCAGCATCTGCTTGGCAATGCCATTGCGCATGATCAGTTCGGTTCGACCCAGATCCATCAGCGCGAAATAGCGCGAATTTGTCATGTGCACGTTAATATCAAGATCCAGCGGCCATGCCCGGAAATGCAGGGTCGATGGATCAAGCGGGTGCAGGCGGGGCCGCAACAAGGACAGGATCACCACACGGATCAGTCGGAAAATCAGGTTCACGACAATGCTCCGTATCCGGATGACAGGTCTTTGTGCATGCGGCCCGTAGCCATGATCAGAACAGCTCCTCGTCAAGCGCCATCATGGTCGAAGACCCCGACATGATCTGGCTGAACAGGGCACCTGATTGTGGAAGAACACGTTCCATATAGAACTTGGCCGTGATCAGCTTGCCCTTATAGAAACCGTCTTCGTCATCACCCTGTTTGGCGAGTGCGATTTCCGCCATGCGGGCCCACATGAAGCCGACGGCAACCAGACCAAACAGACGCAGGAATTCGGTGGCGGCAGCACCGGCTTCATCGGGGTTTTTCATCCCGCGCTGGGCCAGTTCGCCGGTGGCCTGTTGCAGGCGCATGAAGGCCTTGGCAAGCGGCTGGACATATTCACCAAGGTCGCCGTTCGAGACATTGGCTTCGATATATTCCTGCACGGGATGGAAGAAACGACGCAGATACCGCCCCGCCTTGGTCGGCATTTTACGGCCAACAAGGTCAAGCGCCTGAATGCCGTTGGTACCTTCGTAAATCTGGGCAATACGGGCATCACGGACATATTGTTCCATACCCCATTCGCGGATATAGCCGTGCCCGCCAAAGACCTGAACACCAAGGTTGGTGTTATCAAAGCCCCAGTCGGTGAACAGCGCCTTGACGATCGGGGTCATCAGCTGAACGAATTCGTCAGCCTCTTCGCGTTTGACCGGATCTTCGTGGTGTTTGGCAGTATCAAGTGCGCGTGCCACCCACATACCCATCGCCCGGCAGCCTTCATTGGTTGCCTTTGCCGTCAGCAACATGCGCCGCACATCGGGATGCACGATGATGGAATCGGCAGGTTGGTTGGGGGATTTTGCACCGGTCAGGGCGCGGCCCTGCAGGCGGTCCTTGGCATAGGCACGCGCACCCTGATAGGCGGCTTCGCCAAGGCCAAGACCCTGAATGCCAACCGAAAGGCGTTCCTGGTTCATCATGGTGAACATGGCGGGCATGCCCTGATGGGGTTCACCGACCAGATAACCAACCGCGCCATCAAAGTTCATGACACAGGTCGAAGATGCCTTGATGCCCATCTTGTGTTCGATGGAACCGCATTTGACCGCGTTGCGATCGCCAAGTGATCCGTCATCACCCACCATGAATTTTGGCACAAGGAAAAGCGAAATGCCCTTGGTGCCGCTTGGGGCGTCAGGCAGCTTGGCCAGAACCAGATGGATGATATTTTCCGTCAGGTCATGTTCCCCGGCCGAGATAAAGATCTTGGTACCGGAAATCGCATAGGACCCGTCATCAAGGGGTTCGGCCTTGGTCTTGATGATGCCAAGATCGGTACCGCAATGCGGTTCGGTAAGGCACATGGTCCCTGACCAGGTGCCATCGACCATCTTGGGCAGGAATTTGTCCTTGAGTGCGTCCGATGCGTGGCTGTGAAGGGCGGCATAGGCGCCAAAGGACAGACCCGGATACATGCCAAAGGACAGGTTGGTCGAACAAATCATTTCCTCAACCAGGGCATTGATGGATTTCGGCGCGCCCTGACCGCCATATTTCGGGTCACAGGCAATCCCGGTCCAGCCACCTTCGGCAAAGGTCTGGTAGGCTTCCTTGAAACCTTTGGGGGTTGTGACGATGCCGTCATTCCAGCTGCAGCCTTCCTCATCGCCCGACCGGTTGATCGGGAACAGGACTTCTTCGCAGACTTTGGCAGCTTCTTCGAGAACCGCATCAACCACATCAGGGGTAAAATCCTCGCAACCGGGCATCTGATTGATATCGTTGAAATCAAACAGCTCGGTCAGGACGAAGCGCATGTCGCGCAGGGGTGCTTTATATTCAGCCATTTTACTTTTCCTCCCGGACCGGTCAGTTTCGCAGCGGCTTGCCGGTCAGCAGCATATGCTCAACCCGGGCCATGGTGCCTTCATTGCGGACCAGACGCATGAATCCTTCGCGTTCCAGTTCAAGAATATCGTCTTCGGAAAGTTCCTCGGTCACGTCTGTATCGCCACCGGCGAGAACCTTTGCCAATTCACCGGCGACCACACGGTCGTAATCGGTGGCCTTGCCCAAACGGTGGAAGCCATCGACCGCCATTTCAAAGGCAACCCGTGCACTTTCACCCGGCAGGCGATAGGTGAATTCTTCGGGGGATTCGTAACCATCAACCATGGATAACGCGCGTTCCTTGGCATCGGCCAGCAAACGGTTGCGGTTCATGGTGATGCCGTCAGTTTCACGGAAGAACAGGTTTTCCTTGGCCTCCATCGCCGATTTGGCGACGGTCGCGACCGAGATGATCTCAAACGCCTTGGCACTCGGAGCCATCGGGCCTTTGACAAACTTCGGATTTTCCGCCCAGCGACGGATCATTTCCTTACATCCGCCCCAGGCCGGGATCAGACCCACACCGGGCTCAACAAGCCCGATATAGGTTTCCCCGTGCGCCTGAACCGCATCACAATGCAGCAGAACTTCACAACCACCGCCAAGGGCAAGGCCACTTGGGGCACCCACGACCGGGAAGGGCGAGTATTTAAGCGCCTTGTAGGTCTCCTGACCGGTTTCAACGAAGTTTTCGATCTCTGGCCAGGCGGCGATATTGGCGGCAAACAGCGCCAGACCGAGGTTTGCCCCGGCTGAGAAGTTGCTTGCTTCGTTATAGATCACCATCGCCTTGAACTGCTTTTTGACAGTCCGGATGGATGTCTTGATCGCGCCAAGCACATCGGCATCAAGCGCATTCATCTTGGTATGGAATTCAAGGCAGGCAACGCCATCACCGATATCCCAAAGCGATGCAGCCCGGTTACCGGCAACCCGTTCAGATTTACGTTTGATGTCTTCCAGAAGGATGACGCCTTCCGGGCGGGTGACCTTGGCATAGTTGCCATCAAAGCCGAGGTAATAAAGATCACCGTCTTCGACCTTGTAGAACGACTTGCCTGCGGCCTTTTTCAGCAATGCCGGAACTTCAACACCGTCTTCTTGGAGCATCGAAATCAGGGCATCGACGCCAATGGCATCAATCAGTTCAAACGGCCCGGTTTTCCATGCATACCCAAGCTTCATCGCATCATCGACATCGACGATGGAATTCGCAGCGGCCTCGGCAATCAAGGCCGCATAGGCCAGCGTCTTGCCCATGACAGCGCGGCCATACTGGCCACCCTTGTCAGATGCTTCCATCATCTTGCGCGGGTCTTTGCCAGCAGCGCGGACACTGCCCAAACGGGCCTTTTCGGATTTGGCAAACTTACCAGTTTGCAGATCCACCGATTCCTTGACCTTTTCACCACCGTCACGGTTCAGGCGGTAAAAACCACCCTTGCCCTTGCGGCCGGTATAGCCATCGGCAATCAGTTTGCTGACCAGATCGCTTTCGCGGTAAATCGCGTGGAACGGATCGGATTTATCAAGGAGTCCAGCCATGCTTGATTGCACATGGGGCATCAGATCAAGACCAACCAGATCCATCAGGCCAAAGACGCCGGTTTTGGGAATACCGAACGGACGGCCGATGACGCTGTCGGCTTCTTCGACCGTCAGTTTGCGGTCCATGGCCTCAACCATGGCGGCCTGAATCCAGTAGACACCCAGCCGATTGGCGATAAAGCCCGGTTCGTCATGACAGGTGACACAGGTTTTGCCCAGTTTGCGATCAGCAAAATCGGCAACCGCATCAATCACACCATCGCGGGTGACACCCGATCCAACCAGCTCCAGCAGGCGCATATAGCGCGGCGGGTTGAAGAAGTGGGTAATGATGAAGTCCTGTGCGAAGCTTTCATCCATCCCGTCAATCAGGGTGGCGAGCGGAATGGTCGATGTGTTTGATGACACCACCGATCCCTTGGCACGGACCGCATCAATCTTGCGATACAGATCCTGCTTGATATCAAGGCGTTCAATGACGGCTTCGATCACCCAGTCACATTTGGCGATTTTATCAAGGTCATCTTCGATATTGCCACATGTGATCAGCTTGGCGACCCGTTTGGACATGAACGGGGCCGGATCGGTTTTCAGCATTTTGGCAACCGCACCCTCGGCAACCGAATTACGGTTTTTGGCCCCTTCGGGCACGATATCAAGCAACAGGACGGGTGTCCCGGAGTTGGCGATGTGGGCCGCGATCGCAGCCCCCATAACACCGGCGCCGATAACGGCGACCTGTTTAATGGTGGTCATTACATCGCCTCCAGAATGGTCGCGATCCCCTGACCTCCGCCAATGCATTGCGACGCCAAAGCATATTTGCCGCCATCACGTTTGAGGATGCTTGCGGCCTTGCCAACGATACGCGCACCGGTCGCACCCAGCGGGTGACCAATCGCCAACGCACCACCATCGATATTTACCTTGGCACCATCCAGACCCAGTTCGGAAATGCTTGCCATGGCCTGGGACGAAAACGCCTCGTTAAGTTCGGTGACATCAATATCGGCCGAGGTCAGGCCGGCTCGCGAAAGCGCCTTTTTCGATGCGCCAATCGGGCCAATGCCCATGATTTCCGGAAGACAGCCATCAACTGCAACCGACTTTATACGTGCAATCGGTGTCAGGCCGTTTTTGGCGGCATAGTCTTCGGAACAGACCAGAACAGCCGACGCACCATCGGTCAGCGGGGAAGAGGTGCCAGCAGTAACAACACCGTCTGCCTTGAAGGCAGGTTTGAGGTCAGCCAAGCCTTCGGCGGTTGTTTCTGCGCGGATGCAGCCATCTTCGGAAACAACACCATCCTTGGTCTGGATCGGGATGATTTCATCCGTGAATTTGCCAACAGCCTGCGCTGCGGCGGCACGTTTGTGACTTTCAACTGCAAAAGCTTCCTGATCGGCACGGGTCAGGCTGTATTTGGCAGCAACATTTTCGGCCGTATCGCCCATGCCCATATAGGCCTCGGGCATGGCTTTATAAAGTTCCGGATTGGGTAGGGGATTAAAGCCCATCATCGGAACCCGGGTCATGCTTTCGACACCGGCACAGATAAAGACATCACCGGCACCGATCGCAATTGCACCAGCGGCCTGATGGATCGACTGCATGGACGATCCGCAGAAACGGTTGACCGTCACGCCACCAACGGAACGTGGCAGACCGGCGATAAAGGTGATCAGGCGGGCAACGTTCAAGCCTTGTTCGCCTTCAGGGAAGGCACAACCAAGGATCAGGTCCTCGATCGCGTTGGGATCAATGCCGGTCTTTTCGACCAGACCTTTGACGACCTGTGCCGCAAGGTCGTCAGCGCGGACCTTTGCAAGGGCCCCTTTGCGGGCCGGGGTAAAGGGCGACCGGACATATCCGGCAATTACGGCGTTGGTCATGGCTATGTCTTCCTTCCTGAGCTGTCCTCTGATCCGGGAAACTTGTTACGATACCGGATCGAGTCCCTTTTCTTTAAGTGCATCAACCGATTGCTGTTCGATATCACGCAGTTCATCCAAAGTGACGTCCAGTGCCTGACGCTGTTCTTCCAGGTCAGTAATCCGTTCCCGAACGCGTTCCAGAAGCATTTTGATTTGCTCTGCCTGGGTTGGGTCTGCGCCGTAAAGATCAAGGTAGTCCGCGATCTCTCTTAAGCTGAAGCCCAGTCGCTTGCCCCGCAAAATGAGGAGCAGTTTGGCGCGATCCTGTCGGGTATAGACCCGGGTGGTGCCGGCGCGCTGCGGGTTCAAAAGCCCCTTTTGCTCGTAAAACCGGATGGTGCGCGGCGTGATGCCAAGATCGTCGGCCAGTTCGGGAACGGTATAAAACCGTTCGTCAATTTTTGTCATTGTTCGCCCCTTATGGTATCTATTTTTCAGTATACGTCAATTAGTTTACGTTAACGTCACTTAAGTTTTTTCAGTGTGTATATGGTGACGCCAACGCATTGCAACTAAACCGTATTTCCTTCCCTCTTTTGTCGTTCTTCCTCGACCAATTCCTTTTTCGACAGTTTGCCGACCATGGTTTTGGGAAGTTCTTCACGAATTTCGATTTCGCGCGGCATTTCGATTCTTGAAATCTTGTCATCCAGAAATGCCCGCAGATCTTCGGCGGTCACATCGGTGACACCGTCTTTCAGGCGAACAAACGCCTTTGGAGCCTGACCACGATATTGATCGGGGATCCCGATGCAGGTGACTTCGGCGACCTTGTCATGCAGATAAAGAGCCTCTTCGATGGCACGCGGATAAACGTTGTAGCCGCTGCACAGGATGACATCCTTAAGACGATCAACCAGGAAGGTGTAGCCATCCTCATCCTGATAACCGACATCACCGGTCCGCAACCAACCACCCACAAAGGTCTCGTTGGTGGCCGTTTCGTTTTGCCAGTAGCAAGGCATGACTTGCGGGCCACGAATACAGACCTCGCCCTTTTCGCCAAGCGCTACGACCGTATCCGGCTGATCCAGAGACCGGATTTCGATCTCGGTTCCGGGCAACGGTCGCCCGATCGAGCCTTCCTTGTTCTCACCCTTAAGCGGGTTGCAAGTACAGACCGGGCTGGCTTCTGACAGGCCATATCCTTCAACCACCTTGGAGCCGGTAATTTCCTCGAACCGGTGTTTGACTTCGACCGGCAACGGCGCACCGCCCGAAATGCAGCAACGGATGTGTGACAGATCGTATTTGAGTGTTTCCGGCGAATTGTTGATCGCCGTATAGATCGTCGGAACACCCGGGAAGATGGTGGCCTTTTTCTTGTCCAGCGCCTTGATCAGGGAACCCAACTCAAATCGGGGCTGCAACACCATTTCCGCCCCGAGATTGACTGATGTGTTGAGCGCCACGGTCATCGCAAAAACATGGAAGAATGGCAAAACGCACAGGGTCACTTCGTGGCCCGGTTTGGCGTCCGGCATCCAGCGGGTTAGCTGATCAACGTTCGCACTCAGATTGGCATGGGTCAGCATCGCACCCTTCGGGCGCCCGGTTGTGCCACCGGTATATTGCAGAACCGCCAGATCGTTCACATCGATATCCACCACGCGATCAATCAGGTTGCATCCGATGACCCGTGAATAGGGGATATGACGCAGATCCGTCGGTACGTGGGCCAGTTCGCTACGCTTGAACAGCGAAAACAGAACACTTTTAACTGGCGGCAAGATGCCGCTCATTTCGCAGACGACGATCCGCTTGAGGCAGGTTTCATCAAGGCATGCTGCCACCTTGGGATAGATCTGTTTGAGGTTCAGCGTCACCATCAGGCGACAGCCTGAATCTTCGATCTGATAGGCGATCTCGCGCTTGGCATAGAGTGGATTGAAATTCACGACCACACCGCCACATTTCAGGATCGCGTAATAACAAACCACGTAATAGGGCGTGTTGGGCAGGCACAACCCGACCTTGTCACCCTTGCGCACGCCAAGCTGTTTAAAGCCTTCGGCAGCACGGTCGATTTGCTCGGAAATGGTCTTGTAATCATAGACCCGACCGAGGAAATCCAGACACGGGCGCAACGGGAACCGTGCCGCCGCTTTATCGAAAATCTCATGAACCGGGCAGGTTCTTACCGGCGAGCTGATATCAACGCCATCGCGCAGGATCGGGGATTCTTGGACGTTTACTTTGTTCACTTGCGTTAACTCCATTACGTTAACGTCACTTTGCGGGCAAAAAAAGGGAGCCCGATGCGGCGCGACATAGCACCCCGCACCGGACAGTATAGCAAATCAGAACTTGAATTTCGCCTGCAACGCGATGATGTCGACTTTGGCTTCGTAGTCGGCTGTAAAGTTGCCGAGGTTGGTGGTTCCATGATCAACGCGTGCCTCATCTGCGAAAATATGCGTGTATCCCAGCGTCACATCAGCCCAGTCCGAGGCCTTGTATGTTGCACCAAGCGAAACCCAGTAACGGTTGGAATCCGGCAGGCGGACGTTGCGGTTCCGCGTCTTGATCGGGGTTTCGTCATAGGCAACACCACCGGTAAATGACCAGTTTTCATCATACTGGTAGCGTGCGCCGAGTGCTCCGAACCATGAAGAGCCCCAGTGGTAATTTTCTGTGCTGCTGGTGCTACCAGTAAGTGAGTTGTTGATGGCACCGTCATATACGAAGACCAAATCTTTTACGGAATTCCAGTTCGTCCATTGCAGATCACCCATGACGGTTAGCTTCTCGGTCAAATCGTGAGAAGCCCCAAAAGCAATGGCTTCCGGTGTGGTGATTTTGGCAGTTGTTTTTCTGTCAATATAGGGAGTGGCAAGGTTCTTTGCTGCTTGGTCGAACTTGATGTCACCTTCAAGCGTATGCTTGACCTCGGAGTTATAGGCCAGACCAAAGCGGGTATCCTCGGTTATTTCCCAGTTAAGGCCAGCGGTCCAGCCGTAGCTAATATCATCGCCCTCAACAGTCGAGTTTCCTTCTGCTTTCGGGAGACCGATTCTAGGAACTGCCTTGCTAAGAGATGCTTCAAACTGCTGAATCTGAGGGCCAGCACCAATGCTCAGGCCATTATCAAAGCGATACGCAACGACAGGTTTGATATTGATGGTCTTGATTTTTGAGGTCGTGCCAAAGAACCGGCCTGCAAAATCCGAGTCATTATCCGTTACCAAGCCCCAAGGTGCGGTAATCGAAACACCAAAGTTGATGTTATCGTTAAGCTTCCAGACGGCATGGGCGTTTGGAACCACAGCATCCTGTGCCATGTCCTTATAGTTACCACCGGTTTGCGCGATTGCGGTCAAGTTGCCGTCAGTGGCGACAATGTTTGTTGCTTTCGCCACCGGGCGAATGACCGTAATACCTGCGCTATAACTGGTTTCCTTGTACTGTCCAACCGTGCCCGGGTTATAGGACATGGTGGACGCATCGGTTGACAGTGTGGTCATCCCGGCAAAGCTTGAACCTTGCAGGGTGCCGCTGGTTTCACGAACCTGAAAACCGGACGCTTGCGCGGTGCCAGCAGTGGCGAGTGCGCATAGAAGTGCAGTACCTGAAGCTGCACCCCAAAGGCAGCTCTTCTTGAAGTAGGACATCTGTTTCTCCCTAATCTTTAAACGTTTCAAATCTTTGATTTAAAACGCCCGCTTTTATTGCTGAGGGTTTATCGCATCGACCCTGATAAAATCGATGTCGTAACCCTTCCTTTTAAAACTCGTTTTGAGCAGTTTTCCGTCGGTGCCGTACCAGAGGTGCCGTTCGACATCGCCAGACATTTCGTAATGGACTGCCGGTGTTTCCCGGCTTTCGACCATGACGTTTTCTTCGCCAACCCTTTGAGTGTGCACAGTGTAGGGTTCAGCATTGATGACGCTAAAGAGATCGGTTTTACCCGTGACATCCTCGTGCCACAGGGTCAGCGGCCAGGCCGCATCACAGGCATCACGTTTCCCGACACCTTTGCCCGCCAGCGCATAACAATCTTCGTCATAGCTGGCCTGCCAAGTGTAGTGTGTGCCGTCATCATTGGTGGTGGTTTCGACCGATATCAGCTTTCCGTCCTGCCATTGTTCGGTGCGCTGATGGTCGTAATGAAACTTCAAAAACAAAACCCGCACATCGGTCAGCGTTTTGACCGTCACGGTTTGACCGTTCGCTGTTGGCGCAATTTCGACGGTTTCATAACCGATCAGCTCCCCGTCCTTGAGGACGCGGAAATTGAGCGTTTCCGATCCGGATGCCAGCGACGCGGTGGCATATTGAATCATAAAGCCGGCAATCAGGGCCGATATGCTGCCTTTTGCGATGCGACTGCGCATGTTTCCCTCGTCAAACAGACCATACCGACAAAGCTAGTCGAGCATTGATGACAGCTTTGCTGCCACACCCATGGAGCCCTTGATCTTCAGTTTGCCCATGGTAAAGGCAAGCATCGGGTCAAGCTTTCCGGCGATCAGCTTTTCGAGGTTGGCTTTCTTGATCTTGAGAATGCAATCGGCATCGGACGGATCATCATCACTGATTTCCGGCTCGTCGCCGGTGGCATCAATCACGATATGTCCATCATCGCCACAATCGAAGGCGACGACAGCATTGAGACCGCGCAGTTGCGGCAGTTTTTCTTTTACGGTTTCGAGGATGTCATCCACGAACGCCTCCCTCAGTCAGCAGGTATTTTGTTTTGATTATGACAGGACTGTAACCCAAAGTGACGTTAACGTAAAACAAATAACGGTTGCGAGAGTATAGCCACCTATAAGACATTGAATTGAAATAATTTAGGATGCGCTGCTTATCAGACAACGTACAGAAAAAGCCCGGCACTGCCGGGCTTTTTGCGGGGCATGGCCCCAGATTGAAATATGCTTGGTGCGCGTTCGGGTCTCAGGACACGATCTGCCAGGATCCATCAGCCTGGCGGCATGCCGTGCCGTATGTTTTCCGCAGTTCTCCACCAATACGGGCTGTTGCGCTATATTCGCGGCAATAGCGTCCGTCGGCGTTCTGCCAACTGTTGCGCGGCACAACATTATAGCTGTGTTGCGAATCGGGATTTTGCCACCGGACGGCCTGCCCATCAGGGGCACGTTGCAAGGCATAGCCGGTACAAGCCAGATCACCCTGATCAAGGCTCTGACCAATCGAGTAGCCACTGAGCATGCCAAGAATGGCACCACCAATCATGGCCGCATCCCGGCCGCTTCCCTTGCCGATAGTTGAACCGAGAACCGCGCCTGTGCCACCACCAATGATGGCACCAACCACATCACGGTTACAGCGCAGGAAACCACCGTCGGAGACAAAAAGCTCGTTACCGTGGCGGCTATAATTGCGTTTGTACCCTTTATGCTGCTTGGCACGATAGCCATGGGCAGGTGCCCATGACGGCGGGTCGGCCTTAACGGGCGCAGGTGCCGCGAATGGCAGGGTTAGGCCGAATGCAGCGACCAGAAGAATGATCCGTTTCATCATTTCCGGGCCTTCTCATTCTCGTGCATGATATAGCCCGCACCGGTACCCACCGCGCCGCCAATTACCGCGCCACAGGTAACACAGCCACCGGTGATCACGGTGCCAACAGCACCCACACCGGCACCAATCGCGCCGCCACTCAGCATTTTCTGGTCTCGGTCATTCAATCCGCTACAAGCCGAAAGCCCCAATGCGCTTGCAACGGCCAAAATCATGGCTGTCTGTCGCATCTCTCGTGTCCTTTCCAAGGTTTTTGGGCACAGGTCATTCATGGACCTGTGTCTGATCGCAAAGCTTGCCGAGGAAATAGGCACGAGGTTTGGCCGTATTGGGGGCTATTTGGGGCAGATATGACGACAAAAAGGCACAAAGTCCGCAAATTATTGGTTTTCGGTGCCTTTTTACCTGACGTAATCCGGTTAAAAGACCAAATTAATCCTCAAAAGTACCGCGGAGCAGCCGTTCCTTGCCAATCATGGCCGGTTTTCCGCGTGAAATGACGCTATCGGGGGTCAAAGCATCATCGAAAACCAGGATATCTGCATCATAATCGACCTTGAGCTGCCCTTTGTGTGCCGCAAGGCCCAGCATGCGTGCCGGATTGATCGTAATCGGGGCCAAGGCGGTCGGGATATCAAGCTTTTCGACTTCGATCAGATCGGCAAACTCGCGCGGTACGGTTTCAAAGCCTGCCACCAAAAGCCCGATCATATTGCCATCGGAATCAAAATCCGGAAGTGACCCGTTGCCATCCGATGTCATTGAAATGCGATCCAGCGCAACGCCATCGGCCAGGCATTCGGCAATGCTGGTCGATGTTTTGGTGGCCCCCTTGGGATCGGCTTCGGCATCAATCCCGGTGGTGAAATCGATATTGCCGCCACGCTTTGCCCAGAGTTTGGCCGCATCAAGCAAGGCGCGCTTGCGGTTGACATGGGTCGGGATGAACTGGCCGATCGGGATTTCGGTCTGCTCAATCACAGCAATCAGGGGATCAAAGTGCCCGTCACCATCGCCCAGATGAACCACAACCGATCCGGCCTTGCCCGATATCATACCGCCAATGCGCGATTGGGATGCGATGCGGGCCAGCTCCTCAACCGTGCTTTGGCTGCTGCGGTGATCTGAAATCGCTGTTTTCAAACCGATACAGGCATCCAGAAACGTCACATCATCACCGATATTACCGGTCAGTGTTGGCGACGGTACGCGATAACCACCTGTGAAGAACCAGGCAGAGATACCTTCGGTTCGAAGCGCCTTGGTCTTGGCATACAGCGATGCGATGTGGCGGGTTGCGGCATCTGTGCCCAACAATCCACAAACGGATGTGATGCCAGCCTCGATCAGTTTGCCAACCGCAACTTCGGGCGTGCGCGTCGCAAATCCGCCTTCGCCACCGCCCCCGATCAGATGGACATGTCCGTCGATAAAGCCTGGTACAGTCATCTTGCCGCCAAGGTCGATGGTCTTGATTTCGGCCGGAACAGAAACCACCAGATCCGGGGCAATGGCGACAATTTTCTCGTCACAAATCAGGATATCATGGATGCCAAGCGGCGTCGGGGCGAAGACGTTGGCATTCTTGAGCAACAGAAACATGTTTTAAAACCGTATTTTACGAAATGCTGTGTTCAGGTGGCAGGTTGGCGCGGATGCGCATCATAGCGACAGTTCATTTCCGTTGAAACGGTTCTGGCAAGCAGATAGCTTTCGATAAAACCAAGCGGGAATAAACCTGCGTCACCCAAAGGAAACGTTATGAGCTTCGCCGCCTGGTTGTCGGTTGCAACCATCTGTGTTCTGGGCGCAATGACACCGGGTCCAAGTCTGGCCGTTGTATTGCGCTATTCTGTTGGTCATTCCCGTCAGGCCGGATTTGCCTGCGCCTTGGCGCATGCACTGGGTATCGGCTTTTATGCTGTGATCACCATGACCGGACTTGGCATCCTGTTTCAGACAGTGCCGGTCTTTCACAATGCAGTCAGTATCCTTGGTGCGCTTTATCTAATCTGGCTTGCGATCAAGGCGTGGCGCGGTGCCAAGGCGGGTGCGAAGTTTGATGTGGATAGTGCTGGCAAGGTATCAGGATCGATCCTGCAGGCCGCCCGCGACGGGTTCATGATTGCGTTTCTCAATCCCAAGATCGCCCTGTTTTTTCTGGCCCTTTTCAGCCAATTTGTCTCGCCGGAGTTTGAATGGGGCGGCAAGTTCCTTCTGGCGTTTACCGCCGCTGTAATCGACGGGGCGTGGTATTGCCTTGTCGCCGTTGGGTTGTCGCACGGGGCGGTGTTGCCCTGGTTGCGCGATCACGCTGCCTGGATTGAGCGGATCATTGCCATCCTGTTTGTGCTGGTTGCGCTCCGGGTATTGTGGGGTGTTGTTGCGGCCTGAAAGCCCGCTTTTTGAATTTATGCTGAAATGAATTTCTGTCCGCGCCACCATCGCGACACAACATGGATCATCCAGATGACTGACAAGACGGCCCCACACACCAATTCTTCCGAGACGCCAACGCCGGGAAAGAATGCCGCATCGAATGCCGGGCGTGGCTTCCATCATTTGGGGGCGCATATCGGGTTTTTGCTGGCAATCCTGCTTTTGGCGGCGAACATGCGGGGGAGTATTGTCGGCCTGGGGCCGCTGGCGGAAATCATTGGTACTGATCTGTCGCTTTCAGGCACTCAGCTAGGATTGCTGACAACGCTGCCGGTGCTGAGCTTTGGCGTGCTTTCGATGTTTGCGCCGCGTCTGGGGCAGAAATTCGGTCTCGAAGCGACCCTTCTGACCATGTTGCTGTTTATCGCCATCGGGCAGGGGCTTCGCGCCAGCGGGGCGTATGATATCATGGTGGTCGGGACCATCATTTTGGGTGCTGCCATTGCGGTTCTGAACGTATTGACCCCATCACTGGTACGACGCAGTTTTCCGACCCATGTCGCACTGGTGACTGCCCTTTACACCTTCACCATGTCCAGTGGTGCGACGATCGCGGCATTTGTTTCGATCCCGATCCGAAATGCGGCGGACGGCGATTGGCGCTGGTCGCTCGGCGTTTGGGCGGTGTTTGCCGCCATTGCCTTTGTCTGCTGGCTGCCGATGTTGCGCTATCGCCATGTTGGCGCGGCCCCGGCACCGGTTACGCGTATTTCGCTTTGGAAAAATGTCGAAGCCTGGTGGCTGGCGCTGTTCTTTGGCTGTCAGTCGCTGATGTTCTATACCGGCACCGCCTGGGTCGCCAAAGTGTTCATTGATCACGGCATTTCCGAGGCCGAAGCCGCGACCCTTCTGACCCTGTTTAACGTATTTGGCATTCCCGCTGCCTTTGGCGCGCCCCTGATTTATTCGAGGATTGCCAACAAGAAACTGGCGATGCTGGTTCTTCATATTCCGTTGATCATCGCCATTCCGGGCTTTGTCTTTGCCACTACCGAGTTGCCTTATGTTTGGGCGGTTTGTATGGGCCTTGGACAAGGCAGCATGATCAGTATTGCCCTGACCCTTGTCGGCATGCGCGGGGCCGATCCGCAAACGTCTGCCCGACTGTCGGGCATGGCGCAATCAGTGGGCTATCTGTTTGCGGCCATCGGGCCGGTTTTGTTTGGGGCCTTGCATGACCTTCTGGGCGACTGGCAAGTGGCACTCTACTTCCTGTTTGTTGTTGTGGCGGTGCAACTTTGTGCAGCGATGCGTGCAGGATCGTCCGCAAAGATTGGCGCGGACTAGATCACCAGCCGCTTAACTCAATTTGGTAAGGATCAGGCAGCGGTGCCCGACGGGATGGCGCGATCATCCTGTTCGGTGCGGCATGTTGCAATCAGCCAGTCGCGAAATGCGCGGACCGCAAAATTGTTTTCCTTTTCCTTGGGATAAACCACGTAATAGGCGTGCTGGTTGGGGATGGAGACATCAAACGGTGCGACCAGGCGCCCGCTTTCAAGTTCTTCACGCACCAGAAATTCCGGCAGCAGTGCCAGCCCAAGTCCCGCCACAGCGGCCTGAATGACCATGTGGAAATGCTCAAACCGGGGACCAGCCAGTTCATCGACCACGGCAACGCCGGTGGCCGCCAGCCAGTCCTGCCAGGCACGCGGGCGAGTGGAATGCTGCAACAAAGTACAGTTGCGCACCCGTTCGCGTGCAATCGGCAGATCGTCATTTTCCTTAAGCAGCTTGGGCGCACAGACTGCAATCAGGGTTTCGCCCATCAAACGGTGCGTCACGCAGCCCGGCAGGTTGTCTTCACCAAAATGAATGGCGATATCGATACCCTCGCGGTCGAAATTGAACTCCCGCGTCTGGGTAATGAGATTGAGTTGAATGTCCGGCCAGGTTGCCTTGAAATCACCAAGGCGCGGCACAAGCCAGCGCGCCCCAAAGGTCGGGAGCGTCCCGACATTGAGCATCCCGCCTGCATCGGAATAGGCCATGACCTGCAAGGTGGCGGCCTCTGCTCGATCGAGAAGGTCACGGACCTGTGCGGCATAGGCTTCGCCGGCTGCGGTCAGTTTCAGGCGTTTCTTCACGCGGCGAAAAAGATCCCGCCCGAGATATTCCTCAAGCGCACGGATCTGACGGCTGATTGCGCTTTGCGTGACATTCAGTTCCTCTGCCGCGCGGGTGAAAGACAGATGGCGGGCCGAACTTTCAAAGAATTGCAGGGCGGTAAGGGATGGCAGGACGCGACGCATGGCAAAACCAGTTCATAACAAAACGGAATGATATGGTGCGAATATATCGTTTGTTTGCTGTGCAGCCAAGGCGTACGGTTTTAAACGGTTCAAAGCCCCCTCGCGCCACCCCAAGAGGCGTTTGGGCTGAAAGCCATCTGCGCTGGAATGCTGTTACTTTGGAATGTTTTGGAAGGATGGCTCCCCCTTTCATTCGGATAACGGGTTCCAGCGCACCATCGCAAAATGCCGGTTCATCAATGGCCGGAAAGCAACAATTTGCATCGGGTAGAAGGCAAGAATGGGTTCTGTTGACGAAAATTATGATGTGATCATCGTCGGTGGTGCGGTTATCGGCAGTTCCATCGCATGGCATCTGACCGGTCGTGATGATTTCAAGGGCCGGGTTCTGGTGATTGAAAAAGACTCGACCTATGAGTTCTGTTCGACAGCGCTTTCGGCGGCCTCAATCCGCCAACAATTCTCGACCCCGATCAATATTGAAATGTCGGCCTATGGCATTCAGTTCCTGCGCAATCTGAACCGCGATCTTGATCCCGACGTCGACATTGCCCTGCATGAAAAGGGCTATCTCATTCTGGCAACCGATCAGGGCCGCGATATCCTGCGCCAAAACCACGCAACGCAGACCGAGTTTGGCGGTGACATCGTCTGGATGGAACCTGATGACCTTGCCGTGAAATACCCGTGGATGAATACATCCGATCTGGCGGCTGGTTGCTGGGGACGCACGGGAGAAGGCTGGTTTGATGCCTATTGCCTGATGCAGTCATTCCGCAAACAGGCCCGCCGTCGCGGTGCCGAATACATTGACGGCGAAGTCGTCGATGTCATGCGGGATGGTGATCAGGTCACCGGTGTGGTTCTGAAAGACGGTCGTCGTTTCGGCTGTGGCCAGCTTGTCAATGCGGCGGGCACGGGTGGGTCAAAGGTTGCCCGGATGGCGGGTCTTGAAATTCCGGTCGAGCCACGCAAACGCTGCATCTTTGTATTCAACTGCCGGGACGCGGAAGACATCAGCGCATCCTGCCCGATGCTGATTGATCCAAGCGGACTTTATGTCCGTCCGGAAGGCGAGTTCTTTATTACCGGCATTGCCCCACCCAAGGATCGCGATCCGGAATGCTGGGATTTCGACGTCGATCACAGCCTGTTTGACGACATCATCTGGCCGGGCCTGTATGAGCGGTGTGAACGGTTTGAGGCGATCAAGGTCGTCAATGCCTGGGCGGGTCATTATTCCTATAACCTGCTGGATCAGAACGCGATTTTGGGCCGCCATACGGATGTTAAAAACTTCATATTTGCCAACGGGTTCTCGGGCCATGGGCTGCAACAAAGCCCGGCGGTTGGCCGTGGCATTGCCGAACTGATCGCAACAAACGGCTATGAAACCCTTGATCTGTCGGTGTTTGGCTATGAGCGCATTCGCGACAATGCGCCGGTGCTTGAACTGAACGTTATTTAAATCAACATCAAAAAGGTCGGAGCAGCCCCACATGCCCCGTGACGAAAACACCAAACCAGCCCAGGACAGCACGCAGATGCGCGACCGCGCAATCGCGTCGGTATCGGCCGGCGTGCGCAATGTGCATCCGGTCTATCTTGATCGCGCGCTCAATGCCGAGGCATGGGATGTCGAAGGCAAACGCTATATCGATTTCATTGGCGGGATCGGTGTTTTGACTGTCGGGCATCGCAATCCGGTGGTGATGGAACGCGTTGCTGCTCAGTGCGAACGGTTTACCCACAGCTGCTATAATGCCCTGCCGCATGAACCCTATGTCGCGGTAACGGAGTGGCTGGCAGCAAACTGCCCGATTGAAGGTCCCGCAAAATCAATGCTGACCAATTCCGGGGCAGAGGCGATGGAAAACGCGCTGAAGCTTGCGCGCGCCTTTACCGGTCACACCGGGGTGATCGCCTTTGAGGGCGGCTTCCATGGCAGGACGCTTGCGACCCTTGCCCTGACGGGCAAAACCAAACCCTATAAAACCGGGCTTGGTCCATTGCCGGGGCCGGTTTGGCATCTGCCATATCCTTGCCCCGAAACCGGTGTATCGGTTGATGATGCGATGGCCGCCATCGCCAAGCTGTTTGCTGTTTCCGCCGATCCGGCGTCGGTCGGGGCGGTGGTGATTGAACCCGTTCAGGGCGAAGGCGGTTTTCGTGCTGCGGATGGCGCGTTTCTTGTCGCCCTGCGCCGCCTGTGTGATGAAAACGGCATGGTTCTGATTGCCGATGAAATCCAGTCGGGTTTTGCCCGGACGGGTAAGATGTTTGCCGTTGAGCATGCCGGCGTTGCGCCCGATATCCTTGTCATGGGCAAGGGCATTGGCGGGGGCTTTCCGCTGGCCGCAATCACCGGTGCCGAGGATGTCATGAATGCGTTGGCCCCGGGCGGGCTTGGCGGCACCTATTCCGGCAATCCGGTGGCGTGCGCGGCAGCGACCGGCGTGTTTGAGGTTTTGGAAACCGACAAGCTGACCGCCCGTGCCAAGCAGCTCGGTGAAAAATACGCCACCCATATCGCATGGTTGCGCGATCTGCCCGGTGGGCATGTGATCGGCAACATGCGCGGGATCGGGGCAATGCGTGCCTTTGAATTGATTGCAGGTGACGGCAAGCCGTCACCCAAACGTCTGCAATGCTTGTTGCAACTGGCCCGTGATAACGGGCTATTGTTAATGCCAAGTGGCGAACACGCCAATGTGGTGCGCCTGCTGGCACCTTTGACCATTCCGTTTGATCAGGTTGATGAGGCCTTTGCCATCATCGCCAAACTGCTGCCCAAGGTAGCCGATATCAAGGATTGAACAGAGATCGAATTTGCCGGTGATCCGCGCCGGAAAGTTTAAAACGAAGGGAGTTTTACTGTGAGCTACAAATCCATTCTGACCGAACTTGGTCTGTCCGAAGCAGAGATTGCCAACGGCACCCTCAGTGTCCAGACCCCGGTTGACGGTTCGGAATTCGCAAGTGTCACCGAAACCACCCCGGCCGAGATGACAGATGTCATCGGCAATGCCAAAAAGGCATTTGGCGCATGGCGTCAGGTTCCCGGTCCGCGTCGCGGCGAGCTGGTGCGTCTTCTGGGTGAAGAACTGCGTGCAGCCAAGGAGCCGCTGGGCCGTCTTGTGTCGCTTGAATGCGGCAAGATCTATCAGGAAGGTCTTGGCGAAGTTCAGGAAATGATCGATATCTGCGACTTCGCGCTTGGCCTGTCGCGTCAGCTTTACGGTCTGACCATCGCGTCCGAACGTCCGGGGCACAAGATGATGGAAAACTGGCATCCGCTGGGTGTTGTTGGCCTGATTACCGCGTTCAACTTCCCGGTTGCGCCGTGGGCATGGAACACCGCCCTAGCACTGGCTTGTGGCAATGCTGTGATCTGGAAACCGTCGGAAAAGACCCCGGTCACAGCCCTTGCGTGCCAGAAGATCCTCGAAAAGGCGATTGCCAAATTCGGTGATGCACCGGCCAACCTGCATCAGGTTGTTGTTGGTGATCGTGAAATCGGTGAAATCATGACCGACAGCCGTGACGTCGCGCTGATTTCAGCCACCGGTTCTACCCGCATGGGCCGCGAAGTTGCCCCGCGTGTTGCGCAGCGCTTTGGCCGCACCATTCTTGAGCTTGGCGGCAACAACGCCATGATCGTGACCCCGTCGGCCGATCTGGATATGACCGTGCGTGCAGTTGTGTTCTCCGCAGTTGGCACCTGTGGTCAGCGTTGCACGTCACTTCGTCGTCTGATTGTTCACAAGGACGTCAAGGATCAACTTCTGCCGAAAATCATTGCGGCTTACAAGTCGGTGAAAATTGGCGATCCGCTGGCCGATGGTGTTCTGGTTGGTCCACTGATTGATGAAGAAGCCTACACCAACATGCAGACTGCGCTTGCCAATGCCAAGAAAGACGGCGGCACCGTGCATGGCGGCGAACGTACCTTGGAATCGGAATACCCGAATGCGTTTTATGTCACCCCGTCAGTGGTTGAAATGCCGGGTCAGACCGAGACCGTGAAGCACGAGACCTTTGCACCGATCCTTTATGTCATGACCTACGAGACGCTTGAAGAAGCCATCGCGCTTCAGAATGACGTCCCGCAGGGTCTGTCGTCGTGCATCTTCTCGACCGATCTGCGTGAAACCGAACTGTTCCTGTCCTCGGTTGGTTCCGATTGCGGTATCGCCAACGTCAATATCGGCCCGTCCGGTGCGGAAATCGGTGGTGCCTTCGGTGGTGAAAAAGAAACCGGTGGCGGTCGTGAATCCGGTTCGGACGCATGGAAAGGTTATATGCGCCGCGCAACCAACACCATCAACTACTCCCGCGAGCTGCCGCTGGCTCAGGGTATTAAATTCGATATCTGATCACGCACCTGATTATGTTCGATCCAAACCCCGCCGGTTCGCTGGCGGGGTTTTTCTTTGTTTGTGTTGCGCGCACAAAAAAGCGGCCCCCGGAGGAGCCGCTTTTTGTAATTCAGTCTCAAAGCGTCGGCGGATTAGCCAGCTTTGGAGAAACGCTCTGCAACATATTCCCAGTTTACCAGGTCGTTCAGGAACGCCTTGATGTAGTCCGGGCGACGGTTGCGGTAATCGATGTAGTAGGAGTGTTCCCAAACGTCGCAACCCAGAAGCGGGGTCATGCCGTGAACCAGCGGGTTTTCAGCATTGGGGGTGCCAGAAACGACCAGTTTGCCTGACTTGTTCATCGACAGCCACGCCCAGCCGGAACCAAACTGGCCAACACCGGCGGTGGTGAAGGCTTCTTTGAAAGCATCAACCGAGCCGAAGTCTTCGACGATTTTCTTTTCGAGTTCGCCCGGGATGTTGCCACCGCCATTCGGCTTCATCATGTTCCAGAACTCGATGTGGTTCCAGTGCTGACCGACCTGGTTGAACAGCTTGGCCTTGTCCTTGTCGCCATAGGTTGCAACGACGAGTTCCTCAAGCGACTTGCCTTCAAGACCGCTGCCTTCGAGCAGTTTGTTGCCGGTTTCGACATAAGCATTGTGGTGCTTGTCGTGGTGGAACTCGAGGGTTTCAGCCGACATATACGGGTCAAGCGCGTCGTATGCGTACGGAAGTGCTGGGAGTTCAAGTGCCATGATACAGTTCCTCGACTTTCATTATTAATCTGTGCGGTAACGCAACATATCCCTTTTTGCGCCGTCGATAAAAGTGAAAATCCCGTGCAACATCTTGGAAACCTTTGTTGCAGGGCCGACTTGCGCATCCGGGTCGTTACCCGTGCTACTTTATCTAGCACGCACGAGCGTTTATGCAACGCATCGCCACATTACCTTTGAATGGTTCGATATATGATGAACATTCAGGCCATCAAAACGTTCCCGGATTTTCCGGAAAAATTTGAACGGTTTGGGTCTTGGCGCAGGCGGGATGCCTACTCTTTGTAGAGTCCTACCATCTTCTGGCTTTCGTCGCCATTTGTCAGTGTGACATCGTAGTCGCCGCGTTCAAGCGACGAGATGTCAATCTTGCACGGGAACCGGACGCAATCGCGCCTGATGGCGATGGTGCCATCCGGGTGGCGCAGCGTCACTTCACCCCGGACCATTTCGGAATGGATGGTAACGCTGTCGGTGGTCGGTTTGGGTGCGACCTTGATTGCAGCCAGCCCGGCTGTCGTGATCGTCATAAGCCCAATCAGGGCAATGGCAACCGGCTTACTACGCAGAGATCTCAGCATGGCTTCCTCGCGCGGTTGTTCTTGGTTGATGCCTGATAACTTGCGCTACGAAGCCGAAAAATTAACGGCGCAAATGGGGCATTTCCGTGCCGGTCATTGTTATTTGGGCGCAACAGCCATGCGTTTTGCGCCCCATAACAGCCCTGATCATTGCAGATCGGAACCACGAAAGCCCAAGGTTACTGCGACAGATAAGCCCGCGCTGATTTGAGTTTTTGGGCAATATATGCGGCGGCCTGTTTTGGATCGGGCTGCCCACAAATCGCCGAGACAACGGCAATGCCGTCAGCACCGCTTTCAAGTGCCGGCAGGGCGTGTTCGCCCTTAAGCCCGCCAATCGCAACCGATGGCAGGCCGACCATCCGCACCAGCTTTTCAAGCCCGTCAAAGCCGATCGCCGGTTTATGGTCGGGCTTGGTTGCGGTGGCAAATATCGGTCCGATACCGACATAATCGACAATGCTGTGGTCCACCTTTTGCGCGACATCTTCGCTTTCAATCGACAGGCCGATGATTTTGTCCGGGCCAAGGCGGTCGCGGGCAATTTGCGATGGCAGATCATCCTGACCGACATGCAGGCCATGTGCGCCAATGGCAATGGCGGCATCAATGTCGTCATTCACGATCAGTGGTATGTTGGTGCCTTCCATCGCCTTCATCAATTCCCGACCAACGCGAATGAGGCCCTCGGTCCCGGCCTTTTTATCGCGCAGCTGAATGAGGGTGGCACCGCCTGCAATCGCGGCCATCGTGGTTTCCACCATCGAATGGTCGCGACACAGATCGGTATCAAGCACGAGATAAAGCGATAGATCAAACGACTTCATTGAACATTGACCTGAAGGTTCTTGGCATAAGTCGCGCCATCAAGGCGATGCAGGCCATCGATAAAGGCGGTCATGAAGGATGCTGGGCCGTTTGCCGTTTTGGCGGCGATTTCACCCGCCACGGCAAAATTGCCAAGGGCGGCAATGGTGGCTTCAAACGCCTGATCGGGTGCAACCGCAAGATAGGCGCCAACAAGTGCGGTCAGCGAACAGCCTGTGGCGGTGATTTTCGGCATCAGGTCCGAACCACCGGCAATGCGTACCGAGCGCGAGCCATCGGTGACGAAATCCACTTCGCCAGTGACGGCAACAACAGCACTTTGCGCGCTGGCAAGGTTGCGTGCGGCTTCTTCAGCCTGTTCGACCGGATCGCCACTATCGACCCCCTGACCGGCACTTTGACCGCCACCAAGGGCAATGATTTCCGATGCGTTACCGCGAATGACCGTGGGTTTGAGTTTCAAAAGCGTTGCCACAGTGTCCCGGCGATAGCCGGTGGCAAAATGCGCTACCGGATCAAGCACCCAGGGCTTGCCAGCTTTATTGGCCGATCTGGCTGCTGCGATCATGCCTTCGACCCAGTTGGGCGACAGGGTGCCGATATTGACCGTCAGCGCACTGGCAATCGCGGCAAATTCGCCGGATTCTTCAGGCGTGTGAACCATCGCGGGCGAGGCACCCGCAGCCAACAGGACATTGGCGGCATAGTTCATCGCGACATAGTTTGTGATGCACTGAACCAGCGGATTGGTCGCGCGCATCCGTTCAAAAAGATCGGTCGCGGTCTGGGAAATTTCGGTCGTCATGTCGAGGCTCCAATGCAGAAACTTTGCGTATGGAGACCCAGTTCGAAGTCGGAAAGATGGAGAACGCCGTAATCCGCGTTCGCACCGTCCCTACGCCAGTATGAACTGGATCAGGTTCAAAGGGTCACTGCGCGGCAGTTTCTCAGCCCCCTTGTCGGGGCTCCCCTTGGTGAGTGCTCAACATGGGTTTTAAACTGTCTTCTGTCAATTCATCCGATCGGCATGACTGCGCAAAAGAAAAACGGCGGAATGGTATATGCCATCCCGCCGTTTCGAAGCCTTTTTGCGATAGGTTATTTGCGACGTTCCATCGCGGCCTTGAGTGCGGCGGCCATTGCACCGCCATCGCCGCCAGCGTTGCCACCGGCATTGCCACGACCTTGGCCGCCCTGATGGCGCGGGCCTGACGAATGCTGCGGACGGTTGCCGCGCGGTGCATCGCCGCGATTGTCGGCGCGCTTTTCACGCGTGGCTTCGTAATCCGGTGCGGATTTCATCGAAAGCCCGATACGTTTGCGCGGCGCATCAACTTCCATGACAGTGACCGACACAATCTGACCGGCCTTGACCACCTGACGGGGATCCTCGACGAACTTGTCTGCAAGTTGGGAAATATGAACAAGGCCATCCTGATGCACACCGATATCAACAAACGCCCCAAAGTTGGTGACGTTGGTGACCGTACCTTCAAGCTTCATGCCGGTGCGCAGATCCTTGATCTCATTCACACCCTCGGTGAATTTGGCGGTCTTGAATTCCGGGCGCGGGTCACGACCGGGTTTGTCGAGCTCGGCAATGATGTCGCGGATGGTCGGGACACCAAATGTGTCATCAGCGAAATCTTCGGGGCGGAGTGTCTTGATAAAGGCCGAATCGCCGATCAGTTCTGCCAACGGCTTGGCGGCGTTGGCACTGATTTTTTCGACCAGCGGATAGGCTTCCGGGTGCACAGCCGATGCATCAAGCGGATTGTTGGCGCCGCGAATACGCAAGAAGCCCGCACATTGCTCGAACGCCTTTGGTCCAAGACGCTCGACCTTTTTAAGATCCGCACGCGACTGGAACGCGCCGTTGGAGTCGCGATAACCGACAATATTGCGCGCCAGCGTTTCGGTCAGGCCAGCCACACGGGTCAAAAGCGGGATGGATGCGGTGTTAAGGTCCACACCGACACCGTTCACGCAATCCTCAACCACAGCATCAAGCGACCGGGCCAGTTTGGTTTCCGATACGTCGTGCTGATATTGCCCGACACCGATGGATTTCGGCTCGATCTTCACCAGTTCTGCCAGCGGGTCTTGCAGGCGGCGTGCGATGGAGGCTGCACCACGAAGCGACACATCAAGGTCGGGGAATTCTTCTGCGGCAAACTGCGATGCGGAATAAACAGACGCACCGGCTTCGTTGACGATCACCTTGGTGGCCTTGAGTGCTGGGAAGCGTTTAAGCATCTGACCGGCAAGTTCGTCGGTTTCACGTGAAAACGTCCCGTTACCAATCGCGATCAGTTCGATCTGATGGCGGGCCGCCAGTGCAGCCATGGTGTTGATCGCGCCTTCGACGTCATTGCGCGGCTGGAAGGGATAAACCGTTGCGGTATCGACCAGCTTGCCCGTGGCATCAACCACTGCAACCTTGACCCCGGTACGCACACCCGGATCAAGACCCATGGTCGCCTTTTGCCCCGCAGGGGCGGCCAGCAAAAGGTCTTTCAGGTTATCGGCAAAGACCTTGATCGCACCTTCCTCGGCGGAGTCACGAAGGGTGCCAAACAGATCAAGCTCGATTGACAACGACAGTTTGACGCGCCAGGTCCAGCGCACGGTGTCCATCAACCATTTGTCAGCGGCACGACCCTTATCGGTGATGCCAACATGGGCGGCAATCATGACCTCGGCCCGGCCCGGTTGGCCGCGCGGACGGTCTTCGTCTTCTTTGCCAAGGGTCAGTTTCAGCTGCAGGATGTCTTCATTCCGGCCCCGGAAAAGGGCCAGCGCACGATGTGACGGGCAGGTTTTGATTTTTTCGGAATGCTCGAAATAGTCCGAGAATTTTGCCCCTTCGGCCTGTTTGCCCTCGATCACGGACGCGGTGATTTCACCTTCTTTCCACAGATGGTCACGCAGCTTGGCAACAAGGTCGGCATCCTCGGCAAAGCGTTCCATCAGGATCTGGCGCGCGCCATCAAGGGCGGCCTTGGTGTCCTCAATGCCTTTTTCGGCATCAACGAATTTGGTGGCTTCGGTTTCCGGATCAAGCGTCGGGTCGTTAAACAGGCTATCGGCCAGTGGCTCCAGCCCGGCTTCGCGGGCAATCTGGGCCTTGGTGCGGCGCTTTTTCTTATAGGGCAGATATAAATCTTCGAGGCGGGTCTTGGTGTCGGCCTCGTTGATTGCGGCCTCAAGTTCCGGCGTCAGTTTTTCCTGTTCGCGGATGCTCTCAAGCACGGATGCGCGGCGTTCTTCAAGCTCGGTCAGATAGCGCAGGCGTTCTTCCAGCGTACGAAGTTGGGTGTCATCAAGCCCGCCGGTTTTTTCTTTACGGTAACGGGCGATGAACGGAACGGTGGAGCCTTCATTGAGCATCTCGATGGTGGCAATGACCTGTTCCGGACGAACCGAAAGTTCTTCGGCGATACGCTGGGGAATTGGACGCATGGTTTCTCCTTGTTTTGCTCGTATGCTTGGAATAACGGCTTTGAGCGCACTGGGAAAGAGTCTGTTTTTGCCAAAATTTTGAGCGCATCCACATCAGGATTCGCTGTTTGATTCCAAAGGCCTGAAATCACACGGCTTTGTGTGGCCTTGACAGCGGTGGCATGCGGACTTGCCGATGCCGGTCTGGGACGCTATTTCTTTGGCAAATGTGATTTATCGGGCCAAGCCCAAAGCAGGAGAAGCCGAATGGCTGGAAAGTTCCGCGAAACCGTCATTCATGAAGTTCCCAAGGAAAAGACAGAACCGCAGGCCGATACCAATGCGGCATCTGAAGAGATCGCCGGAGCAGAAGAAGCACCCAAGCTTTCGCAGGACGCGATCAATGCGCTAAATGAGGCCAAGGCCGCCAAGGAAGCCGCCGCCAAGGCGCGTGAAATTGGCGGACCCAAAGGTCCGGAACCGACCCGATTTGGCGATTGGGAAAACAAGGGCCGATGCATCGATTTCTGATTGCAGTGCGCACAAGACAGTTACGAAAAAGGCCGGAGCATCTTGCACCGGCCTTTTCTCATTTCAGGTCATCAACACGGCTGTGACTTAGGCGCCGCGGATGGCCTTGATGTTGTTGGCGTACTCGCCGGGGCCGCCTTTGAAGGTGGCGGAGCCTGCGACCAGAACGTTGGCACCGGCTTCGATCACCTTGGGCGCGATTTCCGGGTTCACGCCACCATCGACTTCAAGGTCGATATCACGGCCGGTGGCATCAATCATCTTGCGGATGCGTTTGATTTTCTCAAGCTGGCTCGGAATAAATTTCTGGCCGCCAAAGCCAGGGTTCACAGTCATGACCAGAACCAGATCGACCATGTCCATGACATATTCAATCACACTTTCCGGGGTCGACGGGTTGAGCGAGACACCAGCCTTTTTGCCCAGTGACTTGATCAGCTGCAGCGAGCGATGCAGGTGCGGGCCAGCTTCGGCGTGGATGGTGATGATGTCAGAACCGGCATTTGCAAATGCCTCGATATAGGGATCGACCGGTGCGATCATCAGATGCACGTCAAACACCTTGTCACTATGCGGGCGCAGTGCCTTGACCACGTCCGGGCCAATGGTGATGTTCGGTACATAGTGGCCATCCATCACATCGATATGGATATAGTCAGCACCGGCTTCGTCAACAGCGCGGACATCAACGCCAAGCTGGGCGAAATCGGCCGAAAGGATCGAAGGTGCAATTTTAATGTTTGACGTGGTCATGCGTCACAGGTCCTGAAGCGATATGGGATACGGGAAATTCGCGGCCTTCATACCCCAGATTGCACCCCATGTCACCCGAATGGGACTCATGGCTGTCTTGTGTGCGTCAAACTATGATCTTGTGGCTGAAAATCAGGATTTTTTGACAAGGCGGGCACAGAAAAAGCCATCCATGCCGCCAAAATCGGTCATGTGAATCGGCAGAATGCGCAATTCACCGGCATCGTTTATTGCCTCATCCCAACCACCCAGTTCGTCGGCGGTGATGGCTTTGCGTTCATAGTTCGGATGATCCGCCAGGAACGATTTGACCTGATGTTCGCCTTCTTCGGGTTGCAGCGAACAGGTGCAATAGATCAGCTCTCCCCCAACATTCAAAAGCTTGTCCGCCTGATTAAGCAGCTTGGTCTGAATGGGAAGAAGCGATTGCATCAGCTTGTCATTCTGACGCAGCAGAATGTCCGGATGGCGGCGAATGGTGCCGGTGGCTGAACAGGGCGCATCAAGCAAAACCGCATCGGCGCGTGACGTATCAGGCGCAAGATCGGTGGCATCGCCGGTTACGACAGCTGCACCAAGCGATACACGCTCTAGGTTTTCAAACACGCGTTTCAGGCGACCTTCGGATTTATCGACCGCAATTGCACTCGCACCAAGGGATGCAAGCTGCATCGTCTTGCCGCCCGGTGCGGCGCACAGGTCATAGATGGTTTTGTCCTTGTAGGCCGAAAACAGGGTTGCCGGAATGGCAGCGGCTGCGTCCTGCACCCACCAGTCGCCATCCTTGTAACCCGGAAGATCACGGATACGGCGACCCGGTTCAAGTCGCACCGATCCGGTCGGCAGGACAATGCCATCCATCTTTTCGGCCCACTCGGCGGTCTGACTGCGATCCTTGATCGACAGATCCAGCATCGCGTGGCCAAGGCTTGCCTCGGCAATGCCTTGCGCGATCTCGGCACCATAGGCCTTTTTCCAGGATCCGCGCAGCCATGCCGGGATGTTGAGCTGCCAGTCTTCGACACCTTCGGGCCATTCAAAGCCGTCACGCTGCAAGCCACGCAGAACCGCATTGATCAGTTTGGTGTATTTATGCAAACCCGCATCACGCGCGAGATTGACCGTACTGTCGACCGCACCGTAGTCAGGCGTATCCATAAAGAACAGCTGCGCCACACCAAGCCGCAAGATGTTGGTCAAGCGTGCTGCGACCCGGTCCTGTGGTGGTTGATAACGCGGGGCAAGCACGGCATCAATTTCGCCCAGATGGCGCAGCGTGGTGCCCAGCAATTGACGCAGGAAATTACGATCAAGCGACGGCAGACCATAGCCATGCTTTGACAGAAGCTCGTCCAATGTCACTTCACCGCCGCGCAATTCCTGCAGGGTTTTAAGCGCAAGCATGCGCGGATCGGGTGCCTCTACCGCCTGTTTGCGGGGGGCTTTGCGCGGGGATGGACGGGAACGACGTTCTGCCAAAGGGATATCTCCGGTTTCGGTTTATGTGCAGTAGTTAAGCGCAGCATGGCAAACTGTAAAGCATCAAGCACGGTTTTGCGCGACATGGCTGCTCTGTGCGGCTGTGTCGGGAATGGTGCAGGATTGTGGGGCTGACAGGGTGAAAAGCCTTGTGATAGGGAATGGGTCCGGCTAATCCAGACGGATCAATCTGACGGGGACAGGGACAAGGGCGATCCAACGATGACTTTTGCCGGACTTGCGACCTTTGCAAGCATCTTTCTGGTCGGCTCGATGTTGCTGACGTGGGTGGTGCTGAATTATCTGCGGCGCAAGGCGATCCTTGATATGCCAAATCACCGTTCCAGTCACGCTGTACCGACCCCGCGTGGTGGCGGGCTTGCCGTGACGCCGCTTCTGATTTTGCTGGTGGCAGGTGTTTTTGTCTTTACCGGTGTTTCGGCTGTTGGTGACTGGCTGATGCTGGCCGCTTGCGCTGGGCTTGGGTTGCTCAGTTGGCTTGATGATCGTCATGACCTGTCCGCGGCTAAGCGCTTTGCCTTGCAATTTGTTGCGGTGATTATTGGCATGCTGGCCCTTGATAAACCGGTTCTTGGCGGACTGGTGCCGATGTGGCTGGATCACGTGTTGGTGGTTTTGGCATGGGTGTGGTTCATCAATCTGTTCAATTTCATGGATGGGGTTGACGGGATTACCGGTGTCGAAGCCGGTTCAATCGGCCTTGGGATTTTTGTCCTCGCCCTTTTTGTGCCGTTGCCGCAATTCATCGCGCTTGGCTATATCGGGCTTGGCATTCTTGCGATCATGATCGGGTTTCTGATCTGGAACTGGCATCCGGCAAAACTGTTTCTTGGCGATGTCGGGTCAATCCCGCTTGGCTTTATTCTGGGATGGCTGTTGTTAAAGGTCGCCTCCGAAGGGGCTTGGGCCATCGCGCTGATTTTGCCATCCTACTATCTGTTTGATGCAACATTTACCCTGATCAAACGCGCCTTGCGGCGCGAGAAAATCTGGCAAGCCCATCGCGAACATTTCTATCAGAAAGCGACCCAGCGTGGGTTTTCGCATGCCCGGGTGTCGATCATGATCCTTGTCAGCAACCTTATTCTGATTGCTGTTTGCTTTGCCCAAAGTGATACGCCGGACTGGATGCGGGTGATTGCAGCACTGATCGTTGTGCTTGGTCTGGTTGGCATGATGGTGCGGATGCCTGTGCGCGAAACACCCGGCACCTGATCGATCAGACTATTACGTGCATTGCTTGACTTGATGTGAGCAGAGCGCGAAAAGAAACCCTTATCCGTCTGTCGCCAAGCGGGTATATCCTTATAAAAACAGAAATCTGCCGGTAAGGGACCGCATGCTGCGAATATTTCAGCGAAGCCATATTGCCTTTGTCCATGACATCATCATGGCGGCAATCTCCTTCCCGTTAGCCTTGTATCTGCGGGTCGGGGATGGCGTGGTGTATTATGCGCCCCATAATATTCTGTTTTCGTCGGGGATTTTCACGCTGATCGCAGCCGTGTCCTTCTGGTGTTTTGGTCTGTATCGCGGCATTTGGCGCTATGCATCGCTCAACGATGTCATCCGTATTGCCAAGGCCGTATCAGTTGCTGTCGCGGTTCTTTTCATAGTTCTGTTTCTGACCACACGTTTGGACTGGATGCCACGTTCGGCGCCAATCATTCAGTGGTTCCTTCTGATGGCCTTGCTTGGGGGGGCACGCCTGACCTATCGGATTGCCAAGGATAAATCGACGGCACGTGCACTGGTGCGTCAGGGAACAGCACGTGTTCCGGTCTTGTTGATCGGGGCGGGCGATGAAGCCGAAGCCTTCATCCGTGAAACTGAACGATCCGCCAATACTCCGTTCAAGGTGATTGGCATCGTTTCGCTGACTCAAGGCCGGGTCGGGCGAAACATGCATGGCGTTGACGTTCTGGCGACTGTCGATCAGCTCGAAGATGTCATTCAGAAATTACAAAAGGGCAGGCACGGCTTGCCGCGCCGGTTGGTGCTGAGTGGGGATGCACTGCGTCATGAAGATAGCGCCAAGTGGGTCGAGATTGCTGATCGCTATGGCATGACTTTGGCCCGTTTGCCCAAGCTGGGCGATCTGCGCGAAGGCCTGGCCGATCCGCTGCAAATCCGCCCGGTGGCGATTGAAGATTTGCTTGGTCGCCCACAGGCCAGATTGGATCGTGATCGCGTGCGCGAAATGATTGCCGGCAAGCGGGTTCTGGTGACTGGCGCTGGCGGGTCAATTGGTTCGGAACTGGTGCGTCAGATCGCATCCTATGGCCCAGACAGCCTGACCTTATTGGATGCCGGGGAATTCCAGCTTTACGCCATTGATATGGAAATGGCGGAAAAATACCCTGATTTGCCGCGTGAGAGCATACTGGGCGATGTCCGCGATCAAACCCGGATTGGTCAGGTTTTTGATCTCTACAAGCCCGAAATCGTATTCCATGCGGCGGCTTACAAACATGTGCCGCTGGTCGAACACAATCCCAATGAAGGCATTCTGACCAACACGCTGGGCACGCGAAATGTGGCTGAAGCCTGCCGTGCCGCTGGTGTAGGCACAATGGTTCTGATTTCAACCGACAAGGCGGTGAATCCGGCCAATGTCATGGGGGCATCAAAACGTCTGGCGGAATGTTATTGTCAGGCGCTGGAAACCTTGCCGCTTGATCAGCGCGGCTCGACCCGGTTTGTGACTGTGCGTTTTGGCAATGTTCTGGGTTCTACCGGATCTGTTGTGCCCCTGTTCAAGCGTCAGCTTGAGGCAGGTGGACCGCTGACCGTGACCCACGAAGGTATCACCCGTTACTTCATGACCATTGCCGAGGCGGTCGAGCTTGTTTTGCAATCTGCGGAGCTGGGGCGCCACGGGGTGACCGAGGGCGGGAAGATCTTCGTACTTGATATGGGCCGTCCGGTCAAAATCATCGATCTGGCGCGACAGATGATCCTGTTGTCGGGCTTGCAGCCGGACAAGGATGTGGAAATCAAGGTTACCGGCTTGCGCCCGGGTGAGAAGCTTTATGAAGAGCTCTTCCATGATTCCGAACCACCGGTCCCGACCGAGACCGATGGGGTGCTTTTGGCTGCCCCGCGTGTGGTGGATTATGGCCTGATCAAGCAGGTCTTTGATGCTTTGGAAGACAGTGCCACCAACCGAAACACTTCCAAAACGCTGGAGCTGATCAGCCAATTGGTGCCTGAATTCCAGCCGCCCGAGATCGGTGTGAAGTCGATCTTTGCAGATAGCAACGGCGGCGAAGCCGAGGCAGCCTCTTAAAAGATGCTTCTCACCGCATTTCCAATTATTGTTTCGATGATCTGCATGTTCATTCTTTGATGGAATGAATTCGTGCAAAATTGTCGTTTGTCATGCCCGAAACCGGACCATATTTTGCCACCCTGATGATGAACGGGAATGATCTTGCCGAATAAGGCCATTCCACAGGTTCAATATGACCCCGTCTTTTGGAGGCCCCATGTCGACAGACGCCTTTGTCCATCCCGATGAAATTCGTTCGATGTTTTCCAGCGCGATGTCCGACATGTATCGCAGTGAAGTGCCGCAATACGGCACCCTGATGGAGCTGGTTTCCGATATCAATCAGAACAAACTGGAAGCCGATCCCAAACTTGCCGACAGCCTTGAATATAATGGCGAGCTTGAGCGTATCGACCTTGAACGCCACGGCGCGATCCGCCTCGGCAAACCGGAAGAGCTGTTTAATATGCGCCGCCTGTTTGCTGTCATGGGCATGCATCCGGTCGGCTATTATGATCTGTCTGTTGCCGGTGTGCCGGTGCATTCAACCGCATTTCGCCCGATAGATGAGGAAGCGCTTAAACGCAATCCGTTCCGCGTCTTTACCTCTCTGCTGCGTCTTGAACTGATTGAAGACGAAGATCTGCGCAATGAGGCGGACAGCATTCTGGCAAAGCGCGACATCTTCACCGCGGATGCCCTTAAGCTGATTTATCTGGCAGAGAAGAATGGCGGCCTGACTCGTATACAGGCCGAGCAATTTGTTGCCGAGGCACTGGAAACTTTCCGCTGGCACAGTGATGCGACCGTAACGCTTGAAACCTATCGGAAACTTCATGACGCCCATCGCCTGATTGCCGATGTGGTCTGCTTCAAGGGGCCGCATATTAACCACCTGACGCCGCGCACCCTTGATATCGACGCCGTGCAGCAAGACATGCCCAAACGCGGCATTACGCCCAAGGCAATTGTCGAAGGCCCACCGGCACGGTCTTGCCCGATCCTGCTGCGCCAGACCAGCTTCAAGGCGCTTGAAGAACGGGTGAACTTTATCGGTGATCGTCGTGATGAAACACTCGGCACCCATACCGCCCGCTTTGGCGAGATAGAACAGCGCGGCATTGCCCTGACCGCCGAGGGCCGCAAGCTTTATGACACGCTCTTGGCCGCAACCCGTCATGCGGTGCAGATCAATGCCGGTGGGTCGAATGCGCGCGATTATGAGACCGAACTGGCAGAGCGTTTCCGAGCCTTCCCGGATGATTATGAGACCTTGCGCGTCGAAAAGCTGGCTTTCTTCCGCTATAGCCCGACCAAGGCTGGTCTGAATGCAGTAAAAAAAGTCGATATTGATCCGGCAACCGCGATCAATGAACTGGTCGATAAGGGATATCTGCGCGCCGACCCGATCATTTACGAGGATTTCCTGCCGGTCAGTGCTGCCGGGATTTTCCAATCGAATCTTGGTAGTGACGAGCAGAAAAACTATTCAGAACAATCCAACCAGGATGTGTTCGAAGAATGCCTTGGTGCGCCGGTTAGCGACGAACTTGCGCTTTATGCCGGGCTTGAGCAGGCCTCACTTAATGATGCGCTCAAAACACTGGGTGTGCGTAAAAACGTTGCCTGATCCGACACTTGGTAAAACCGGAACGGGGTGGCAGCGATGCCGCCCCGTTTTTTGCTGCACGACAAGGTTTGCTGGCCTGACTGTTAAAAGCCGCCATGCAAGAATTCGGGGTCCACATTTTGCGTCGCACATGCTAAAGCTCCGCGCGAAACATGGTTCGGACTCATTGATCATGTGTCGGCTCGGATTGGATAAACCTTTTTCCGATCCCTTTTAAAGGCCGTTTTGCCCGCACACTTTCATTTCGCATGCACGAGCAGCCATGCGCATTCCTGATTTTGTGGGCCGATATATCATCAATGGGTCCGCAACCTTCATCACATTGATGCATGAAAGCGAACCCAATGACTGCTCGTATTGCGCGCGCGCTTATTTCCGTTTCTGACAAGACCGGTCTGGTTGAATTTGCCAAATCCCTCCACGCACAGGGTGTTGAAATCCTCTCAACCGGTGGCTCTGCCAAGGCGATTGAAGCCGCTGGCGTGCCGGTCAAGGAAGTTGCCGATCACACCGGTTTTCCCGAAATCATGGACGGTCGTGTCAAGACTCTTCATCCGAAGATTCACGGCGGCCTTCTGGGCCGCCGTTCTCTTTCCAGCCATATGCAGGCGATGGAAGATAACGACATTTCCCCAATCGATCTGGTTTGTGTGAACCTTTATCCGTTCGAAGAAACCGTCGCCAAGGGTGCCGATTTCGACACCTGCATCGAAAATATCGATATCGGCGGGCCAAGCATGATCCGCTCTGCGGCCAAGAACCATGAGTCGGTCACCGTGGTTGTCGATCCGTCCGATTATGATCGTGTTGTTGCCGAGATGAAGGGCAATGGTGGTGCCACCACCGCTGAAACCCGCCGCGTTCTGGCGGCCAAGGCCTTTGCCCGCACCGGTGCATATGACTCGGCGATTTCAAGCTGGTTTGCAGGTGAACTTGGCGAAACCTTCCCGCAGCGTCTGAATGTCTCTGCCGAACTGAAACAGACGCTGCGTTATGGAGAAAACCCGCATCAGCAGGCTGCGTTCTATACCAACGGCAAAAACCGCCCGGGTGTGGCCACCGCGACCCAGCTGCAGGGCAAGGAACTGTCGTTTAACAACCTGAACGACACCGACGCCGCGTTCGAACTGGTATCCGAATTCGATGAAAAGCCGGCTGTTGCGATCATCAAGCATGCCAACCCGTGCGGCGTTGCCGAGGGTGACAGCCTGATTGATGCCTATAACAAGGCACTGTCCTGTGATCCGGTATCGGCCTTTGGCGGCATCATTGCGGTCAACCGTACCCTCGATAAACAGACGGCCGAAGAAATCGCCAAACTGTTTGCCGAAGTCGTGATTTGCCCGGATGCCGATGACGCGGCCAAGGAAGTTCTGGCAGCGAAGAAAAACCTGCGTCTTCTGGTCACCGGTGGCATGGCTGATCCGGAAGGTGAAGACATGACCCTGCGTTCGCTTGCGGGTGGTTACCTGCTTCAGAACCGCGATGCGGGTCGCGTGAAACGCGAAGAGCTTAAGGTCGTGACCAAGCGCAAGCCGTCCGAGGCAGAGCTTGATGACCTTCTGTTTGCCTTCCGCGTTGGCAAGCATGTCAAATCAAACGCCATTGTCTATGTCAAAGACGGCAAGACTGTTGGTATCGGTGCCGGTCAGATGAGCCGTGTCGACAGCTCGCGCATTGCAGCATGGAAAGCCGAAGAAGCTGGCAAGAATGCTGGCGAGGGCGATCTGCGCACCCAGGGCTCAGTCGTGTCGTCGGACGCGTTCTTCCCGTTTGCCGATGGTCTTCTGGCCGCGGTAAAGGCGGGTGCAACCGCAGTGATCCAGCCGGGCGGCTCGATGCGTGACGAAGAAGTCATCGCCGCAGCCGATGAAAATGACATTGCCATGGTCTTTACCGGCATGCGTCATTTCCGCCACTAGGCCTTTCGGACTTTAAAAGCAAAACCCCGCAAGGCGTCCTTGCGGGGTTTTGTGTTGATATCGTCAGAACGAAACATCAGGCTTGGACGGTTGCCTTGCCATCTTTGGCTTCATCCGAGTCTGTATCCTGATCAATCAGGACGCCAGTCTGTGTAATCGCAGACGGTTTTGCGGTTTCCGGTTCTGCGTTTTCCTTGGCGGCGTCATCCTGATGAACACGAAGCGGCGCGCGCCAGTTGACACTGCCAAAGGAATGACAGGACGGGCAGGAAACAACCCAGCGGTCAGTTTCGGCCCCACAGGCCCCGCAACGCCAATCCGGATCCGGGTTGGCATGGCTTGCCTTGATCAGCAGTTCACGGGCCTTCGCGCCATCCTGATTTTCACGCAGTTCAAGATCGGCCAACAGCCGATAATGCCGGGCTTCGGCCTTGGTTGCCATGGCCTTTTCAAGGTTGCCGCGCGCAATACCCCAAAGATCGGCTTCAAGCGCTGCTTCGGCCAGAACGATCTGGCTTTCGACATGACCGGGGTTTGTCGCGACGAGTTTTTCGACTGCTTTGACTTTTGCTAACGGATCGCCGGTCAGCGTTTCGCGGAAAATCGCACCCAAAGCTGCCGACGGTGCTGTGCGCCAGCTTTGCATTACGACGTCGCGTGCCTTGCTATCCTGTTTCAGATCACGATAGAGCCCGGCCAGAAGCACAGCCGCACCGGTAAAGTCGGGTGCAGAATTCAGCGCCTTGCGCAAAAGCTTGGTGGCTTCTGCGTTTTCGCCTTCGGTAATCGCGTCTTCTGCCTTGGCCGTGATCAAAAGCGCACGGCGATGGGTCAGTTCGGTTTCACTAAAGACGGCGGCCTTTTCTGCATCAACCAACAGACTAAGCGCCCGATCCCAGCGTCTTGAGGTCAGCAGCAAGTCAAACAGTGTCACGATGACCGCTGGATTGCGTGGACGCAGTCGGTGTGCCCGTTCTGCATAATCAAGGGCGGCTTCGCGGTCATTGGCCTTCAACGCCAATTGCAATAGGCCCCGCAGCCCAAAGAACGCGGAGTCGGGCTTTTCCAGCATGGCTTCAAACTGGCGCTTGGCAGCGTCATTGTTGCCGTCCAATTCTGCCGCCTGTGCTGTCAAAAGCCGGGTCAAGGTATCATCTTCAAGATACCGGTCGACCGCACGGGTATGTTTCAGCGCCTGGCGCACATCGCCTGACGCCAGTTCCAGCAGTCCCATGGTCAGGGCTTGCTGGCCTTTCTTGCGACGACGGCTGCCGAGCAGACGGCCAAGCCAGCCCGGGGAATTGGCAATGATCGTCCAGCCCCGCCACAGCAGGACGAGCACGGCGGTTAGCGCCAAGAGGCCCAGCGCGACCATGCCAATCGATCCGTCAAAGCGATATCCTAGCCAGACAATCGTCATGCGGCCCGGGTTATCGGCAAACCAGACGGTGCAGAAAACCAGTGCTGCCGTAATAAGGATAAAGATCAGAAGGCGGATCATTGACTGCCCTCCGAACTTGTACTGGTTAGAATGGTAATCGCGTGTGAACTCAGCGTCGCAATTGCCTGATTGAGGGTCTGACGGTTTTCGGCAGCCTCAAGCCAGTCACTTACCGCCGCCGCAGCGTGATCGCCTTCGACCCCCTTAAGGGCGGCAACGGCGGCATCAAGATCATCCTGCGCCAACGCGTTTTCCGCCAGAACCAGACGACCTTCAAGCGACTCTTCGCCTGCGGCATCAACACGCCGGATCGGGACCAGCTTCTTGATGTTGGCCCAAGTCGCATCAAGGACACTGCCCGAATGATCATCCGTGGCGGCCGCAACTGCTTCCTGTGCCATCGCCGGGAAGGACTGGCGCAGTTTTTCAAGGGTCGGTGCACCTTGATCTGCCAACGGTTTCAGGGTGGCGATCTGTTCTGCAATGACTTCGTCATCGCCTGCACTGCGTTCAAGCTGGTTCAGGGCAATGACAAACGGCCCGCCACGCTGAAGGGCATCACGCAGAATGGTAACAGCCATGGCAATGGCCTGACCGCGGCTTTCAACCCGCAGACCGCTGGTTGCGCGGATTTCTTCCTCCATGGTCGACAGGCGGGCAGACAGCTCACGCATTTCATTGGCGACACCAGCCAGTTCGCTCTCGACCCGTGCCAGTTCCTCAATCGGGGCGGTACGGGTTTCGATCTCGGCCATGCGGCGTGCAACTGTGTTGTTCAGCGTATCGCCACGTTCGTTGTTCAGACGTTCGCGAAGCGCATCAATGGTGCCTTCCAAACGCGAAAGGCGTTCGGTCAGGTCCGGATCAATGACAACAGATCCATCCGGTATGGGCTGGGAGTTCGCGGTCGAGGCGCTTTCATCCGTAGCAGTCGGAAGCATCCCCTCGGTTGCCAACACGCCGTCATCCTTTTCGGCCATACCGGCATCTTCGTTGGGCGCAGGAGGTGTTGCACCATCAGATGAGCCATTGTCTGACGGGGTGTTGGTGACTGTAATCTCGCTGCCATTGGTTGCATCCGGGCCGTAGCCCTCAGGTGCGATTTCGGCAAGAATGTCGCTTGGTACATACTGGGTCAGAACCGGTTCTGCATCGCGCCACCAGATTGCGCGTGTCAGCCAGCCTGCTGCCAGGGCACCGACGATAATAATCACAAACAAAAACAGCGCTTTGCCACCACCGCTTTTCTGTTTTGCGGGCGCGCTCGATTTTGTTGTGGATGTCTTTTTATCGTCACCGGCTTTGGTGTCGGATTTTGACGTATCGGTTGCTGCGGCAGTTGTGCTGCTTGCGGGTTTGTCCGCAGGGCTGCCGTCCTTTTTCGCAGTGGTGTCACCAGATTTGACCGTGCCTGAGTTTGGCACGCTGGATTTGGCAGTTGTGCCGGTATCGGCCGCTTTGGCCGACGATTTCGCATTGCCTTTGCTATCTACGGAAATGGTGTCGGACGACTCTTTGGTGTCGGCCGATTTTGCGGAAGCATTGGTTTTTGGCGTTTCTGGTGTTTTCACGATCAGACCATTGCAGTTTGCGGTTATTCCCAAGACGGCGTCAGGCGCAGGAAGCCATTACGACAGGGACCCTAGCTCGGAAAGAAGGTATTCTTGTGTCGGTTGTGATGCAACGCGTGTTCTATACCATGTAAGATCGGATATATTCGATTGCACCGCCGGACTTAGGCAAATCGCGCTTGTTCCCGACAAGTCTCTTTCCAGCTTATAGCTGCGGACCAGCTTAACAAAGGTTTCCGCAGTGCGGGGAGAGAAAAATAAAACAGCTTCAATATGATGATTGCGAAGCGCCTCTAAAACGTCTTCTGGGAACGAATTGCTTTCTTGTGCTTCATAAACGTTTTGCCGATCGACGTTATATCCATCAGTCAAAAGCATCTGGCCAAGATCACCTGCCGTTTTACGTGCGGCTGGATGGAAAAGTGGTCCATGTGCAGGATCAACTTTTTTGCGAATTAACGCTGCCAGATCGTTGATGTCACCATTTGCCGAATAAACATCATCAAAGCTAAATGCGGCGCACGTTCTGGCTGTCGCGTCACCAACACAATACGCCGGAAGTGACCGATCCCCGGTCAGTTTGGCAAATGCCCGTACCCCGTTCGCCGATGTGAAAATCACCGCTTGGTATTTCTTGATATCAAGCGGGCTTGTCGGCACTGGAATGACAATATTCAGCATTGGCGCAGACAGGTGACGATAGCCGCGCTTATCAAGCGCTGCCAAAAGGTCGGCAGAGTCGGTATCGGGCCGGGTATTTAGCACCAAGGGTCCCATCTGCGTCCCTGTGTGTTGCCTAGGGTACTGATTCTCGTCAGGCGGAAATGAAATCTGGTCCGCCACGCTGTTTGAGCTCTTCACCGGCATCCGTGCCAGCCGCCATCGCCGTTGCGATATCCGGTTTGGCGATCATGCGTTCGGTATCAAGGCGTTCGCTGCCGTCCGGGCGCACAATCGATACACGCAGGCGTAGGCTGCCATCATCCTTAAACTCTGCCAGTGCTGCGATCGGGGTGCGGCATGACCCATCAAGTGCCTTAAGCGCTGCACGTTCTGCTGCCACGCGAATGGCAGAGGTTTCGCAATGAAGCGCAGCAAGCCATTTTTTGCACTGTGCATCATCTTCGCGGATGGTAATGCCAATGGCGCCTTGCGCAACCGCTGGTAACATATCGTCTTCGGAAATCGGGGCTGTGGCGATGTCAGGCTGCCCCAAACGGTTCAGGCCTGCCATCGCCAGAAGTGTGGCATCAACCTGTTCTTCGCTGAGTTTGCGCAAACGGGTTTGCACATTCCCGCGGAATGTCACGACCTTGAGGTAGGGATATTTGTTCAGGATCATGGCCTGACGACGAAGGCTGGCTGATCCGATTACGGACCCGGCGGGCATTTCAGCAAAGCTTTTATATTTCAGCGAAATAAATGCATCGCGGACATCTTCGCGTGGCAGGATGGTTGGCAGGATCATGCCATCGGGCAGAACAGTTGGCACATCCTTCATGCTGTGAACAGCAAGGTCGATCTCGCCACCCAGAAGGGCATCATCGATTTCCTTGGTAAACAGTCCCTTGCCGCCGATTTCCGACAAGGCACGATCTAGGATCTTGTCGCCGGTTGTGGTGATCACGGTGATGGCAATTGCGCCTTCCTCGGCAAGTTCCGGATGGGCATTTGCCAGTTTGTCACGGACCTCATGCGCCTGTGCCAAAGCCAGGGGCGAACCGCGGGTGCCGATGCGAAGTTTTGCTATATCTGTCATGAGTGAAGTCTTAGTCTTAAAACTGTTTAAAAACAAGGTCTGCGGGCAGCCTGTTGCCACCGGCAAAAGGCTGAATTTTCGGGTATTGTAATCGCTCGAAACTGGGCTGCATTGATTTAGGTCGCGGTTCAAAATCTTCGCTGCCTTCGTGAAGCGCGATAACTGCATATGGCACTTGCGCTGCACGGGGGTGGAAAGCGCAGGAACTTTCCGCTACATCATCGTCACACCTGTAATAGGATTCCGATTGCCGTCCGTGTCGGCAGAGTTGGTAAAACGGATCAGGATCATGATCGTTCTGGGTATCGAAACAAGCTGTGATGAAACGGCCGCTGCTGTCGTGAACGACAAGCGCGAAATTCTTGCAAACCGTGTGTTGTCTCAGCTTGACGATCATCGACCCTATGGTGGGGTGGTGCCGGAAATTGCCGCGCGTGCCCATCTTGAACATCTTGATCGTCTGGTGGCCGAGGCCATGGATGATGCCGGTGTTGATTTTGATGATCTTGATGCCGTGGCCTGCACCGGGGGGCCGGGGCTGATCGGTGGCGTGATGGTTGGTACCATGACAGCCAAGGCGATTGCCTTTGCCGCCCAAAAACCGTTTCTTGCCGTCAATCATCTGGAAGGTCACGCGCTGACTGTGCGTTTGACCGACGACGTCGCATTTCCCTATCTGCTGTTGCTGGTGTCCGGTGGGCACTGTCAGGTCCTGATTGTCGAGGGTGTTGGTAAGTACAAGCGCATCGGCACCACCATTGATGACGCGGTCGGCGAGGCGTTTGACAAAACCGCCAAGATGATGGGGCTAGGCTATCCCGGTGGTCCGGCGCTTGAAAAGATCGCGGCCAAGGGTGATCCGAACCGGTTTGGTTTGCCGCGCCCATTGCGTGGAAGGCCAGGGTGCGATTTCTCCTTCTCGGGTCTCAAGACAGCTGTTCGGACTTATCTGGATGGCTTCCCGGTCGAACAACAAACTGATGAGGTCAAGGCCGACCTTGCGGCATCTTTCCAGCGCGCGGTGGGTGATACCCTGATTGATCGCGCGCGCAATGCCGTGTTTGAATTCATGCGGGATTACCCCGGCGGCAAAACGCTGGTGCTTGCCGGCGGGGTTGCGGCCAACAAGTATCTGCGTGGACGTCTGGTGGAACTGACCGATCAGGCCGGGATGGAACTGGTCGCACCGCCGCTTCATCTTTGCACCGACAATGCAGCGATGATTGCTTGGGCCGGGTTGGAGCGGTTCCGTCTGGGTGAGCGTGATGATCTTGATTTCAAGCCGCGTCCGCGCTGGCCACTGGATCCTGAGGCCCCCAAGCGCCCGGGTGCCGGGGTCAAGGCGTAAGGCCCATCTGCCGCGTTTGACGTATTTGCCGATCCTCGAAACAACTTCATTTTTGCCGGACAAACATCATGAAAAAGCGCATTACAGTTGTGGGTGGCGGTGCTTGGGGAACGGCTCTGGCTGTGCAGGCTGTGCGGGCTGGCGAAGACGTTGAACTGATTTTGCGCAACGAAGAACTGGCCGACCGGATCAACACCAAAGGTGAGAACGATCTTTATCTGCCGGGTATAGAGCTTCCGGGCGCCTTGCGGGCCACTACGCATTACGAAGGTCTGCGTGATTCTGATGCGGTTTTGCTGGTGACGCCGGCACAGCATTTGCGTGAAACCCTGATCAAATTGTCATCGCATTGGCCAGATCCGCTTCCGGCGGTAATTTGCTGCAAGGGCATTGAAAAGGAAACCGGTGCCCTGATGGCACAGGTGGTTTCCGAAACCCTTGGAAACGTGCCGGTGGCAGTTCTGTCAGGGCCGACCTTTGCCAAGGAGGTTGCGATCGGCCTGCCAGCCGCAATCACGCTGGCTTGTGAGGATCGTGCCCTGGGTAAACGCCTGGTGGAGTTGATCGGCACGCCGGAATTCCGTCCTTATTTCAGTACCGATGTCGCTGGTGTTGAGGTGGCTGGCGCGATCAAGAACGTTCTGGCGATTGCCAGTGGCGTGGTGGCCGGGTTGAAATTGGGTGACAACGCCCGTGCAGCCCTGATTACCCGTGGTATTGCTGAAATGTCGCGTCTGGCGGTTGCCATGGGGGGTCGGGTTGAAACCATGCTGGGACTTGCCGGTCTTGGTGACTTGACCTTGACCTGCACCGGGACGTTATCACGCAATTACACCTTTGGTGTCGCACTGGGCGAAGGTCGCAAGGCACAGGACATTCTGGCCGAACGCCGGTCCGTGACCGAAGGCGTGCATACCGCGGCATCCATCACCGCTGTTGCCAGAAAATATGGTGTCGAAATGCCGATCTGTGCGGCGGTTGATCAGGTTGCCAATCACGATGCGGATCTGCGCAGCACGATCAATGCCCTGTTGCAGCGCCCGTTCCGTGATGAGCTTGAAAACGCCGATTAAATTCTGGCCTTGCGGTTATTGACCGCGCAGTTCGGCTTGAGAATGCGCGGGGCTTCTGTCAATTTATGAATATTGAACCCATAAAGAAGCAGGAAACCGTTCATGCATTTCTACATCCGTTGTGTTGACAAGCCCGGCCACCTTGATGTGCGCAAGGCCAATCGCGAAGACCATCTGGCCTATATCAAGGGCGGTTTTGCTGATCGCATCGTTGCAGCTGGTCCGACCCTTGATCCCGACATGGAAGGCATGAACGGCTCGGTCTTTATCATCGAGTTTGATGCCATCGAAGACGCGCGCGAATTTGCTGCCAATGATCCTTATGCCAAGGCTGGCCTGTTCGAATCCGTTGTTATTCGTCCGTTCAAGAAGGTCTTCTGATCCATGGCGTATTGGCTGGTCAAAACCGAACCGGGAAGCTGGTCGTGGGACGATCAGGTCAAGAAGGGTGTCGAAGGCTGGGATGGTGTGCGTAACCATCAGGCAGCCAAGAACCTGCGCGCGATGAAAATCGGCGACAAGGCGTTCTTTTATCACTCGGTCAATGAAAAACGCATTGTCGGGATTGTTCAAGTGGTGCGCGAATATTACCCGGATCCGACCGATGAAAAGGGTAAGTTTGTTCAGGTGGATTTCGAAACGGTCAAACCGTTGAAAACGCCGGTTACCCTTGCCGATATCAAGGCCGATCAGCGCTTTTCCGATCTCGCCTTGCTCAAACAATCGCGTCTATCGGTCATGCCAATTGATGACGCGTCTTGGGTGGCGATCTGCGAGATGGGCGGGGTCGATCCATGAGTGATTTGCCTGCGCCCGGCACGGTGCTGTGCGCGCTCAGCGATCTTGATGCCACCGGTGCCAAAGGCCTTAATCTTGGTGGTACCGGTATTTTTGTTGTCCGTAGTGGCGATGACGTCTTTGGCTATATCAACAGCTGTCCGCATATCGGTGTGCCGCTGGATATGGAACCAGATGAATTCATCAGCGACTTTGGCGATGAAATCATCTGTTCGACCCATGGCGCACGGTTTCGGATCGAGGACGGCGAATGTGTATCCGGCCCGTGCGCGGGTGATATGCTTGAGCCGGTTGCGGTGAAAATAAAAGACGATCAGGTCGTTCTGGCCTGATCGTCTATCGCCATACGTAATTTATGCGAGACGGAGCATTATCCCGACGTCTTTGCGATCACTTCGTCGATATGTTTGGTGATCACGTCAAGCTGATCTGGCTCCGAAAGGCGGTGATCACCGGTCTTGATCAAATCCACGCGGACATCCTCGGATACCAGCGCCTCGGTCAGGCGGATCGCTGTCTGCCACGGCACATCAGGATCCTGCATGCCCTGAACCAGTCGGACTGGGCATTTCAGATCAATCGGCTTGCGTAATAAAAGCTGATTGCGGCCATCCTCAATCAGATCACGAGTGATCGTGTATGGATCATCGCCATATTCGGTCGGCTCGATCAGCGCGCCTTTATCCATAATGGTCTTTTTCTGTTCTTCGCTGAACTGCGCCCACATCAGGTCTTCGGTAAAGTCGGGGGCAGCAGCAATGCCAACCAATCCGGCAATGCGTTCCGGTCGGGCGAGGGCTGCGAGAAGCATGATCCAGCCGCCCATCGAAGAACCGACAAGAATCTGCGGGCCAGAGGTGATTTCATCAAGAACTGCAATGGCATCACGTGCCCACTGCCCGATGGTGCCGTCGGCAAATTTGCCCGACGATTGTCCGTGACCAGTGTAATCAAAGCGGGTATAAGCCACCCCCTGCCGAATGCAGTGCGCCTCAAGGTGGGTTGCCTTGGTGCCGGTCATGTCTGACATGAACCCGCCGAGAAACATTACACTGGGTGTATTGTGCACCTGTATGTCAGATTGCTTGCCCGGAGTATGATGGTATGCGATTTTTAAGCCATCTGGACGGTTGAGATATTCGGGCTTTGCAGGCTGTGGCGTCGGCAGGTCATGTGTCATCCGGGGCGTATGTCCTTGGGTGTTGATGGTTGGAGTTGCATGAGCGCGTCAGAAGTAATGACAGAAACAGTCTATCGATCAGAGCCCCAAGCGCAAGGTGGGGACTATCGGCCTGCCGTTATTTTACAGGTGCTTCCCGAACTTGATGCGGGTGGTGTGGAGCGCGGAACAGTTGATATCGCGCGCGCGATTGTCGATGGTGGTGGCAAGGCCCTTGTCGCATCCCAGGGCGGTCGGCTCGAACGCGAACTTGATCGGTTTGGTGCCAAGCACATCACCCTGCCGCTTAAATCTAAGAACATCCTGACCATGCGCAAGAATATCGATGCATTGGTCAAACTTATCCGTGAAGAGGGTGTCGATATCATTCACGCCCGTTCACGTGCCCCGGCCTGGAGTGCGTATTTTGCGGCGCGTAAGACCGGCATTCCGTTTGTGACGACCTTCCACGGCACCTACTCAGGATACAACAACCCGTTCAAGCGCCGCTATAACGCGATCATGACCATGGGTGATCAGGTGATTGCGATTTCCAAGCATATCGCCAACCACATCAACAAATACTACAAGGTCGATCCGGATCGCCTCAATATCGTGCCGCGTGGGACGAATGTGGATCTGTTTAATCCGGAAAATGTCAGTCAAGAACGTCTGATTGCGCTTTCCAACCAATGGCGCCTGAATGGTGAGGAATATGTCATCATGATGCCGGGGCGTATCACGCGCTGGAAGGGGCATAGCTTCCTAATTGGCTCGCTTCCCGCCGTTCTTGAACAACTTGGCCATCGCAAAGTACGATGTCTGATCGTCGGATCGGATCAAGGGCGGACAGGTTATCGCGAAGAGATCTTGAGCCAGACTCGCAAGCTTGGGTTGGAAGACATCGTCCATATTGTAGATCACTGCAATGATATGCCAGCAGCCTATATGCTGGCGGATGTCGTTGCCTGCCCATCAATGGAACCAGAGGCTTTTGGCCGTGTTCCTTCTGAAGCGCAGGCAATGGGGCGACCGGTTGTGTCGACGGCGCATGGTGGTGCAATGGAAACGGTTCTTCCGGGCGAAACAGGATGGTTGGTCAGTCCAGGCGAGGTTGATCAATTGTCCCGTGCTTTGGTTCAGGTTCTTAGCCTTACACCCGAAAAGCGCGCCAAACTTGCCGTTAAGGGCCGCGATCATGTAATTGCAGAATTCTCTTTGGAACAAATGGCCGAGCGGACACTAAATGTCTATGCCAAGGCGCTGAAACGGGTCATCAGGAACGCTGCATGACCGAAAATAAAACCGAAAGCATGTCCGTGAATCCTGATGATTTTTGGGTTGATGAACAGCCTGTGGAAGGGACGGAAGAGTCCAAGCGCAAACGCATCCTTGTCATCAAACTTTCTGCGCTTGGCGACGTTGTCTTGGCGATGGGTCCGTTTGCGGCCATCCGTGTCGCCCATCCAGATGCGCATATCACGGTGCTGACCACGCGGCCTTATGTTGATCTGATGAAGGCCAGCGGATTTTTTGATTCGATCGCAATCGACCGTCGCCCAAAACTGATTCAAGTGCGTGAAGTCTTGGCGCTGCGACGTTTTCTTCGGAACGGTAATTTTGACCGGGTTTATGATCTGCAGACGTCCGACCGGACCGGCTTTTATTATAAACTGTTTTGGCCGGGACCCAAGCCGGAATGGTCAGGGATTGCGCGTGGCTGCTCGCATCCGCATGCCAATCCTGAGCGCTCAAATATGCATACGATTGATCGACATGCGGACCAGCTTGCTGATGCCGGTATCAAGGATGTTCCAGCACCATACATTTCAGGGCCCGATATAGACCTAGACCGATTTGGCATTCGAAGCCCGTTTGTTCTGATCTGCCCCGGCGGAGCACCGCACCGTCCGGCGAAACGCTGGCCAGCTGAGCGGTTCGGTCTTCTTGCCAAGAAATTGGCCGATTACCGTTTGACCCCGGTTTTGATCGGAACCGATAGCGAAGCAGATGTTTTGAACCGGATTGATCAGATGTGCCCGAAGGCACGCAATCTGATGGGGCGTACCGGGTTTCTTGATATTGCATCGCTTGCAGCGCGTTCGGTTCTGGCGATTGGCAATGATACCGGTCCAATGCATATTGCAGCAGCGGCCGGAGCGCCATCAGTGGTTTTGTTTTCACGTGAGTCCGATCCAAAGCGCTGCGCACCCCGTGGGCACTCTCCCAATGCAGTCAGTATTATACGCGAGAGTGATCTACGAAAATTGACGGTAAACCGGGTGATGGATGTCATTCGTGAGCGCCTTGATCTAACCGACTAGGATTGCAGGATTTGTCTGATTTGGCGATCTCGGACAAAGGCGCGGAAAATGGCGCTTTGAGGGCGCTGTAATTGCCTAAAATCATTGCTTTCTGAACGCACGTGGATATGCTAGGTCAGGTTTCAAGGAAAACATCCCTGAACGTCCTTGCGTGTTTTTCTGTTTCTAACCGATTTGTTTGATGACCATAGGAGATTATCCATAGCACGACCACGCAAACCGATGCAGCCGACCAAGGAAGGTCCGCGCGTCAATGAGGATATCAAAGCCCGTTCCATCTGTGTTGTTGACTCTGAAGGCAACATGTCCGACCCGATGACGGTGCGTGAAGGCATTGAAATGGCAGCGGAAGCTGGACTTGATCTTGTCGAAGTCGCTCCGAATGCCGAGCCGCCAGTTTGCAAGCTGATTGATTACGGCAAGTTCAAATACGAACAAAGCAAGAAGCAGAACGAGGCCAAAAAGAAACAGAAGGTTATCGAGGTCAAGGAGATCAAACTCCGTCCGAACATCGATATCCATGACTACAACGTCAAACTGCGTGCTGCGCAGAAGTTTCTTGGCGGTGGAGACAAGGTGAAAGTCACGTTGCGTTTCCGCGGACGTGAGATGGCTCACCAGGACCTCGGTCTTGGCATGCTTCAGCGTTTTTCGGGGGACCTCGAGGACCTCGCAAAACCGGAGATGATGCCAAAGATGGAAGGTCGTGTTATGATTATGGTACTGGCGCCGCGTTAAGACGCGGCGTTTTGCCTTTTACCCCAAGGTTCAAGCCAAAGAGGGAATGCCATGCCAGTCGGAAATGATCTTTTGATCGTGGGCGTCGATGATGACCCCAAAAGTCTGGTTCTCCTGAAACGAATCGTCGAAAGCGGCGGGTTTACGTTTCAGGGTGTTTCCTCTGGCAAGGATCTTCTTAAACTTCTCAAGACCAAACGTCCGCGCATCATCCTGATGGATATCATGATGCCTGACATGAACGGGTTCGAGACCGCGATTAATGTCCGGACCCAGTTCCCCGATCTGGCCTGTGCAATCATTTATGTCACGGCGCGACAGGGTGAAGAAGACCTGCGGGGTGGTGTTGCCGCCGGCGGCAATGATTTCGTGCTGAAACCGATCAATCGTGAAAAGCTTATGAGCCGAATCGAAAAATGGATCGGTCGGGCACATACCATCAAGACCGCAATCTGACCGTTGCCTGAAGCCTAATTGTGTTTTCGGCCATTCTTTCTGAACTCAGGTTGTTGTGCCCCTTTTACTGGCCAAGCCACCCGACAATCGTCTCAATATAGACCGAGAACATAGAGAAGCTGACGACGCCAAGTGCGGTGGTTACCAGCACGATCGAGGAACTTCGCACGATATAGCGGTCATAGGTCGTTGCTATCACGAACACATTTCCCGCTGTTGGAAGGGCTGCCAGTAATAAGACGGCCTTTGTTTCAAGCCCGCTTGCTGAGCCAACAATCCAAAACCCGATAAATACTGCAATGGGGTGCACAATCAGTTTGGCAACCGACATGGTGGCAAGTTCGGCGCGCTTTTCGGCAATTGGTCGCCCAACCAGCGCAACGCCAATGGCAAACAATGCCGCCGGACCTGCACTTTGCCCCAACAAGTCCAGCAAGTAGTCAACGCCGTCGGGCCAATCCAGATCAAGCAAACTTGCAAGCACGCCGATGATAATTGCAAGTACAACCGGGTTCGTCAGGGTGCCTCTTATGATCTTGCCGGTCGGATGGCTGCCCTTTGCGTGCTTTGTCCCTTCCAGCAACAAAAGGGAGAGCGGCAACATCACAATCAAATCAACTGCGAGCGCGACGATCAGCGGCACAGTCGCCAGAGGGCCAAGCAAACCGATGATAAGCGGGAGCCCCATGAAGCCGACATTGCCCATGGTTCCGGCAAAGGAAAACAGCGTCTGGCTGGCCGGATCAAGATCGAACACGCGCGAGGCGATGAGCCGCGAAATGCCATAAACCACAAGAGTACCACCGCCATAGGCGAGGATGATGTCAGGCTGCCAAATCTCTGACGGGCTTCGGGTTGCAAGTGCCTTGAACAACAGGGCGGGCAGTGCAAAATAGAACACAAACCCGTTGATGCCGCGCATACCGTCGGGTGATACGATCTTGAACTTGCCGCCAATCCAGCCAAGACCGATCAGTGCAAAGAATGGCAAAATGATTGATGTGATTTGCGACATGTGATCAGTCAGATGGCAAAATGCGCGATGATGGATTGGGTCTGAAAAAGTGGTGCCTGCGCACAATGGCGGCTCAATGTCCCAAAAAGCAAGGGGAAAGGGCTGAATTGGCCCTTGAAAAAGGTAAAGTCGGAGTCTATAACCACCCGTCCCCAAAACAGGTGGTGAGGCTGGAAGGTTTATATAGATCCTTCAGGGCATGCCCAGCCGCCGTAGGGGATTTCGTTTTCATTGCTTTTGCAAGGATAGAAAAATGCCCAAGATGAAGACCAAAGCGAGTGCGAAAAAACGCTTTCGCCTGACCGCCAGCGGGAAAGTCCGTCACAACGTGGCAAACAAGCGCCACCTTCTGACTGCGAAACCGACCAAGATGAAGCGCCAGGCACGTGGCACGGAGATCCTCTGTGACGCAGATGCCCGCATCGTCAAAAAATTCCTGCCGTACGGTTAAGGTTGAAGGAGAGTTAAATGGCTCGTGTAAAAGGGGGCGTGTCTTCACACGCTCGTCACCGCAAGGTTATTAAGGCTGCCAAGGGTTACCGCGGTCGCCGCAACAATACTTTCCGCACCGCCGTTCAGGCTGTGGAAAAAGGTCTGCAGTATGCATACCGCGATCGTCGCGTTAAGAAACGCCAGTTCCGCTCGCTCTGGATTCAGCGTATCAACGCTGGCGCACGTGAGAACGGTCTGAGCTATTCCCAGTTCATGAATGGCCTGAAAAAGGCTGGTGTTGAACTGGACCGTAAGGTTCTTGCCGACATCGCAGTGCGTGAGCCGGAAGCTTTCAAAGCTCTGGTCACCCAGGCGCAGGCTGCACTGGACTGATAAACCTTTGTAAAAAGGTTTCATCGGCACTTGCCTGATTTGATCAGGGGCGGCCATATTGGCCGTCCCTTTTCTTTTTGTGAATTTTAAACCCAAGCCAAAGCGTCGGAAGTTATGGAAAACATCGAAGCATTGCGCGAAGAGGTTCTGGCGGAAGTCGAAAAGGCAGCGGATCTGGCAGCCCTTGAAGACGTCCGTATCAGCGCCCTTGGCAAGAAAGGCCGCATTACCGGCCTGATGAAAAACCTTGGCAAGATGAACCCTGACCAGCGTCGTGAATTTGGTCAGACGCTTAATGCCGTCAAGGACCAGGTCGCTGGCGCAATCGAAACCCGTAAAACTGCCCTTGAGGATGCTGCCCTCGAGGCGCGTCTGTCGGGCGAGCGGATTGACGTCACCCTGTCCTCGCGTCCGGATGAAACCGCGGGCCGCATTCACCCGATCAGCCAGACGATTGATGAAATCGTCTCGATCTTTGGCGAAATGGGCTTTGCCCTGGCCGAAGGCCCGGATGTTGAAGACGACTTCCATAACTTTACCGCGCTGAACATTCCGCCGGAACACCCCGCGCGTGAAATGCAGGACACCTTCTATCTGCCCGAACAGGAAGATGGTTCGCGCCTTGTGCTGAGAACGCACACCTCGCCGGTGCAGATCCGGACCATGCAGTCGAAAACTCCGCCGATCCGCATCATTGCGCCGGGTCGTACCTATCGCTCTGACAGCGACATGACCCACACACCGATGTTCCATCAGGTCGAAGGTCTGGTCATCGACAAGAAAACCCATATGGGTCACCTCAAGGGCTGCCTGCTTGAGTTCGTCAAAACCTATTTCGAACTTGATGATGTGCCGGTCCGCTATCGTCCAAGTTTCTTCCCGTTCACCGAGCCGAGTGCCGAAATGGATATCGGTTGTTCGCGCAAAGGTGGGGAGCTCAAGATTGGTGAAGGCGACGACTGGCTGGAGATTCTTGGCTGCGGCATGGTTCATCCGCGCGTGCTGAGCGCCTGCGGCCTTGATCCCGAAGAATATCAAGGCTTCGCCTTTGGTATGGGGATCGAACGTATCGCCATGCTGAAATACGGCATTCCCGATCTTCGCACCTTCTTCGATACCGATCTGCGCTGGCTGAAACATTATGGTTTCGTGCCGCTGGATGTACCGAACATGGTAAGGGGCTGAGATAATGAAATTCACACTGAATTGGCTGAAACAGCACCTTGATACCGATGCGTCGATTGAGGTGGTTGCAGAAAAACTGACCGATATCGGTCTTGAAATCGAAGGCGTGACCGACCGCGCGGCAGCCCTTGCCGACATCCGTGTCGCCCACATTGAAGAAGCAGGCCAACATCCCGATGCTGACCGCCTGAAGCTTTGCCGGGTTAATACCGGCGAAAAGATCATTCAGGTCGTTTGTGGTGCGCCGAATGCCCGTACGGGACTTAAGGTCGCATTGGCACAGCCGGGCGCGATCATTCCGATTGATGGTTCCAAACTGAAACCGGGCAAAATCCGTGGTGTTGAAAGTCAGGGCATGATGTGCTCCACCCGTGAGCTCTGCCTTGGTGAAGACCATGACGGCATCATCGAACTGCCTGAAGATGCTGAAATCGGTGCACCGGTTGCGTCTGTCCTTGGTGCGGATGATCCGATCCTTGAAATCGGTCTGACACCGAACCGCCCGGATTGCACCGGTGTTCGCGGGATCGCCCGCGATCTGGCGGCTGCGGGCATCGGAACGCTTAAGGCCGATCCGCGCCAAGAGCCGGTTACTGGTGCGTTTGACAGCCCGATTGGCGTTACGATTAGCGGCGATATTGACACCAACAATGCAGTTCCGGCCTTCTATGGCCGTTACATCCGCGGTGTGAAAAACGCCGAAAGCCCGGAATGGCTGAAAGCCCGTCTGGAAGCCATCGGTCTGCGTCCGATTTCCGCACTGGTGGATATCACCAACCTAGTGACTCATGACCTTGGTCGTCCACTGCATGTGTTTGATGCCGACAAACTGTCGGGCGACATCAATGTGCGTTATGCGACCAATGGCGAAAAGATCGCAGCCCTTGATAACAAGGAATACGCGCTTTCCGACTCCATGGTGGTGATTGCCGATCAGGCAAAGGCACTGGGCATTGGTGGCATCATCGGTGGTGAAGAAACTGGCTGCCTTGAAGAAACGACCAATGTGTTTGTCGAATGCGCACTGTTCGATCCGATCAGCATTGCCAAGACCGGTCGTAAGCTTCAGATCAATTCCGATGCGCGCTATCGGTTTGAGCGTGGCGTTGATCCGCAGTCGGTTGCCTGGGGCATCGAAGTTGCCACCCATCTGATCACCGAGATCTGTGGGGGTGAAGTATCCCATGTCGTCAAGGCTGGCGAAGTACCAAATCCGCGCAATGCCTTTGATCTGCGAATTGATCGTATTCGTGAGCTGGGCGGCGTTGCCGTTGAAGCAGATCGTGCGATTGAAATCCTGAAATCGCTGGGCTTTGAGGTTAGCGGTTCTGCACCGGTTATTAACGCCGTCGCACCGACCTGGCGTCCGGACATCATCGGTGAAGCCGATCTGGTCGAGGAAGTGCTGCGCATTGTCGGTTATGACAAAATCCCGACTGTCCCGCTGGAACGTGAGACCAGCCTGCCGGTTCCGGCCTTGTCGCCGTTCCAGAAACGTGTTGGTTTGACCCGCCGAGTTCTGGCATCGCGCGGTCTTTATGAAACCGTGACCTGGTCATTTACCGACTCGCGTTGGGCCAAACTCTTTGGTGAACTCAAAGACGGTCTGTATCTGGCGAACCCGATCAGTTCCGACCTTGATATCATGCGCCCGAACGCCCTGATCAACATGATTGCGGCGGCCGGTCGTAACCAGGCCCGTGGTTTTTCCGATCTGGCGCTGTTTGAAGTTGGTCCGGAATTCTTTGGCGATCAGCCGGGCGATCAGCGTCTGGTGGCCGCAGGCTTGCGTTCCGGTGCAACAACTCAGCGCAGCTGGACCGGTTCGCGTCGTGATGTCGACGTGTTTGATGTTAAGGCCGATGCCGAAGCCCTGATCGAAGCACTGGGTACCAGTGCCGCCAATGTTCAGGTCAATACCGATGGTGCGCCGGAATGGTATCACCCGGGCCGTTCGGCAGCCCTGCAGTTGGGTCCGAAAAATGTTCTGGGCTATTTCGGCGAATTGCATCCGAAGGTGCTTAAGGCGCTTGGCGTCAAAGGTCGCGTTGTCGCGTTTGAACTGTTTGTTGAAAACGTTCCGATGCCAAAGAAAAAGGGCACGGCCCGTCCTGCCTTGAACGCATCAAGCTTCCAGTCGGTCGAACGTGACTTTGCCTTCCTGCTTGATGAAGGTGTGAAGGCAGAGGCGATCATCAAGGCCGCCAAAGGTGCCGATCGCAATCTGATCACGGATGTGACGATCTTTGACCTTTATGCTGGCAAGGGGATTGAGGATGGCAAAAAGTCACTCGCCTTCTCGATCATCTTGCAGCCGACCAAGGCAACCCTGACCGAAGAAGAAATCGAAGCGGTCTGCAAAAAGGTTGTCGAAGCGGTTGAAAAAGCCACGGGTGGCTCTCTACGCGCCTGATCTTTCGCCAAAGATACGAATAAAAACGGGCTGCTCCAATGTTGGGCAGCCCGTTTTGTTTGTGGACCATCGGTCAAATTTACCGACCGGGGCGTTTGCGCAGGATGGCGTATTCGTCCTCATCCAGATCAAGCGCGATCAGATCCGGCCCATTGGTAAAGACATGCCATTCCATATCGGTGTCGTCGCATTCGATGGTCAGCTGATCGACCATGCTGTTCCATTCACAACGTTCACGATCATCATCGGCTTCCATTCGACCTGTACCATCGTCATAAAGATGCATGACCAGAAGCTGTTCATCCTCGTCAATTGAATAGACGGCATATGTTTCGTTTGCAAAACGGTAATTGATTTCAGCGCCATCCAGCCGGCGCCACCCCCGCGGCAGCGGCTCGCCCGGTTCATGTTCGGCAAAATAAAAAGCCAGTTTCTGCATGTGGCTGTCATTCATGGTGCGCATGTCTGATCCACATGCGCTGAGCGCCAAAAGGGCCAGCATCACCGGAACAGATTTGAATACAGGGCGGGACAGGATCATGGTCTTGAACATCTAACGCTCCATAACAGGCACAGGGCAGCTTTTACCTGTCTGCCCGTCTAACTCTCAGTCTCAAGCAATATGCTTGCCATGCTGCCATGTACTGAGCCGTTCAAGGATTGTTTTGCCCAATGCGTGATGCCTCGGCGTGGTAAACCCGAAGCGTAAAGATGATGGTCGTGCCCGGGTCACTGAGCGGTCGGCTGGTATCAAGCCAGATGCGGCCGCCATGCTGTTCAACGATCTTGCGGCACAGAGACAGGCCAAGTCCCGTTCCGGAAAACTCGTCCTTATGCAGGCGCTGGAACAGGCGGAAAATCCGTTGTGCATGTTCGGGGTGAATGCCAATGCCGTTATCGCGGACTGAAAAACGCCAATAGTCGCGCATCACCGGGTCGGGTTCGACCGTAATGGAAATATGCGGTGATACGCCGGGGCGGCGATACTTGATGGCATTGGATAAAAGGTTCTGGAATAGCCGCGACAAGGCAATCCGGTCACCTTTGACGGTCGGAAGATCGTCATGGGTGATGGTCGCATGTTCACGGCCAATCACGTCCTTGAGGTCCGCTTGCGCCTCGTTTAGCACCTGATTGCAGTCAATCGGTGCGAAATCTTCGCGCGTACCGGTCTTGGCATATTCAAGGAGGTGGCTGATCAGCTTGTGCATGCGCTTGGCACCATCGACAGCAAAGTCGATATATTCGTCGGCTTCCTGATCAAGGCTGCCGCTGTAACGCTGCTTGAGAAGTTGCGTATAGCTGGCGACCATGCGCAGTGGTTGCTGCAAATCGTGGGACGCCACATAGGCAAATTGTTCGAGGTCTTCGTTGCTGCGCTTGAGCTGATCAAGTGTGTCGCGCAGCTTGTTGGCATTTTCGACAAACTCCGTCACATCACGCGCACTGCAAAAGATCATCTCGTCAAACGGGCCCACGCAATGCCAGGCCAACCAGCGAACATTGCCCTTGCGGTCGAGTACGCGCAGGATTGATTTGCCATCACTGATCGTCGCAGTGCCGTTTTTCTGGCGCATGGCCGTCATCGCGGTTTGTTGGTCCTCGGGAACGAACAGCATAAAGAAAGGTTTGTTGACGATGTCATGCACCGGCAACCCCATCAGCTCTTCCAGGGCGGGGCTGAACCCCTTAAGGATGCCGTCCTGATTGACCACAATGGCTGGTTCCGGCGTATGGCGCAGGTAGGTTTCAAACGGATGGCACAGTTCCTGTTGTGCCGCAGTTTCCAGAAGCAAAACCGAAATAAATTCCCGATTGTCTTCGCTGTAGCGATGCGCCATCAGATAGAAACGCTGCATCTGGTTTCTGGCAGTGCGGATATCGACCATCGTGCCAATCCGGGCATCCTGCCAGACATTGTCAATCAGCGGTCCGCGAAGCTTTGTGCGGGATTCCGATGACAACCGGTCAAGAAAATCCGTCATGGTCGGTTCGATGTTTTCCGCTGTCGGACCAAGGATTTCCGGCCAGTTCAGTTGCGCCGTCAGTTTTCCGTCGGTGGTCTCCACCGGCCAGCTGATCACGGCACAGCCGCATTCCGCCAAGGTATTTTCCGTATCGCTGAAATGTTCGGCAAGATGGGCAGCACGCATGTGCTGCCGTTTGAGGCGATGCCACAACCAGACCGCCAGGCCACAAAGAATGGTCATCGCCATGACAAACATCAGCGCGTGCAGGATAAAAGCATCGCGCCAGTTATTCAAAAGCGCGCTGCGCGGCGTATAGGCCACCACTATCCGGTTGATTTGTGGCAGTTTGCTATAGGCCAGAACCATGACTTCGCTGCTGTGAACACAGACCAGGGAATCGCGATCAGTTTGTTGGGTACTGATATAGTCGCCCAGATCGCCGATCAGATGCGGCGGGATAAAACCCTTGATCTGGTTAAGCTGGTTATCAAGCAGACCAACGGTAATATCGGAATTGTCCGCCACGATCTTTTGCAGGTCGACATCATTATGAAGCAACAACATCGATCCCAACCGAAAGGCGGTTGCTTCAAGTTGGGCACTGGCGTGTTCGACCGCGCTGTCATAAAGCGTTTTCTGAATGAAAAAGAAGGAAAACAGCAGGACAAACACACCCGTCAGCGTCAAGGCGGCAAGCCGTTTGCGCAACTTGACAAGACTGCGCCGGGACAGGGATGGCTCGATTGACATTATGAACATGTTATTGGCGTGCCCCTGCCAGACAGAGTTATGGTTTCCTCAACCTTGAAATTTAAGACCTTTTCGCGCGGTTGAAAAGGATGCAAACAAATGAATGTAAGCGTTAAAGGCTTGTTTTGTGATGCACCTGACATCTCGTGACCAGGACCCTTAACGTGATCACGTTTCGGTAAGTGATGGCCGTGCCAGACTGCAGGTTATTCACAGACGCCGTGAACATAACACAACGCTTCTAATTCCTTGCAAAAACCCCTATAAACCCGCTGGTGATTGATCCGGGATATATCAGAACCGATTTCCCGAACGATGCAATGATCACGCAATGCTGGTTTTTCCGATCGTGCTCTTTCGCATCCGTGATGCGATAAGGCCTGATGTCGCTGCCGAAATTGGCTGGCCGACGGGGCAGGGGATATTGGAAAGAATGCGATTTGCGCGTTATGTATCAACCGGGTATCTGGTGATCACACCGTTTCGAAACAATGTGCCACGCGGCGAAATGCCAGCCAATTTTAGTGCCAGAAGCAGCCAAAAATGACTGACCTTAAGAACATTCGTAACTTTTCGATCATCGCCCATATCGACCACGGTAAATCAACCCTGGCCGACCGCCTGATCCAGTTGACCGGTGGCCTGACCGAACGTGAAATGGCCGATCAGGTTCTCGATTCGATGGATATCGAACGTGAACGTGGCATCACCATCAAATCCCAGGCCGTGCGACTGAAATACACCGCCAAGGATGGGCAGGAATATACGCTCAACCTGATGGACACGCCGGGTCACGTTGACTTTGCCTATGAAGTGTCGCGCTCGCTCGCAGCGTGCGAAGGATCGCTTCTGGTGGTTGATGCAGCACAGGGTGTTGAAGCCCAGACGCTTGCCAACGTCTATCAGGCGATTGAAAACAATCACGAGATCGTCCCGGTCTTGAACAAGGTCGACCTTCCGGCAGCCGAACCCGATCAGGTCAAGGAACAGATCGAAGAAGTGATTGGCATCGATGCGTCTGATGCTGTGATGATCTCGGCCAAAACCGGCCTGGGCGTGCCTGACGTGCTTGAAGCACTGGTGCATCGTCTTCCGGCGCCGACAGGTGATGCGAACGCACCGCTTGAAGTTCTTCTGGTTGATAGCTGGTATGACACCTATCTCGGTGTGATGATTCTGGTGCGCGTGAAGGAAGGCACCCTGAAAAAGGGTCAGAAAGTCCGCTTCATGAACGCCAAGGTCACCCATCAGATCGAACGCGTTGGTGTGTTCACGCCAAAGCCGCTTGCGATTGATGAAATGGGGCCGGGCGAAATCGGCTTTATCAACTGCGGTATGAAAACCGTGGCGGAATGTGAAGTCGGTGACACGATTACCGAGGAAAAACGTCCCTGCGCCAAGCCGTTGGCCGGCTTCAAACCGTCCATCCCGGTTGTGTTTTGTGGCATTTTCCCGGTGGATACCAGCGAATATGAAGTGCTGCGCGATGCGCTTGAAAAGCTGCATCTCAATGACGCGTCCTTCCAGTTCGAGCCGGAAAACTCGACCGCACTTGGTCTTGGTTTCCGTTGTGGTTTCCTGGGTCTTTTGCATCTGGAAATCATTCAGGAACGTCTGGAACGCGAGTTCGAGCTTGATCTGATCACCACCGCACCGTCGGTGTCCTACAAGATCACGCTGAGCAAGGGCGAAGAAATCCTGCTGCATAACCCGGCTGATTTCCCGGACGTTACCAAGATCAAGGCCATTGAAGAACCATGGATCAAGGCATCGATCATGGTGCCGGACGAATATCTTGGCGGCATCCTGACCCTTTGCACCGAACGCCGTGGTGTTCAGCTTGATCTGACCTATGTCGGCAACCGGGCAATGGCGGTCTACAAACTGCCGCTCAACGAAGTGGTGTTTGATTTCTATGACCGTCTGAAATCGATTTCTCGCGGCTATGCCAGCTTCGATTACGAAATTGCCGGTTATGATGAAAGCGATCTGGTAAAGGTTTCCATCCTTGTGAACGAAGAACCGGTTGATGCATTGGCTCTGATGGTGCACCGTTCGGCGGCTGAATACCGTGGTCGTGAGATTTGTAAGCGTCTTAAGGACCTGATCCCGCGCCAGATGTTCCGCATCGCCATTCAGGCCGCCATCGGCGGCAAGGTGATTGCCCGTGAGACCGTTTCTGCCCTGCGTAAGGACGTTACGGCAAAATGTTACGGTGGTGACGTTTCGCGTAAACGCAAGCTGCTTGAAAAACAGAAGGCCGGTAAGAAAAAGATGCGTCAGTTCGGCAAGGTCGAAATTCCGCAATCGGCCTTTATCAACGCGCTCAAGATGGGCGACGACAAGTAAGCCGAAATTACGATTTCGAAACAAAGGCTGTATCACATTGTTGATGTAGCCTTTTTCTTTGCTGTTTTCAGAGGCTAACGTGCTGCGCTATGGATGGACGCAGCCCAACCAATTGCCCAAGGAGTCTCCCGATGGATCTGGAATTGCTCGCCAAACAGGAAGAAATTCTGGTGTTTGACCGCTTTGATGAAGACACCGCCTGGTCAATCGGCTCCAAACTGGTCGGCGTCGCACAGGCCAAAAACGCCCCGGTTGCCATCAATATCCGCACCCCGGACCGCACCCTGTTTCACGCATCCCTTGCCGGTGCCAAACCGGCCAACGATGCGTGGGCACGTCGTAAAAGCAATCTGGTGCTACGTGAACATCAAAGCTCGATGCGCTTTGGGGCGGAGCTTAAGGCCAAGGGCAAATCCCTTGCTGATCACGGGATCGATTTTGCCGACTATGCCGATCACGGCGGCAGCTTCCCGGTCCGTGTTGCCGGTGTCGGCGTGATTGGCGCGATTACAGTATCCGGCCTCGCATCGCACGAAGATCACGGCATGATCGTGAGCGTTTTGGCCGAGCACCTTGGCGTTTCGGTTAAGCTCTAAGACACAGCCGAACCTCTGGACGCTATATGTGCGAGATACTACTTGACGTCGAACGGCGAAGCCGCGCAAGAGGCCAAGCTTACTCTTCCAGAATAGCCTCAACCTTGCGGGACACCCATTTTGATATGATGGTCGAACCGGCGACCAAAAGGCCGATCGCAACGGCTGTACCAATGACAATGATGAAGCTGCCTGCAGAACGTCCATGCATCATCATCTGAAAGGTGGTTTGGAATGTCACCATCATCAGTAAGGTGCCAAGCAGAAGCGTACCTGAACCAAACAGCATCAGTTTGCGCATATTCATTTTTCGGCGGCTGTTCGGTTGGTCGTCCGGATTCTGATCGCTCATTTCGTTCCCCTGATGGTGATATGTGCGAATTCTACTCTTGGTAGAATTTTGCAGCCTGTCATGATTGAGCCCCGAGGGCCAGAGACAAAGTTTCTTTTGTCCGGTACCTGTGATGTCACCAGTTTGGCAGGAACAAGCTTTAGTACTTTAAAAGGGTCAGGGATCGTCGCGCTTAATCAAAATGCTCGATCTCCGGATCAATTCCGGCAAAGCTCGGCAGTGCTGTGCGCATCCAAAGATGCTTTTTGGCCTTGAACCGGCTTGGGTCATCAAAGGTGCCCAATCGGAAATCGATGAAGCTGTCGTCATCGCCCTTGCGCCAGGTAACGCTTGATCCGCATGTCGGGCAAAATCCGCGATACTTGCCAGGCGAACTTTCATATTCGCGCGGCTTGCCATCCCATATGACGGCGTTGGTCGGGAACGCGACAAAGGTCGAAACACCCGAACCGCTATCCTTACGACACATGCCGCAATGGCAGTGATTGCCGCCAATCGGTTCCCCGGATGCAACAAAGCGCACCGCGCCACAAAGACAACCTCCACGATGTTCGGGATGTTTTGTGGTCATGGTGCGCTTCCTTGAAAACTTTGACCAAATGTCAGGTTATTCGTTCGGAACACCCGTCGTGGTCGAATATTCGAAGTGGAATTCCTTGTCCGGGAACATATAGGCGCGTGCGGCGTGGATCGCACTCGCACCCTCGGCAAAGCCCGACAGGATCAGTTTAAGCTTGTGCTCATAGGTCGCGATATCGCCAATGGCAAAGATGCCCGGGACGGATGTTTCCATCGTCGCCTGTTTCACGCCGATATGGTTCTTCTCAAGATTAAGGCCCCAATCGGCAATTGGACCGAGTTCCATGGCAAGGCCAAAGAACGGCAGAAGGTGATCGGCTTCAAGTTCCCGCTCTTCGCCCTTGAGCGTCGCTACAACCACGTGCGACAGAATGCCATTTTCACCCTTAAGACCTTTAAGCTGATAGGGGATGACCAACTCGATCTTGCCCGCCTCGGCCAGCGCCTGCAGTTTTGCACTGCTGTCCGGGGCGGCACGGAATTTCGGGCGACGATGAACCACCATCACCTTGGCGGCGATATCATGCAGGGACAATGCCCAGTCCACAGCCGAGTCACCGCCACCGGCAATCACGACGTTCTTGCCAGCAAAGTCGGCACGACGTTTTACGTAATACTGAACGCCACCCGATCCTTCATACTCTTCAAGACCATCCATCGGCGGTTTGTTCGGGCCAAAGGCACCGCAACCCGCCGCAATCACAACCGCACCGGCATCAATCACAGTGCCCTTCGTGGTGACCAGCGTGAAACGGCCATCATCGCGTTTTTCAAGCTTGGTGACCTGCTGACCCAGATGATAGGTCGGCTCGAACGGGTCAGCCTGTTTGGCAAGTTCGTGAATAAGGTCCTGACCGGCGATCTGCGGATGGGCCGGAATGTCGAAAATCGGCTTTTCCGGATAAAGCGCGCTGCACTGGCCGCCGACCATATCAAGCGCGTCAATCACATGGGATTTAAGCCCCAGCATACCGGCTTCGAAAACCGCAAAAAGCCCGACCGGGCCTGCGCCAATAATGGCAATATCTGTGCTATGCGATGCGTCTGACATACTTATTCCATCCAAATAAAATCAAATTTGGGTAGGGGGCTGCCCCCAAGCCCGGCGGTGTGCGGGATTTCTTATGCAGCGAGATAGCATCTGGAACACGATATCGCAATGTAAACCGGCCTTTTTCCGGGTTTGCACCGTGATTTGAACCACAGGCCTCGATCGGCTTCGCAAAATCATTGCGAAGTGCCACATCAACCCCCTAAAACGGAAGGCAAGAGCCATTCAAAAGACGGACATTATGACCAAGACAGTCACTGTCAGCGATCAGAACGGGACCGAAGCCCTCGCCGCCAAACTTGCCGCTGTAGCCAGGGCAGGGGACGTGATTTTGATGCATGGGACACTCGGCATGGGCAAAAGTGCCTTTTGCCGTGCCTTCATTCGGGCTGTGGCCGATAACCCGCATGAAGAAGTTCCCAGTCCGACTTTCACGCTGGTTCAGATCTATGAACTTGATCGCGTGCCAGTCTGGCATTTTGACCTGTATCGCTTGTCTGATCCCGAAGAAGTCCACGAACTTGATATCGAGGATGCCTTTTCCGATGCGGTCAGCCTGATCGAATGGCCGGATCGGTTGGAATACCTGACCCCGGAAAACCGTCTTGATATTCATATCGACCCCGGATCGACCCCTGATGGCCGCGTGTTCAAGCTTGAGCCGCATGGCGAAGAATGGGTGACGCGCATCAATGATCTGGAGGTGGATCCGTCATGAACCGCGCAAGCCCCGATCAGGAACGACGTAATGCCGAACGCCAGGATTTTCTGGTTACCTGTGGCTGGCAGACCGCGCAGGTCATGCCGTTGGTTGATGATGCCTCGGCGCGGAAATATTTCCGCCTCGAACGGCGCCATGACACCGCCCTGTTAATGGATTTTCCGCCGACGGCAATTCATGTCGATCCGCACGGTATCCATGACAACCCAGAACGCGCAGCCTCTGTCTCGCCGGTATTGCAAACCACAAACCTGTTCCAACAGGCCGGTTGGCGGGTGCCGGAAATCTATCAGGCGGATGAAAAGCGCGGCTTGGTCCTGATCGAGGATTTTGGCGATATCACCTTCACCGCGGCGCTCACCGGCAGTGCGATGCTTGATGGCATGACGCAGGATGCGCTTTACCTGCGTGCCATTGAACAGCTGATCACCCTGCATCGCTTCTGCGACGGGGGCGGGATGAATGATTGCGGTCTGGTGCGCTATGACCCGGAAAACCTGCGCCGGATGCTTGCCAGCTTCAAGGACGATTATCTGCCACTCATCATCCCGGATGCCGCCAAGCGTGAAGCGGCAAGCACGGCCTTTGATCAGCTTCTTGAAACCGTGTTGCCACTTTGCTGGCAGGTGGGCGAGGTGATCATTCACCGTGATTATCATGTTGGTAACCTGATGCTGGTTGAAAATGGTGATGGCGGTGATGATTGTGGCATCATAGATTTTCAGGACGCGGCCATTGCACCAAGGCCCTATGATCTGGCGTCGCTTCTGCGCGATGTGCGCCATGATATCGGACCGGACCTTGAGGCGCGGATGAAGGAATTCTATCTCACCGCGTTCCCTGATGTTGATCGTTCTGATTTCGAAACGGCCTATATTGCAAGCTCGATGGTGCGCAATTTCCGCATCCTTGGCCGGTTTGGCTGGCTTGCGATCAAGGCCGGAAAGACGCGCTATTTCGACTACATCCCATGCTGCTGGGACATGATCCTGCGCGGGGCGACTGATAACCTCCCTGCCCTTCAGGAATGGGTAGATGCCCATATCCCGGCCGATGCCCGCACCGCCCCGGCAATCGTCAAAACCCAGAACCTGTCAAGCAAAGAGGCACAATTATGACCGCACCGGAAACAAAGGCACAGGCCATGGTTCTGGCGGCTGGTCTTGGCAAACGCATGCGCCCGATCACCGATACCATCCCAAAGCCGTTGATATCGGTCGCGGGCAAACCGATGCTTGATCATGTGCTTGATAAACTCGCAAACGCCGGTGTCACGCAGGCGGTGGTCAATTCCCATTATCTTGGGCAACAGATCATTGATCATGTCGCCAACAGAACTGCCCCCATCATCATCACCTCGCCCGAGGAAGACCTGCTTGAAACCGGCGGCGGGGTGAAAAATGCGCTCTCGAAACTCGACGAAGACGCAATCCTGATTGCCAATGCCGATGTTTTTTGGACCGAGGGCGCTGAGCCGCTGTTTGATCGCCTGATTAATGCCTTTGACCCCGATCACATGGATGCACTTCTGGCCCTTTATCCGGTTTCGGACGGCTATGGCTATGACGGGGCAGGGGATTTCTTCTGGCAAGTGGACGGGCGCTTGAAACGGCGCGGTGATGCGCCCGAGGCCCCGTACTTCTTTACCGGGGTGCAAATATTGGCACCGCATCTGTTTGAAGACACGCCCGATGGCGCCTGGTCACTGAATGTCGTTTATGACAAGGCGCTTGCCGCTGGTCGGTGTTATGGTCTGGTACATGATGGCGGATATTTTCATATCGGCACGCCAGAGGCGCTCAAGGAGTCCGAACCTGTCATCGTAAAGGCGCTTGAAACTGAGCGCGCCAAGAAAGCCGCATCCGGGGGAGTTTGATGGCCGACCTGTTTGATTACATGGACGCGCCCGAATATGACGAAGCCTCCTTCGCCGGCGAGGTTACGCCGCCCTCAAACCTGTTTTTCATTCCGCCCGGCGTTGCCTTTGCCGATCTGATCGCCAAACAACTTATGGCGGAAACCGCCGATCAGCCAGATACCTTGCCCGACTATGTTCTGATGGTGCCCAACCGCCGATCCGCCAAGGTGATGCGCGATGCCTTTTTACGGCAGTCCCAAGGCGCGGTTACCCTGCTTCCGACCATTCGTCCGCTGGGCGAGGCGGATGAGGATGAATTGGCGATTTATGGTGCGGGTGGTGAACAGGCGGCCCTTGATCTGCCGCCCGCCATCCCCGATCTGCAGCGCAAATTGCTGCTCACCCAGCTGATCATGGGCCGCCCCGATCATCGCGGTGAAAAACCAACTGCCGATCAGGCCGCCCGCCTTGCCGGCGAACTCGCACGCTTTCTGGATCAGGTGCAAACCGAAAACTGCGCCTTTGACGATCTTAAGGGCCTGGTCCCCGAAGAATTTGCCGAACACTGGCAGCTCACCCTTGAATTCCTGCAAATCCTGACCATTCACTGGCCGGGTATTCTGGCTTCTCAGGATGTCAGTGACCGGGCTATGCGGCGCAATGCCTTGATTGCGGCACAGATTGATCTCTGGGAAGAAAACCCGCCAGAAACGCCGGTGCTGATTGTCGGCTCAACCGGCCCGTTCCCCGCCTTGCGCGACTTGATGGCGGCGGTGCTTAGAATGCCGCAGGGCCGGGTAGTTTTGCCCGGCCTTATGACAGGGCTTAGCCACGAAGACTGGGCGGCGATTGCCGATGATGCGGCCCATCCGCAACATCTTCTGGGCAAGACATTGGGCCATATTGGTCGCCATGCTGACAGTGTGCTGCCTTGGCCGGCCCTTGACGCGGAAATTGATGCCACGATTGAACGCCGCCGTCTGGCCCGCGAGGCGTTGCGACCGGCCAAGACCACCCATCACTGGCGTCACATCACCGGATTTACCCCGGATGTGATGGATGGCGTTTTGCGTGTGGATTGTTCGGGTGCGCGTGAAGAGGCAACCACCATTGCCCTTATGATGCGCGAGGCTTTGGAGCATCCCGAAAAGACCTGCGCGCTGGTAACACCAGATCGTGGCCTTGCCCGTCGCGTGGCGACGGAACTCCGCCGGTGGGAGGTCGAAATTGATGACTCGGCCGGTATCCCGCTGCATGACACGGCACCGGCGATTTATCTGCGCCTTGTCGTGCGGGCGGTGCAGGAAGAATTCGCGCCCGTTCCGTTGCTGGAACTGCTTAAACATCCATTGTCGGCGGCGGGACTTTCACCCGAAAACTTCCGGGTTCTGACCCGATTGCTTGAAAAGGAAGTCCTGCGCGGTGCCCGACCGGGTCCGGGGCTGGATGGTTTGCAAATCGCACTTGATGGCTGGTGCGAAGATACAGTCACCCGCATTAGCACGTCCGGATCAGATAGCGTGACGGGCCGGATTGAGCGCATCCGTGATGATCATGCGCGCCTTAGTGATCTGGTCACCCGCATCAAAACCTGCCTTGATCCGATTGATGATCTGAACGGCGATAACGCTCATGCGCCAGTTCATCTGCTGCGCAGTCATGTTGCGGCGGCCGAGGCACTGGCAGCCAGCGACACCCAAACCGGCGCTGATCGCCTGTGGCGCGGCGAAGCAGGCGAGGCATTGGCGGATTTCGTCCATGAATTGCTTAATGCGCTGACGGATTTTGCGCCGATGCCGGGTAATCGGTATAGCGCGTTTCTCGATGCCCTGATGGCGGATCGCGCCGTGCGTCCGCGTTACGGCAAACATCCGCGCCTCTTTATCTGGGGCACGGTTGAAGCCCAGATGCAGCAGGCCGACCTGACCATTCTGGGGGGCCTTAATGAAGGTGTCTGGCCACCCGAAGCCGGGGCCGATCCGTGGATGAGCCGCCCGATGCGGCGCAATTTCGGTCTGCCAGCGCCTGAACACCGGGTCGGGCAATCAGCACATGATTTTCAGCAACTGTTTTGTTCGCCTGATGTGGTGATGACCCGTGCATTGCGTATCGAGGGCACGCCGACTGTGCCGTCACGCTGGTTGTTACGGATTGAAAACATTCTGCGCAAATCGCGCGTTTTGATGGAAAAACCCGACGCCACCGAGTGGCGTGCACTGGCTGATCTTATTGATGAACCGGCCTCAAGCATGCGGATCAAGATCGGACGCCCGGCCCCCAAACCGCCTGTATCGGCGAGGCCGGATCGATTGTCGGTCACCCAGATCGAAACGTGGATGCGTGATCCTTACGCTATCTATGCCCGTCATATCCTTGGCCTGCGCAAGCTCGATGGTATCGACGAAGATCCCGGTGCAGCCGATTACGGCAACCTGATTCACGACGCCCTTGATCAGTTCATCGCCCGCCATCCCGAACATTTGCCACCGGATGGCGAACATGAATTGCTGATCATTGGTCGCGAAGTGTTCAAACCGCTTGCCGCGCGCCCCGGTCTTTGGGCCTTCTGGTGGCCACGGTTCGAGCGCATCGCCAAATGGTTCATCCAGACCGAAGCAGCGCGCCGCGATGCCGTGCGTAAATCCTATACCGAACAATCCGGAACCCTTGATACCAGCAGCGGTTTTCAGGTCTATGCCCGTGCTGACCGCATTGATCAGCTGCGCGATGGCGGGATTGCGATCATTGATTATAAAACCGGCGCACCACCCAGTCAGGGCGACGTTGCCAACGGGTTTGCGCCGCAATTACCCCTTGAAGCCGCCATCGCCGAAAAGGGCGGTTTTGGCGATGTGCCCGCCGGTCCCCCGGCCAGCATGGCGTTCTGGAAACTCTCGGGCGGGGATCCGGCAGGTGAGATCGTTGAAATCAATACAGGCCGCATGAAAACCACGCCAGCAGAGCTTGCCCACGCGGCCGTGGATGGTGTGAATGGGCTGGCGGCGGCCTTTGCCGATCCCGATACGCCCTATCTCAGTGTTCCGCATCCCGATCATGCGCCGAAATATTCCGACTATGTCCATCTTGCCCGCCTGCGTGAATGGATGGGCAGCGAGGATATCGAAGAGCTTGATGATGCTGATGATGGTGCGGAGGGCGATGTGTCATGACCGAAATGCGCGGAACCGATCCCAATGTCCTGCAGCGCAATGCATCTGACCCGACGGCATCTGTCTGGGTGTCGGCCTCGGCAGGTGCCGGGAAGACCAAGGTGCTGTCTGATCGCGTCTTGCGCCTGATGCTTTCGGGCACCGAGCCACATCGTATTCTGTGTCTGACCTTCACCAAGGCCGCGGCGGCCGAGATGGCCAACCGTGTGAATGAACGATTGGGTCTGTGGGCCACCATGGAGGATCGCGACCTTCAGGCCGATCTCGCCAACCTTGCCGGTGCAGCACCCAGTGCCGATGAAACCATCCGCGCAAGGCAGCTTTTTGCCCGTGTGCTGGATGCACCGGGCGGAATGAAAATCCAGACCATTCATGCCTTCTGCCAGTCGCTGTTGCGCCGCTTCCCGCTCGAAGCCGGTTTGGCGCCGCATTTTGAAATCATGGATGACCGCACAGCGGCTGAAACCATGGCCGATGTGCAGGAAGAGGTTCTGGCATTCGCCCGCACCGGTCGCGATGATGATCTGGCCCATGCCCTGTCTGTCGTCACTGGACAGGTCCGCGAAGGTGCGTTTGGGGAAGTCATGAGCGAGCTTGCCCGCGAACGTGGTCGCCTTAAACGCATGCTGGCCAATCTTGGCGGGGCCAATCGCATGCGCGATGCGGTTTATAAGGCGCTTGGCGTGCCCGTAGGGCTTGATGATGAAACCATCCTGACCAAGGCCCTTTCCGATGATGCCTTTGACCGCGATGGGTTGCTGCGCGGGCTGGCAGCGCTTGAGGCTGGAACCAAAACCGATAAGGCACGCGTCCCCGCATTGGCGCAATTCCTTGAAAAGACAACGGTCGAAGACCGCCTGGCAGTATTTAACGACTATCGCAGCGTCTTTTTCACCACGGCAGGCGAACCGCGTGCCAAGCTGATCACCAAGGCAGCAGGCGAAAATCACCCGATGGGGGCCGATGCGCTTGAACAGGAATGTGCGCGTCTGGTTGAGGTCGATCGCCAACGCAAGGCCGCCGCCATGGCCGGGGCGACATCAGCCCTGATTACCATCGGCAATGCGATGCTTGATCGCTACGCCACCAAAAAGGCCCTGCATGCCCGTCTTGATTACGATGACTTGATCCTGACCAGCTTGCAGCTTTTGCAACGTCAGGCCGGGATTGCGGGCTGGGTGTTGTTCAAGCTTGATGAAGGTCTTGATCACGTTCTGATTGACGAGGCGCAGGATACCAACCCCGAACAGTGGGAAGTTGTGCGTATTCTGGCCGAGGAGTTCTTTATCGACGCCGGGCGCTATGCCGATAAGCCCCGCACCATCTTTGCCGTCGGCGATGCCAAACAATCGATCTATAGCTTCCAGCGCGCTGATCCGGAAAAGTTCGCCGAAATGCGCCGTTATTTCCGCGAAAGGGCGCGTGAAATCGAAGCCCTTTGGCGCGAAGTACCGATGAACATCTCGTTCCGGTCCACCGATGCTGTGCTGGGCACGGTGGATCGTGTCTTTGCCGGTCCGGTGGCACGGCAAGGGGTGGGCGATGACGGGGCAGACGTGCAGCACAGCCCGTTTCGTGTCGGACAGGCCGGGCGGATTGAGCTGTGGCCAGCGGTTGAGCCCGAAGAACGCGCACCCGAAGACCCGTGGACACCGCCAACCCGCATTGTCCGCCTTGAAGATCCGGAAATTCGCCTTGCCCGCGTCATTGCCGGGCGTATTCGCCATGCAATTGATGAAAAGGAAATCCTGACGTCGCGTGGCCGTCCGGTGCGCGCAGGTGACTTCATGATCCTTGTGCGCCGTCGTACCGCCTTTGTCGATGAGGTCGTCAAGGCGCTTAAGGAACGCAATGTTCCCGTTGCCGGTGTTGACCGCATGCAAATCACCGATCAGCTTGCGGTGATGGATCTGGTGGCATTCGGGCGGTTCCTGTTAATGCCCGAAGATGACCTGACACTGGCCGAGGTGCTTAAAAGCCCACTGATCGGGCTTGATGATGATCAGCTGTTTGAAATTGCCCATAACCGGCCGAGAACCCTTTGGCATGCGCTGCGTGAAAAGGCGGCTGTGGTCGAAGACGGATCGCCGTTTGCGCGCGCCTATGCCTTTTTGTTCAAGTGGCTGGGCCGGGTTGATTACGAACGCCCGTTTGAACTTTATGCCGAATTGCTTGGCGGTCGCGGCGAGGAAGCACGTGGTGTCCGTGCCCGTCTGGTTGGTCGTCTGGGGATCGAGGCGAACGACCCGATTGACGAATTCCTCAACCTCGCCATGGGTTATGAGGCGGACCATGCACCGACGCTTCAGGGCTTCCTGCATTGGCTGATGGCGGGCGACGCCGAGATCAAGCGTGACCTTGAACAAAGCGGGCGCGATGAAGTCCGCATCATGACCGTGCATGGTGCCAAGGGGCTTCAGGCTCCCATTGTGTTCCTGCCCGATACCATGCAGGTGCCGACACAGGCCCCCAACCTGTTCTGGCAGGAAGACCGCAACCTGATGTTCTGGTTGCCGCGTGTGGCGCTTGAAACCGATCTTGTTGCACGCCTGCGCGATGATATCGCGCTTAAACGCGATCAGGAATATAACCGCCTGCTGTATGTCGCCCTGACACGCGCGGAAGACCGGCTTTACATCTGTGGTTGGCAGGGGCGGCGCAAGGCGCCTGAGCATTGCTGGTACAATCTGTGTAGCCAAGCGATGGAAGGGTACGCCAAACCGGCCCAGATTGATCTTTCGGCCTATTCCGGATCGGGATGGGAAGGCGAAGGCTGGGTCTGGGAAACCGATCAAAGTCAAGCGCCCAAACCGGACCGTTCTGATGATATTTCGGATTCAAAACAATCTGTAAAACGCCAATTAATTCGGGCAGTTGCGCCAGAAGAATCCTTCCCGCCAAAGCCACTGGCGCCCAGTCGGCCGATCGAAGACGAACCGGCTGTTCAATCGCCGCTGGGTGGCGATCAAGGGCAAAGCTTCAAGCGCGGTCTTCTGATCCATAAACTTTTGGAACTTCTGCCAGACCTGCCGGAGCAGGCCCGCCGGAAGGCTGCGGAACGCTTCCTTGCCCAACCGGTTCATGCACTTGATCCCGATCTGCAGGTCGAAATCGCCAATGAAACTCTGGGTATTTTCGATAATCCGGCCTTTGCCCCGGTCTTTGCGCCGGGATCACGGGCCGAGGTGCCGTTGGTTGGTATTGTCGGCGGGGATGTGGTTTCGGCCCAGATTGACCGGCTTGTCGTGCGCGGCGATGAAGTGATGATTGTCGATTACAAAACCAATCGTCCGCCGCCCCGCGATGTCGAAGACACGCCACGCGCCTATCGTCGCCAGATGTCGATCTATCGCGCGGCCTTGGCGCAAATGTATCCGGGCAAAAAGGTCAGGTGTTTCATTCTCTGGACCAATGGGCCGTGGATGGTAGAGTTGCCTGATCATATTCTGACTTTTGGTTAGGGAACCGACTCTGCAGAACGCCTGCTTTGACGAAGATCGCTTTCGCGCGGATCGCCCAATGCGCTTGACGTTTGCGTCAGTGCTGCCTACCTTGGCCTCATAAAGCGGATCGAGGTTTGCGGGTTCGCCCGCCTTGCCTCGTAACAACTAGGATCTGAAAGTATGACCACGATTAAAGTTTCCGACGGTTCGTTCGATACCGACGTTCTGGGTTCCAACGACCCGGTTTTGGTCGATTTCTGGGCTGAGTGGTGCGGTCCGTGCAAACAGATTGCCCCATATCTCGATGAAATCGCTGGTGAACTGGGCGGCAAGCTCAAGATCGCCAAGGTGAATATCGATGAAAACCCGAACACCCCGGCGAAATACGGTGTTCGTGGCATCCCGACCCTGATGATCTTCAAGGGTGGTGAAGTCGCTGCGATGAAAGTCGGCGCACTTCCGAAAAGCGCTCTTGTCGACTGGATCAACCAGTCGATCTGATCTTCATCGCATCACAGAATACGAAAAAGAGGCAGGCTGCAAAACAGCCTGCCTCTTTTCATTTGGTGTCTTTTTGCCGCAATGGGCAGGTTACGCAGCACGGATATCCTTGAGGAATTCCTGAATTTGGCTCAGCAGAACCTGCGACTTGTCGGTCATGCTGTCAGATGCGCGCAGGACTTCGTTAGATGCCTGACGTTCTTCTTCGGCAGACTCGCGAAGTCCGACAACGTTGTGGGCGACTTCTTTTGTGCCCGACGCAGCTTCGGCGACGTTGCGCGCAATTTCACCGGTTGCCGCATCCTGTTCGCTGACCGCAGCTGCAATGCCACCAGCCACTTCATTAAGTTCCTTCATGCGTCCTGAAAGATGCTCAATCGCACCAAGCGCACCTTGGGTGCTTTCCTGAATGCCTGTGATGTGTCCGGCAATATCTTCGGTCGCACGGGTGGTCTGGTTGGCAAGGTTTTTGACCTCGGCTGCGACCACGGCAAAGCCTTTGCCGGCTTCACCGGCGCGGGCAGCCTCAATGGTCGCATTGAGCGCAAGCAGGTTTGTCTGTTCTGCAATCGACTGGATCAGTTCGACGACTTCACCGATTTTGTCCGATGCGTTGGCAAGTTCAGCAAAGATTGCACTGGCATCATCGGCCTCATCTGCGCCGGATTGCGCAATCTCCGAACTGCGCGCGACCTGAGATGTGATTTCATCAATTGCTGCGGCCAGTTGCTCCGCAGCAGCGGCAACGGTATCGACGTTGGTTGCAGCCTGTTCGGTGGCAGCTGCAACATTGGCCGCCTTGCTGGTGGTCAGATCAGACTGACCGGCCATTTCGGATGCTGTGCTGCGCAGTTGCGACAGGGCGGCGTTGACGACAGTCAGGTTGCTTTCGACATCGTTCTCGAACGCCTTGATGCGTGCATCGATACGTTTCGCACGTTCGATCTGTGCCTGATTGGCGGCTTCTTGTTCCTGCTGAAGGCGATCAGCCTTCTTGCGGTTTTCAAGGAATACCTCAAGTGCACGGGCAAGGTTACCAATCTCGTCCTTGCGATCCTGTCCTTCAGCCCGAACAGACGTATCACCATTTGCAACCCGCGAAAGGGCTTCGGTGATTTTGCGCATTGGGACGGTGGTGCTTTTCTCGACTGCAAAGCCAAGACCGCAGATGATCACAAGGACGCCGACAAAAACGATAATGCCGATGGTCGTGCTCTGCCAGAATGCAGCCATGACATCGTCCATATAGACGCCTGCAGAAACAACCAAGCCCCAGTCGCTTGCTGTTCTGGCGTATCCGAGTTTCGGTGTGACTTCTTTGCTTTCGGGATGGGGCCAGACATAATCGACATACCCGCCTTCAGGAGCACGGGCAGCTTCAACCAACGCTGCAACAGGTGTCGCTCCGGTCGGGTCCTTGACCGCCGAGACCGGCTTTCCATTCAGCGACGCATTGATCGGATGCATGACCATTGTGCCATCGAGGCTCGCGACGAAAACATAGTTTTCACCGTCAAAGCGCTGGGCCTTGACCGTTTCCAGGGCAAGTTTTTTGGCTTCTTCTTCTGAAAACTCGCCTTGTTTTGCCCGGTTGGCAAAATTATCAATGATCGACGCTGATTGATCGACAACATACCGCAGCGTTTCCTGACGGTCCTTGATCATGGTCGTGTACAGGGAATAAAGGTCGATGATCGACACTGCGGCGAGTGCCAAAGCGACCAGAAACATAACGCCGCGCAGTTTCCACGCTAAAGAGTAGTCCGAAAGTTTCATGACGCACCTGCTTGTTACTTGTTCTGTCGTTCCGTCGACGTGAATTGGGGCGAGCGGTAACTAGGTGCGTAAATCGCGTTTCCCGCGCAGGTAGTCGTTGATTTATGCCAATCGGCAGTCCGGCTCTCATCTTAGTGCATTGTAAAATAGAGATATTTAATTTTAATTATGGTAATGCAAAACATCTATAGGTTGCATGAAAAAAAGAAGACCCCACCAAACAGGTGAGGGTCTTCTATGAATTCAGCTTGTATGCAGCGTCTATTCGAGTCTGCTCAGATCAATACTCGTAGGGCGTACCGTCCATATTTTCCATCAGCACTTCACGTTTGCCGACATGGTTGGCGGCGGAAACGACGCCGTTTTCTTCCATCTGCTCGATAATGCGGGCTGCACGGTTATAGCCGATTGAAAGCTTGCGCTGGATGAAGCTGGTCGATGCCTTCTTTTCACGCAGGACAATGCCAACCGCCTGATTATAAAGATCATCATCCGATCCACCGCCGCCAGCCCCGGCATTGCCACCGGCCATGTAGGCCGCAACCGGGTCTTCTTCGGGTTCTTCGGTAACGGTTTCAAGATAGGCCGGGTCGCCCTGATCGCGCAGATGCTTGACGATGCTTTCGACTTCTTCGTCGGAAACAAACGGGCCGTGGACACGTTGCAAACGGCCGCCCTGACCCATGTAAAGCATATCCCCCTGACCCAGAAGCTGCTCGGCGCCCATTTCACCCAGAATGGTGCGCGAGTCGATTTTCGAGGTCACAGAATAGGAAATACGCGTCGGGAAGTTGGCCTTGATCGTGCCGGTGATCACGTCGACTGACGGACGCTGCGTCGCCATGATCAGGTGCAGACCCGCCGCACGGGCCATCTGCGCCAGACGCTGGATGGATGCTTCAACATCCTTGCCGGCAACCAGCATCAAATCGGCCATCTCGTCAACGATGATGACGATAAATGGCAGCGGCTCCATCGGCAGTTCCTGATCTTCAAAGATCGGTTTGCCGGTTTCCGGATCAAAGCCGGTCTGGACACGTCGTGTCAGTTGTTCGCCCTTGGCGGCCGCTTCCTTGATGCGTTTGTTATAGCCCGCAATGTTACGCACACCGACCTGGCTCATGGCGCGATAACGGTCTTCCATCTCGCGCACGGCCCATTTAAGGGCAACAACCGCCTTGTGCGGGTCTGTCACAACAGGCGTCAGCAGGTGCGGAATACCATCATAGATCGACAGTTCGAGCATCTTGGGGTCGATCATGATAAAGCGGCATTCTTCAGGCTTCAGGCGATACAGCAACGACAGGATCATCGCGTTGACACCCACCGATTTACCCGAACCGGTGGTACCGGCAATCAGCAAGTGCGGCATTTTCGACAGATCGGCAATGACCGGCGTGCCGCCGATATCCTTGCCAAGGCTCATATTGAGCTTGCCTGTGTTCTTTTCAAAGTCACTCGATGCCAGAATTTCATGCAGATGAACGGTTTCACGGCGCACATTCGGCAATTCAATCCCGATGACGTTGCGTCCGGGCACCACGGCAACACGGGCGGCAATCGCACTCATGGAACGCGCAATATCATCTGCCAGACCAATCACCCGCGATGATTTAACACCTGCGGCGGGCTCGAGCTCATAAAGGGTGACAACCGGGCCGGGCCGGACCTGCACGATCTCGCCCTTAACGCCAAAGTCCTGAAGAACGGTTTCAAGCAAACGGGCATTCTGCGCCAAGGCTTCCTGATCGATCTGGTTGGCATCGGCCGGATCTGGTTCACCAAGCAGATCAAGCGGCGGGAAACGATACTCATCCGAGCCCAGATCAAACGATGCCTGACGCTGCGCTGCGGCCTTCTGGCTGGGTTGCAGCTTTGCGGCCGGGGCGGCGACAATATGAACCGGCGGTTCGTGATCGTCATCGTCGTCAAACCCGTCATAATCGTCCGGGTCGACATCCGGCTCGGACTTCCGGGTTGAAATGGCCGTGCCAAGCTTGGACTTGCCTTTGTCCATCGACGGTTCCTGACGCGAACCCGGGGCACGCTTGGCAAGCGGCTCATCGTTGCTGCCGGTCGGGATAATGGCACGAATGCCCGCAATCACCTTGCCGCCTGCAAAGGACAGGGCCGTGCCCAACCGTCCCCATTCAGACAGCGAATAGGCCATGCAAAAGATCGTCAGTGCCAGACCAAGCATCATGGATGCCAATGCGATCAGCGCCCGTGCGCCGGGAACCCCAATCATCGCAAAACCGGCCTGAAGCTTGCCCAGCAGCAAATCACCGGCAAAACCACCCAGTCCAACCGTCAGAGGCCAATGCATGCCCGGCTGAATGGCAGCTGCCGAAACAGCGACAAGAAGCAGTGCCAGCGGCAAGACAAGGAAACGTGCCCACATCCAGCGGAACGGTTTGACCGCAATCAGGCGCAGGCCCCAGGCGACAAGCAAAACGGTAATCAGTGCGGATGCCAGACCAAGGGTACGCAGCATCAAATCCGCGCCATAGGCCCCGACAATCCCCAACGGATTAAAAACCGTCGTGCGGTCGGTTGCGTGGTTAAATGATGGGTCGCCGGGATGAAAACCGATCAGCATGATGAACAGGGCCATGGCCAGCAATACCAGCCCAAGGCCGCAAAACCGCAAGCCACTGCGCTTGAGCAGTGTCACGAGACTGCCGGGCATGAAAGCGGTTCCAAGAGTGTTTGACTGGCTGCTCATCTGGGTATCCGTTCTGGTTAAGTCCTGCTGTTCTGGTCGGGCGAAGTATCGGTTTAGCTTTCCAATGCCTTCGCGATGCGGGTCAGTCCTTCCCGCGTGGTTTCAAGATCATGCACAAGAGCAATGCGGATGAACCGTTTGCCCGGATTGTTGCCATTGGCGTCGGTCAATGAAAGGTAACTGCCCGGAATGACCTTAACTCCGGATTCTTTCCAGATTTTCCGGGTGGCAGCCTCATCATCGCCGACATCAAGCCACAGGAAAAATCCGCCGGGCGGGCGATAGAAGCCAAACCGGTTGCCAAAGACTTCCTCGGCGATGTCGATTTTGGCGCGATAGATATCCCGGTTGGCCTCCGCATGGGCATCATCGTTCCAAAGTGCGGTGGATGCGGCCATGACCGGCATCGGAATGGTGGCCGAGCAATAGCTGCGCAGTGCGGTAAAGCGTGTGACGATTTTTGCATCACCGGCAACGAAGCCTGAACGCAAACCCGGCGCACTGGATCGTTTCGAAAGACTGTGGAAGACAAGGATATTGTCCATGTTTCCACCCTGTGCGGCACAGATTTCAAGCGCGCCGGTCGGTGCGGTGCTGTCATAGATATCGGCATAGCACTCATCCATGGCCAGCACGAAGTCATGCTTGCGGGCCAGTGAAATGATCTGTTCGAGGTACGCACGCGATGCAATCGCCCCTTGCGGGTTGGCGGGCGAGCACAGGAAGAACAGCGCGCAGGCATCAAGATCCTTGGCATCAATCTGATCAAGGTCGGGCAGGAAACCGTTTTCCGGCTCTGCCGCCAGCGGCACCATTTCCGCGTCATTCAGCACCGCCGCCCCGCAATAGACCTGATAGAACGGGTTGGGCAGCAAGACCTTGGGTTTGGGCCCCGGTTGATCCTGTGGAATGACGGTGGTGGCAATCAGATAAAGTGCCTCGCGCGTGCCTGCGACCGGCAGGACGTGATCATCACGGTCGATCATGTCTTTGGGCAGGTTATAGCGCCGATCAAGCCAGCTTTTGATGGCGTCGCGCAATTCAGGCGTACCGGCACCGGGCGGGTATTTGTGCCAAAGGCTGGCATGTTTGACCATTGCCTCGGTGATCATGGCGGGCGGTTCGTGCTGTGGCTCGCCGATCGACATAACAAGCGGCGGCTGACCGGGTTCGATCCCGTCAAGCAGGGTTGCCAATCGCGGAAACGGATAGGCAGGCAATTGATCCAGGCGCGCGTTAAACATGGTCGTCGTCAATCCAGCATGATCTGTGGTCCGCCGTTCGCGGTCCCGTTATTCGGAAGATGGGTAAAATCCCCTGACTTTACCCCTATGCCAAAAGTGCAAAGAAACATTTAAGAGCACGGGTAAGCCAACGCAAAAAGCCCGGAAAGATGCGCTTTCCGGGCTTTAAAGAGTATTAACTCTGTTGCGGGTCGCGCAGCCTAGCTCGCGCGGAGATCGTCCTCGGGATATGCGCCGATGTTGTGGATCGAGATATCCGCACCATCAAACTCGGCTTCTTCGGACAGACGGATGCCAATGGTGGCTTTTAGGGCGCCATAGACAACAAAGCCGACCACGGTCGCAAAAACGACACCAATCAGCGATCCTGCCAGCTGTGCGCTGAACGAAACACCGCCCATGCCGCCAAGGGGCTCAAGGCCAAAGATGCCACAGGCAATTCCGCCCAGAAGGCCGCACATCCCGTGCAACGGCCAAACGCCGAGAACATCGTCAATTTTCCATTTTGCCTGACACTGATTGAAGCCCCAGACAAAGAGGGCACCGGCAAGACCGCCGGTCACAAGTGCCCCCAACGGATGCATGACATCTGACCCGGCGCAAACGGCAACAAGTCCGGCAAGTGCGCCGTTATGGACAAAACCGGGATCGTTTCGACCGGCAATCAATGCCGTCAGAATGCCGCCGACCATCGCCATCAGCGAGTTAACCGCAACCAGTCCGGTTATGCCGCTTATCGATTGTGCCGACATGACGTTAAAGCCAAACCAGCCAACACAAAGGACCCAGGACCCCAACGCCAGGAAGGGAATGTTTGATGGCGGAATACCGACGAGGCCGCCGGTTTTGGTATATCGACCGCGACGAACGCCGAGATTGATCACAGCGCCAAGTGCGATCCAGCCGCCAACCGCATGAACAACGATGGAACCGGCGAAATCATGAAACGGTGCGCCAAAAGTGGCTTCGATCATGTCCTGAAAACCGAAATTGTTATTCCAGACCATGCCTTCAAACAGGGGATAGCAAACACCCACCAAAATGGCGGTGGCGAATAGCTGCGGATAGAAACGCGCGCGCTCTGCAATGCCGCCAGAGATGATGGCGGGGATCGCTGCTGCGAACGTCAAAAGGAAGAAGAATTTGACCAGATCATAGCCGCTATCAGCAAAGGCTGGGCTGTTTTCGGGGGTGATCTGACCGCTCAGAACGCCAGCATTGGTAAAGAAATCAACGCCATATGCGATGCTGTAGCCGACGAAGAAATAGGCAATGGTCGAAACAGCGAAATCAACAATGATCTTAACCAGTGCGTTAACCTGGTTCTTTTTGCGAACCGTGCCGACTTCAAGAAAGGCAAAACCGGCATGCATTGCGAGCACCATAATAGCGCCCATCAGGACGAAAAATACGTCCGAGGCAGTCTGGAAGGCCCCCATAAGGCGTCCCCTTTTCAAATAGCGTTTCCTCTCGGTCCGGTCTTGTCGGGGCAGCCGGACTCTGGTTCGGGGCAGCCAAGATCAATTTTCGTGCCAATGCCGCGAAATCGGGCAGCAAAGCGTAAAATGCCAAGGCTGATGCTCGGTATTTGAGTGCCGTGGAGTGTTGTCCGCTTATGGCGGTGAAAAACGTCTTTGCCTTCCAAGTGATCAAAACGCTGCCCAAAAAGGCAGCATGGAACAAAAAAAAGCCCGCCCGGGTTTCCCCGGACGGGCTTTTGATCTGATCGACCAGGTGTCGTACGAACACGGCACCTGCCAGTAAGTCTTGCTTAGAAGCGCTGGGAACCCTTACCGAATTCCGGATAAGCTTCCATGCCAAGCTCGGTAGCATCTGCACCGTTGGCCTCTTCTTCCTCGGAGAGGCGAATACCAACAGTGAATTTCAGAGCCAGCCAGACGATCGACGAAGCAACGATGGTGAAGGCACCCATTGCAACGATACCGGTGATCTGCGTACCGAAGGAAGCACCGTCATTGGTGAACGGAACAGCAAGCGTGCCCCAGATACCGCAAACAAGGTGAACCGAAACAGCACCGACAACGTCGTCGATTTTCAGTTTGTCTAGCAGCGGAACTGCAACAACAACCAGGATACCACCGATGGCACCGATGATGATCGCCGAGCCAATGGTCGGGGTGTCCGGAGCAGCCGTGATCGAAACCAGACCAGCCAGTGCACCGTTAAGTGCCATGGTAAGGTCGACCTTTTTGTAAAGGATCTGGGTCAGGATCATTGCTGCAACCACACCGCCGGCAGCAGCCATGGTGGTGTTGCCATAGATGTTGGCAATGGCGATGACGTCAGCGCCGGTACCCATAGCAAGCTGGGAACCACCGTTGAAGCCGAACCAGCCGAGCCACAGGACGAAGGTACCAAGCGTTGCAAGCGGAAGGTTCGAACCCGGCATCGGGTGAACGGAACCATCTGCGCCGTACTTGCCTTTACGTGCACCAAGGATGATCGCACCGGTCAGAGCAGCCCAGCCGCCGACCGAGTGAACAATGGTGGAACCGGCAAAGTCAGAGAAGCCCATTTCCGACAGCCAGCCGCCGCCCCAGGTCCATGCACCGGTGATCGGATACAGAACGCCAGTCAGAACAACGACGAAGATCAGGAACGGCCACAGTTTGATACGCTCGGCAACAGTACCCGATACGATCGAAGCTGCGGTTGCAACGAAGACCATCTGGAAGAACCAGTCGGACGTTGCGGAATAACCGCCAGAGAAGTCGCCTCCAAGGGCAGCGGAGTCATCTGCACTCCACAGGCTCAGCGAGCCGATCCAGCCAGATACATCCATGTACATCAGGTTGTAACCGATGAGGTAGTACATGATGCCTGCGATTGCGAAGAGCGAAATGTTCTTAAGCAGGATGGTGGTAACGTTTTTGGTACGAACCAGGCCGCTCTCAAGCATAGCAAAGCCAGCCGCCATGAACATGACGATTGCGCCACTGAACAGGAAGCTAAAGCTGTTGAGAATGAACTGGGTTTCTGCCGGAACGCCTGCGTCCTGAGCAAAAGCCGGAGAAGCGATTGCCAGAAGGGCGGTAGCTGCAGCCGCAGCAAGGCCGGTTTTCTTCATGGAAATAGTCATAATGTCTCCCCTTGTCTCTGGACTTACAGGGCGTCGTCGCCGGTTTCACCAGTACGGATACGAACCGCCTGATTCACATCAAGAACGAAAATCTTACCGTCCCCGATTTTCCCGGTTTGAGCAGTTTTGGTGATGGCTTCGACAACCTGATCAACCAGATTATCCGTGATGGCGACTTCCAGCTTCACTTTCGGCAGGAAGCTGACCATGTATTCAGCACCACGATAAATTTCGGTCTGACCTTTCTGGCGACCAAAACCTTTTACTTCGGTGACCGTCAAACCCTGGACGCCCAGTGCGCTAAGCGCTTCACGGACTTCGTCCAGTTTGAACGGCTTAATGACAGCAGTAACAAGTTTCATAATAATGCGACCTCCCGGCATATCCGTTGAGTACCAACGTGGTAATCACGATTTCGCAGTCGCAGTCTCCAAACCAAGAATCGTGCCAGACTCAGAATAAAAATCATAAACAACTGTTTTTGTTGCATAAAATGATGAATTGATCTGACGGAATTACGACTTCGTTCTGTCATGGCCGGATTAAAATATGCACAAAATCTGGGGATGTTCAAAAAATGTGCATATTTTTTAATCAACCTGTCGCGCAATTGAAAAGCGCTTACAGCTCAAGGCTCTGTGGCAAATCGCATTCTTGTTCCGCGGGCCTTGTCGCAACCAAGGGGTGATATGCCTTGGCAGGTGGCAATGGTGCATTCACGGCCGTCAAAGATGGTTTTGCGCCGATGTTGTGCTGGCAAAGGTGTGATAACTGCGCGTCGATGATCGGTGCGGGTTGTGGCTGCGTATCTGGCAGGGTAAAGATGTGCAAGCAACGCTTTCACGACGCCCTATTGCGTCAGGTCAACGCAGGATGCCAAGCTGCACTGTAAACCGGCATCACTGGTCAAGGCCAAACGACACAGGAAATTGCGATATGCATGATCAACAGCCACTTCAAACCGATGTCATTATTTTTGGGGGCGGCTTGAACGGTGCCTCTATGGCCTTGGCGCTGGCCCATGGCGGCATCAAGTCGGTGGTGATTGATTATGCAGACCCCAAAACCATTCTGACGGCCAATTACGATGGCCGTACCTGTGCGATTGCCGCCGCCTCCAAATCGGTTTTGGAAGTGATCGGTGCCTGGGAAAACATGGCTGGTGGCGCGGAGCCGATCCTTGATATCCGCATTGCCGATGGCCAAAGTCCGCTTTTCCTGCATTACGACCATCATGATGTCGGTAACGAGCCGCTTGGCTATATCGTCGAAAACCTTGTCACGCGCAGTGCGCTGTATCGTGCCATCGAAAAAAACGATCTGGTCAAAATGATTGCACCGGCCAAGGTCGAAACGATTGCACGTGATCAGGGTGCCATGACCATTACGCTGGCCGGCGGGCAAGTCGTGCGCGCACCACTTGCCATCGGGGCCGAAGGGCGCAAATCAATGTTGCGTGAATGGGCCGGCATCAAGACCTATAACTGGAGCTATAAGCAAAGTGCGGTGGTTTGCACCGTAAAGCACCAGCAGCCCCACAATGGGCTGGCGGTCGAGCATTTCCTGCCAGCCGGGCCGTTTGCAATCCTGCCGATGACCGATAACCGTTGCTCGATTGTCTGGACCGAGGGCACGGATCAGGCCAATTATCTGGTCAATCTTGATGATCAGACCTTCCTTGATGAATTGCATCGCCGGTTTGATGGCTATCTTGGTGATCTTGAAGTTATCGGGCCACGCTTCTGCTATCCACTTGGGCTACAGCACGCCTATCACTATACGCAGGATCGCTTGGCGCTGATTGGTGATGCGGCGCACGGCATGCACCCGATTGCCGGTCAGGGGCTGAATATGGGGATCCGCGATGTTGCGGTTCTGGCAGAAATTCTGGTCAATGCCCGTCGTCTTGGTCGTGATATCGGCAGTGCCGATGTGCTGGCAGAATATGAACAATGGCGCCGTTTCGACAACACGGTGATGCTGGCGGTAACCGATATCACCACGCGCCTGTTCTCGAACGATATTGCGCCAATCCGCTGGGCGCGTGATATCGGATTGGCGATTGTCGAGAAAATCCCGCCCCTAAAAAAGACCTTCATGTCGCATGCGATGGGCTATGCCGGTACCTTGCCAAAACTGATGCAGGGCAAGCCGCTGTAACCGGATCGCCTTTTGCCGCAACCGGGAACTATAGCCAGATCTTCCGGTCGAAAAATCCCTATAGGTGGTCAAAGGTCATTTAAAAGCATTCAAAAACATGTCGTTTTTTGTGGGTGAGTGTTGATTTGTGTCAACAAGTCAGCAAACAGAAAGGCGCAATGTCCCCGTCGAGTTGATCAAACTAACAGGGGACAGATAATGTCATTCAAATCCAAACTCCTTGGTGCCGCATTGTTGGGTGGCATGATGGCCGCTTCGTTTGTTGCTGCCAATCCGGCTTCCGCGCAGACCGCCGAATTCAAAACCAAACAGGCTGGCGACTTCCTGATTCGTGGCCGTGTGCTTGGTGTCGTTCCTGATGAAGACGTCAAGAGCGGGACTCTGTCTGGTGAAGGTAAAGTTGATAACGATGTCATTCCAGAACTGGATTTCTCTTACTTCGTGACCGACAACATCGCGCTTGAACTGATTGCAGGCACATCCAAGCATGATGTTAGCTGGAACACCGGTTCTGCAGATGTTAACTTGGGCAGTGTCCGTCTGCTGCCGCCGACCCTGACCCTGCAGTATCACTTTATGTCCGATAGCCGTTGGAGTCCTTACGTCGGTGCTGGCATAAACTACACCTTCTTCTACGACGAAAAACGAGGCGATGCGCAGTCGATCAGCTATGATGATGGCTTTGGTTATGCGTTCCAAGCTGGCTTCGACTATGCGATTTCGGGTCCTTGGTCGTTGAACGTCGACGTCAAGAAAATCTTCCTGAATACCGATATCACAACGAATGTAGGCGGCAACACTCACAAAGCTGATGCAGACCTCGATCCGTGGTTGTTCGGTGTCGGTATTGGCTATCGCTTCTAATAAAACGTACATCCGAGGATAACTTCCCCGGACAGCAAGACACTAAAAACGGTCCTGTCTTTGGCAGGGCCGTTTTGTTTTGGGACTTTTAGGAAGAAGGGGGCGCGTCAGCGTTTGGCAGGGTCGCGTGACAGGCTGCGGGCCTTGAGTGCGGCGAGATAGTCGTTCCAGAGCTTGTCCTGATTGTCGTGCAATTCGCGCAGATATTGCCAGCTAAACAGGCCGCTATCATGCAAGTCGTCGAAGGTAATGCGCACGGCATAGTTCCCGACCGGCACAATATCGATGATGCCGACATGCCGGCGGCCGGCGATGATCTTCTTTTCTGACGGATGATGGCCTTGAACTTCGGCGGACGGGCTTTCCACCCGAAGCAACTCGGCGCCAAGGCGTGTTTGAACACCGTCATCCCAGATGATTTCCAAAATGCGCTCATCACGCAGATAGTTGATTTCAACCGGGGTGAAAGCAGGCGTAAAACCGTCGCTGGGCATGGTGGCAGGCAACCTTTGCCTTAGTCTTCGATGGCACGAGCTTCGTCGGGCAGCATGATCGGAATGCCGTCGCGGATCGGATAGGCAAGACCGGCCTTCGGGCTGATCAGTTCGTTATTTTCACGATCATATTCCAACGCCTGTTTGGTCACCGGACAGACAAGGATTTCAAGAAGTTTCGGGTCTACCGGGCTATGGGTCGCGGTCATCAATTCAGCCTTCGGGTTGGATTTGCCGCGTGCGGCGGCAAGTATGTTCAGTTGGCATTGCTGTGTGCGTGCTTGGGATCGGCATGGACTGCCATTTCAAGCAACGACGTTAGCATATCGCCGCGATCATACAGCGTTGTGCATTCGAGCAAAGCCTGTTTTTCAAGCGGACTGAGGCGGCAGCCCATGGAAATGGTGGTGATCAGCATTTCATCATCGCTATCTGCCAGTGTGTCCCAGCATGATTGCAGCGAATGTTGCGCGAAATAGGCGTCAAGCGCCATGCGCAGGCGATCACGATTGATCGGCGTATCGTCTTCCTTGGGTGTGGTCAGATCCTTCTTCCACGGCGCGAAATCACCACGCACCCGGCGATATCCGCCGGAATTTTCGGGCAACTCCTCGATCACGGTAAATCGGCAGACGCCCGTCAGGGTGATCAGAAAACGTCCATCGTCCGTTTCGCTAAAGGCGGTAATGCGGCCCGCACATCCTGTCGAAAAGATCTCCGGGCGATCCGGGTCCATGAAATAGGCGTTACGCTGATCCGGTCGGGGTTGAATCATCCCGATCATCCGGTCCTGTCCAAGCGCATCCGTGATCATATTCATGTAGCGCGGCTCAAAGATATTGAGCGGCAAATGCCCGCGCGGCAGCAAAAGTGCACCGCTTAGCGGGAATACCGGCATGGTTTCCGGAAGGTCCGAAAGTTCAGGATCAAAGGGGCCGCATATGCTCATGAGAACAATACCGTCGATAATGCACGGCGTCCGGCGACGCTGGCAGGGTCCATCGGACCCCAGGCTTCAAAAAACTTCAGGAGCTGGGTGCGTCCTGCATCTTCGTTCCATTCGCGGTTGGTGCGAATGATGGTGATCATGGCGTTGACCGCTTCTTCACGCTTGTTCTTGGCAAAACAGGCCATGCCGTAATCATACAACGCCTGCGGGTCGTTCGGGTTGGCTTCTGCCTTGGCGCGCGCGGCTTCAAGGTCTTCACCCGAAACCCCGGTCTCGGCCAGTTCAAGCGCGCTGATCGCGGCTGCAATAGGTGCCTTCAGGCGATCAACATCGGACATGTTGTCAACGAAGTGGCGGGCTTCTTCAACTTCATCCATGCCCACCATGCAGCGGATCATGCCGCCAATTGCGGTTTCGTTGTCCTGTTCGCGCTCAAGCACGCTGACATAAAGACCATGGGCTGCTTCAAAGTTTTCCTCGGCAAGTGCAGCACTTGCCTGTTCAAGCAGTCCCTCGATCGGGCTTTCAATCGGACCACCAGCGAGTTTTTCATAAAACGCGCGCACTTCGCTTTCGGGCTGCGCGCCCTGAAAACCATCGACCGGGCGACCGCCCTTGAATGCGTAAACCGTCGGTACCGACTGAATGCGAAGCTGCATCGCCAGTTCCTGGTTCTCGTCGATATTGACCTTCACCAGTTTCACGCGCCCGCCAGCCTCACGGGTGACTTTTTCGATCACCGGCGTCAGGCTTTTGCACGGACCGCACCATGGCGCCCAGAAGTCGACAACCACCGGCACTTCCATCGACGGTTCGATAACGTCCTGGACGAAGGTTTCAACACTGCTGTCCTTGATCAGGTCAGAATCCTGATTATGTGTGGTGGCGCCATCCGGCGCATTCGCATCAAGAATGATCGACATTATTGTTCACTCGCTAATTCTGAATTCTAGATGATACCGCCATGCCCGGACGACAAGAGGCAGCCATGTGATATTGCGTGTGACTTATACTTGAATATAAGAAGATTTAAGGGCTTACCTCAGATGTCCGTGGTTCATTTATCATCGGCCGCGGCGGGTTCGGCATCAAAATCAATGATCATCGCCTCATAGCCAAGTGAGCCGATGAAGGTTAACAGGTCTGCCGAGGAAATTGTCGTGGTGCGGTCATTTCGCAAGGGGTGAAAGTTCAACAGATCCCCGTTGGCAAGCTTGGCATCAAGGGCTAGGTTGACCTTGCGGTCCCGATCATTGAGCAACGCAAATGGGGTGACAGACCCCGGTTTTATGCCAAGCGTTTCGATCAGAAGCTCCGGCTTGCCAAACGACAGGCGCGCGCATCCCAGCCGCTTGTGCAGGTGGTTCATGCGGATTTCGGTCTCTTCTTCGGCAACGACCAGCCACAATGCGCCCTTCTTGTCTTTGACAAACAGGTTCTTGGAATGAAGCCCCGGCAGGTCGCCACGCAGTGCCTGCGAATCCTCAACCGTAAACAACGGTTCGTGTTCATGTGTTTTCGTTTCGATACCCAATTTGGCCAGATGATCGAAAAGCGGGGTTGATGGATCACTCATGCTCTTTCCCTTGTGGCTGTGCGCCAAAAGATAACCAAGTTCAAAACCGGACGCAAATTTGCATAAATCGGGTCGGATTTCGACAATTGGGACGCTTAAAGTCAAGGAAAACCGCCAAAATTCCTGATGTCGCGATTTCAAAGAAAAAAGGGTTGCAATCGCTCTTTGTTGGGCTATTATCCGCGCCGCTCCACAGGGGCAGAAACAATCTGATGAACGCGGGCGTAGCTCAGGGGTAGAGCATAACCTTGCCAAGGTTAGGGTCGAGAGTTCGAATCTCTTCGCCCGCTCCATGATGAAAGTTTTAAAAGGCCGTCCTTCGGGGCGGTCTTTTTGCATTTGGGCCAAGGCTGTCGACTGTTTCGCGCTTGCAAGCAAGTGCAAATTGTCGTGTGCTTATTCGATGTCTGATCCGAATAATACAAAATCCACGTCATCAGGGCGCATGATTTACACAGTCGGCTATGCGGGCCATGACCGTGAAAGCCTGCTTACGCTTTTCAAGGCCCACGGCATCACGGCGGTCGCCGATATTCGGACCTTCAAGCGATCAAGCTATTGGACAGCATTCGACTCTGACAGCTTCGGGCCGTTCCTTCGGGAAAACGGTATTGCCTATGTGTTCATGGGCGATGTGATGGGCGGAAAACCGCAAGTTCCGGAACTTTACCCTGATGGACAACTTGATTATGGCCTGATGGCAGATCGGCCTGATTTCAAATCGGGGATAGAGCGGCTGGTTTCGGGGGCGGAAAAATATCGCATCTGCCTGATGTGTGCCGAGAAGGACCCGCTGGACTGTCATCGCACGCTTCTGATTGCGCCAGCCCTGAAAGATGCCGGGTTTGATCTTTGCCATCTGGTCGATGGCCGGGTCGAAAGTCAGGCGGAAACCGATGCCCACATGATCGCAATCAACGGCGGGGATGTCCCCGATCTGTTTGCTGCCGCCGCACCCGACCCGGATGCCGAAGCCAAACTGGCATTGGCGCGCCAGATCAAGCGCGTCGCCCCCAATGCCGAGGACGCGATCAAGCGACGCTAGCCAGCGATGCTAACCCTTGGCTCAGCCCATGATGTTGTAGCCACCATCAATATGCACCACATCTCCGGTCAATGATTTTGCCCGGTCACTGGCCAAAAACGCGGCCAATTCGCCAATTTCATCAATTGTCACCAGGCGACGGGACGGCGCGCGGTCGGTGGCATGGTCCATCAGGTGTTGAAATTCGGCAATCCCCGAAGCCGCGCGGGTTAAAAGCGGCCCGGGTGAAATTGCATGGCAGCGAATGCCTTTCGGGCCCAGTTCGGCCGCCATATAGCGAGTCGTGCTTTCAAGGGCTGCCTTGACCGGCCCCATGACGCCGTAATGATCAATCACGCGCTCCGATCCCATATAGGTCACGGTCAAAAGCGCACCGCCACCCTGCATCAATGGCTCTGCCCGCTTGGCGAGCCTCGCAAACGAATGGCACGATATATCCATCGCCGCCAGAAAACCGTCGCGTGAACAATCGGTTACCCGACCGTGCAGGTCATCTGCCGGGGCAAAGGCGATCGAATGCAGCACGAAATCAAGTTTTCCCCACTTCTGTTCGATTTCGGCGAACAGCGCGTCTGCCTGTGCCTCATTGCAGACATCAAGTGGTACGAAGATCGGGGCATTGATTTGGTTGGCCAATGGTTCGACAAAGCGTTTGGCCTTGACGTTCAAATAGGTCACCGCGATGTCGGCACCTTCGCGCTTGAAAACGCGCGCACAGCCCCAGGCGATGGACATTTCATTGGCAATTCCGACGATTAGCCCTTTTTTGCCTTCAAGCATGCTGTGGTCCCTTCCGGATCATGTGCGAGTGCGAAGAAATTCTCAAATCGGGGCGTATTTCAAAGTGTAGCGGGTTTTGCGCCGCAAAAAAGTGCAAAATTCTGTGACAGTTCATGTCCACCGACGATCTGGCAACCGAAGGCTAGCTTATTGGTTAAATGAATTTTTTTTGTGCAGAAGCATAGTTTTTAGGCAGATGATCCGTTATGTGTAAGCGTGAAGGGACACAGGGGATTTCCAGGTGGGTCTATGGTGGAAATTCCTGCTTTCTTTCCCAAATAATGAAAGGGTCTGACCCCAACTAAATGTTTGAAATGGCATCAGAACAAGCAAGGCATGCTAGGAAAGCTCCGCAGCGCAGGGTTCTCCCTGGGCAAGGAGGTTGACGACGCAGGTCGCAGGTTGTCCTGATGTCACTCGGATCGGAAGCATTTGCACGGGCTATCGCGTCGTTTCACCTTGAAAGGCAGCAAGCCTTTCTTCGGTAAAGCTCCTAATATCCGCACAAATGCTTCGCGACCATTTTAAGCATTTAATTGGGTTCAGACCCTGAATCAGTGGTGTGTGGCACCGGTCGCAAAGATCGGTGTTTCGGTTCTGGTAAACAGAGCCGGGAAAAAGGGAAATTGGTCATGAAAGCCCGAAACGGCGACCCAAAGCGGGAAGTCATCGACAAGGTTGTCGAAAAGATCCATCAACGAATGTCTGGTGAAACGGCGAAGGGTGCAGAAGCATTCGTTCGCCTTTTTTATAAGGATGTTCCGCCTGACGACATGGCGGGTCGCTCGGTCGACTCGCTTTATGGCGCGGCACTTACACTTTACAAATTCGCGCAAAAGCGCCCCTCGGCCGATACGGCCAAAATCCGGGTCTATAACCCCGATCTCGAAGAACATGGCTGGACGTCTGATCACACGGTGATCGAAATCAACAATACGGATATGCCGTTCCTGGTGGACTCGGTGACTGCCGCCCTGCATGAACTTGATCTGACCGTGCATCTTGTCATCCACCCGATCATGCGCATTGCCCGTGATGACAAGGGTGAATTGCAAAGTGTTGCCAGCGTTGAAGAAACCAACGATCCGCGTGAATCTGTCATGCATGTCGAAATCGACGAGCAGACCGACAAGGACGTTCTGGCCAAGGTCCATGACGCACTTGAAAACAGTCTGACCGACGTTGCACTTGCTGTGCGCGACTGGCAGCCGATGCTTAAAAAGGTCACCGAAGTTCTTGATGAGATTGGCGATGTCAAGGCAGGCGCGCCAGACGAGGACCGCCGCGAGGTGCAGGACTTCCTTGGATGGCTGCACAATGACCACTTCACCTTCCTTGGTTATCGGGAATACAGCTTTAAAAATGCTGGCAAAAAGGGCCCGGTGGATGTCGAGGTCAAAAATCAGCTCGGCATTCTGTCGCGCGAAGGAACCCACGTCTTTGATGAGTTGCGCCAGATTGGCAACCTTTCGGCTGAGGTGCAGGATTTCGTCGCCAAGCCAAACCTGCTGATGGTGACCAAGGCCAACAAACAATCGACGGTTCACCGTCCTGTGCATCTTGATACGATTGTCGTCAAACAGTTCGATGCCAAGGGCAAGGTCGTTGGTCAGCACCTGTTTGTCGGCCTGTTTACTTCGGTCGCCTATAACCTGTCCCCACGTCTGATCCCGCTTCTGCGCATGAAGCTTGCTGAAACCGTCAAACGTGCCGGTTTCCCGCCAGCAAGTCACGATGGCAAGGCGCTGGTCAACATTCTGGAAACCTATCCGCGTGACGAGCTGTTCCAGGTCGATCTGGACGATCTTTATCACACCTGCATGGGAATCCTGCATCTGCAGGAACGTCAACGCATTGCGTTGTTCGTGCGCCGCGATGCGTTTGAACGGTTTGTCTCCTGTCAGCTGTTCTGCCCGCGCGATCGCTTTACCACCAAGCTGCGCCTGAAGTTCCAGACCGTGATTGAAAACGCCTTTGATGGCAAAGTCACGGCGCACTACACCCTGATTGGCGACAGTCCGCTTGCGCGTTTGCACCTGTTGGTCAAAACCAATCCCGGTGAATTGCCCGAATACAGTGTGGCTGATATCGAGCGCCAACTGGTCGAGGTGGCCCGTGACTGGTCCGATACTCTGCGTCAGGTCCTTGTACGTGAACTGGGTGAGGAACGTGGTCTTGCGCTGCATCGTCGCTATGGCGAAAGCTTCTCGACGGAATATCGTGAACGCTTCACGGTCGAGAGTGCAGAGCTTGATATCGAACGCATCGAAGAGGTCATTAATGCCAATGACCTGCGGGTAAATCTTTATCGCCCGATCGAAGCCGCCGAAAATGAACTGCGTTTCAAGATCTACAATCCTGGTGCGCCAGTACCGCTGTCCGATGTTTTGCCGATGCTCGAAAACATGGGGCTCAAGGTCATTACCGAAAATCCTTTCACGGTCAGTCCGCGTGATGTCGGGATTGATGTTCGCATTCATGATTTCGGCGTCGAGGTTGATGGCGAATTCAGCCTCCATGATGTGCGTAACAAGTTCCAGGAACTGTTTGTCCGCATCTGGCATGGCGAAGTTGAAAATGATGCGTTTAACCGCCTTGTGCTGCTGGGCAATCTGAATTGGCGCGAAGTGGTGATCCTGCGGGCCTATGCCCGCTATACCCGCCAGACCGGATCGGCTTTCTCGCAGGCTTATATGGCCAAGACGCTCGCCAACAATCCGGCGCTGGCATCCGCTCTGGTGTCGCTGTTTATTGCGCGCTTTGATCCGGATCGCGATCCGGCCAAGGGTGACGAGGTCGCAGCGATTGAGGCTGACATCATCAGCCGCCTCGAAGACGTGATGAACCCGGATGAAGACCGCATCTTGCGCGCCTTCCTCAATCTGGTGCAGTCGACCCTTCGCACCAACTTCTTCCAGCATGATGCGGATGGAAATCCGAAGTCCTATCTGTCGGTCAAATTCAACTCGGCCGTGATCGAAGATTTGCCACTGCCACGTCCGTGGCGTGAAATCTTTGTGTATTCCCCGCGGGTTGAGGCCGTCCACCTGCGTGGTGGTCCGGTGGCCCGTGGCGGTATTCGCTGGTCAGACCGTCAGGAAGATTTCCGTACCGAAATCCTCGGTCTGGTCAAAGCCCAGATGGTCAAGAATGCGGTTATCGTCCCGGTCGGCTCCAAGGGTGGCTTTGTTGTCAAACGTCCGCCGGTCGATGGCACGCGTGAAGCATTCCTTGAGGAAGGCATTGCCTGCTACAAGACACTGATGAGCGGGATGCTCGATATCACCGACAATATCGTTGCCGGTGAAATCGTGCCGCCAAAACGCGTTGTGCGTCTCGATGATGATGATCCCTATCTGGTTGTTGCTGCTGACAAGGGTACGGCGACCTTCTCGGACATCGCCAATGGCGTTGCCCGTGATTATGGCTTCTGGCTTGATGATGCCTTCGCATCGGGCGGCTCACAGGGCTATGACCACAAGAAAATGGGCATTACTGCCCGTGGTGCGTGGGAGTCGGTCAAACGTCACTTCCGCGAAATGGGCAAGAATATCCAGACCACGCCGTTTACCGTTGCGGGTGTTGGCGATATGTCGGGTGACGTGTTTGGCAATGGCATGCTGCTCTCCGAGCAGATCAAACTCGTTGCGGCCTTCAACCACATGCACATCTTTGTCGATCCCGACCCGGACCCGGCCAAAAGCTTTGCTGAGCGCAAACGCTTGTTTGACATGCCGCGCTCAAGCTGGACCGATTATGACAAAAAAGTCCTGTCCAAGGGTGGCGACATCTTTGATCGCAAGGCCAAGACCCTTGATCCGTCACCAGAGGTCCGCAAGGTTCTGGGGCTGGATAGTGGCAAGGTCACCCCGGCTGATATGATGAAGGCCATCCTGAAATCCGATGTCGAACTTTTGTGGTTTGGCGGGATCGGGACCTATATCAAGTCCAGTCTTGAAACCGACGCCGATGCCGGTGACCGTGCCAACGATGCCATCCGCATTAATGGTCGTGAAGTCCACGCAAAGGTCATTGGCGAGGGGGCAAACCTTGGTGCGACCCAGCGGGGCCGTATCGAATACGCCCATGCCGGTGGTCGTCTTAACACCGATGCGATTGATAACGCGGCGGGTGTCAACTGCTCGGACCACGAGGTCAATATCAAGATCCTCGTGGGCGAAGTGGTTGCGGCTGGCGACATGACCGAAAAGCAACGCAACAAGCTGCTTGTCGACATGACCGACGAAGTCGGCGAACTGGTGCTGCGTGATAACTATCTGCAAAGCCAGGCCATCTCGAATGCCGATGCGGAAAAGGCCGATATTCTTGATGCACAAGTCCGTTTGATCCGCATGCTCGAACGCGAAGGGCGCCTGAACCGGGAAATCGAATACCTTCCCGATGACGAGGAACTCACCCGTCGTGCCAACGCGCATGAAGGCCTGACCCGTCCGGAAGTCTCGGTTCTGATGCCTTATGCAAAGCTGTGGCTCTATGACGAAATTCTTGAATCCGACCTGCCCGATGATCCGGTTCTGGTCGAAGAACTGGTGCGATATTTCCCGACACCGCTTCGCAAGAAATACGCAAACGCGATTTCAAACCACCGTCTGAGACGCGAAATCATTGCGACCGTGGCGACCAACAGTCTGGTCAACCGGGTCGGCGGCACGTTCGTCCATGACATGATGGAATCCACCGGCATGTCGGCGGTTGATGTGTCGCGCGGTTATCTGATCACGCGGTCTGTCTTTGGGCTGCGCGAAATGTGGGAAGGCATCGAAGCGCTTGATAACGTCGTGCTGGCGAAACTTCAGACCAGCATGTTCCGCGAAATCAATCGCATGGTAAACGATGTCACCCAGTGGTTCCTGCGCAATTGCGAGGAGCTTAATGTCGGCGCAAAGATCGAGATGTTCCGCCCGGCGGTTTCCAAGGTGATCGAAAGCTTTGATGAAATCGTCCCCGAGGATGCTGCTGCACGCAAGGCGCTGGAACAAAAGGCCAAATCGCTGGTCGCCCAAGGTGTCCCAGAAGACCTCGCCTGGCGTGTGGCCTCTGCGACCCAGTTGGTGGCGATCTGTGACGTGGTTCGTATCGCCGAGGCAACCGGTCGCGATGTGATCGAAGTGTCGGCCACCTATTTCGCAGTCGGGGCACGTTTCCAGTTGGGCCTGATGCGATCAGCTGCCGAGTCGATCGAAGCCGATACCCATTGGCAGAAACTGGCGCGGGCGGCAGTGATCGACGATCTGTTCGGTCATCAGCGCGAGCTGACCCGTTCGGTTCTGGCTGCGGGCAAAAAAGGCTCGTCCGGCTCCGACCTTGTCGATATCTGGGTGCAAGATCGTCAGCGTGGCTGCGCACGCTGTGATGATCTGATCAATGAACTGCGTTCAGCCGGTCAGATCGATCTTGCCATGATCACGGTGGCCAACCGCCAGATTAGGGCCCTGATCGGGGCTTGACGTCTGACAGGTCGAAAGACCTTGTTTTTAAAAACTGGAAGGGCGCCTGTAACGGGCGCCCTTCTTTTATTTTCAATCAATGGCCTATGCTCATAGCGCGTCGTTGAGAAAACATACCGCCTTAACGGCAAAAAAGGCGATGCAGCGTGATTTGCGCTAGATCACGGAAATTAATGGGAAATCCTGTCATTCTGCTGCCATTATTATATGATGGGATCAAAATATTGCCGGTGTATTCCTTGAAAAATACCAACCGGTATGTATATCTGAGGCATATAAACAAAACAGGTTAAGGTTATGAGGAACGCCACAGAAACCCGGATCAAGCTGCTTGAAACGGCGATGGAGCTATTGGCGACACGCAGTTACCACGACGTTGGCGTCAGTGATGTATGCAAGCATGCCGGGGTAACAAAGGGTGCGTTCTATCATCACTTTGACAGCAAGGCAGAGCTGTTTGCCGCAGCGGCCCGCCATCACTGGGAAAAGGGCAAGGACGAGCTTCGCGCCATCTTTTCCCCGGACGTCCCGCCGCTTGAACAGCTTAACAGCTATATCGAGCTCATTTGCAACAAGCAGGAACGCTATGCCGTCCCTGGTGAAAATGAAGTCTGTGTCTGCCCGATCTTCACCGCCGGTGGTCAGGTCGGTCCGGAAGATGAGCCGATCCAGGCCTGTTCACGCGAACTTGCCGAAGAGCAGATCAAATATCTGGCATCCATGGTGCGCGGCCTGAAAGGCGAGGGCATGCTGGGTGAAGATGGCGACGCCACAACTTTGGCGCGATTGATTTTCCAGTATGTTCACGGTTTGCTGACCTATGGCCAGGTTTTCAACGATCTTGATACCGTTCGGTCTGATATTCGCAACGGCATCTGCCGAATCCTTAATTTGCAATGCAAATACAGGGATTTAGGTGCGGAAACAGCCGCCTAAATCCCCTGCAAATTTCGTTGTCTAGAGAAAATAGTTCACTTTTTTCTCTAAATTCACTTGCAAACATACCGATCGGTATCCATTTTTCTTCCAAACGTGCTGCCTGTGCGCGGCGTAACCTATTTGGAAGATGGAATGATGCAGTCTCGATCAAAACGCAAAATTTTGCTGCCAGCTGCCGCCTTGGCGCTGGTTGCTGCCGCCGGTGGATATGGCCTGCATATCACCGGATCCGCCGCTGATGAGGTCGCGGTTCAAACCGAACAAGCAGCCCCTCCGGCAACCCCGGTCACCGTATCGGGTGTCAAAACTCAATCTGTCCGCCTCTGGAGCAACTTTTCCGGCCGTCTGAGTGCGGTCGAGGAAGTCCAGCTGCGCCCGCAGGTCAGTGGTGCGATTGTCGAAATCCTTTTTGAAGACGGTGAGTTGGTCAGTGAGGGCGATATCCTTGCCGTGATTGACCCGCGCAGTTATCAGGCCGCGGTCGATGAGGCTCGCGCCGAACTGGCCGCCGCCCAGCAGAACCTGTCGCTGGCGAAAAAGGAAAAGGAACGGGCCGAGAAACTCGTTTCCAACGGTACGGTTTCCAAGCGCGTCTATGACGAACGTCTCAGCACCCATCAGGTTGCCCAAAGTGACGTCAGCCGCGCCAAGGCCAAGCTTGAACTGGCCGAAATCCAGCTTGATCACGCCTATGTCAAAGCACCGATCAATGGTCGTGTCAGCCGGGTTGAGCTGACGGTCGGTAACCAGGTCAATGCCGGCCCCAATGCCCCGGTCCTGACCACGATCGTCTCCACCGGTAAAATCTATGCCGATTTCGACCTGGATGAGCAGACCTTCTTTGCAAGTCTCGGCGACAGCGGCAAAATTGACGCTGCTGCCCAAACCATTCCGGTCAATATGACGCTGTCGAATGGTCGTCATGTGTCCGGACACGTGCACAGCTTTGACAACCGCATTGATCCGCGGACCGGCACCATCCGGACCCGTGCGATGTTTGATAACCTTGATGGCAGTCTTCTGCCCGGCACCTTTGCCAGCCTTGAGGTCGGCACATTGGCCAAAAGCAACGTCATCATGGTCTCGCCAGAAGCCGTCAGCACAGATCAGGACCGCAAGTTTGTCTATGTTGTCGAACCCGACAATACCGTTGCCTATCGTCAGGTAACGCTGGGGTCTGAGATCAATGGCATGCGCATTGTGACATCGGGTCTGAACGAAGGTGATCTCGTGATCGTCAATGGCATCATGAAGGTTCGGCCGGGTATGCCTGTCGCGCCCGAAATTCTGCAGGCCTCCGCATCGTAATCGATGTGTGACTGCGCTTTAAAGCAAGGCTGAAAAACATGCAGAATCTCTCCCGCTTTTTTGTGGATCGCCCGATCTTTGCCGGCGTCCTGTCCGTCCTGATCTTGTTGGCGGGCCTGATTGCCATGTGGCGTTTGCCGATTTCCGAATATCCGGAAGTTGTGCCGCCGACCGTTGTGGTCGAAGCCAAATTCCCCGGTGCGAACCCGGCCGAGATTTCCGAAACCGTTGCCTCCCCGCTTGAAGAACAGATCAACGGGGTCGAGGGGATGCTTTATATCAACTCGCTGGCAACCACCGACGGCAATCTGTCCCTGACAGTGACGTTTGAAATCGGCACCGACCCGGATCTGGCGCAGCAAAAAGTTCAGAACCGCGTCTCGCAGGCCGAACCACGCCTGCCGGATGTTGTGCGCCAGCTTGGCGTGACCGTATCAAAGCAGTCGCCTGATTTGACCATGGTCGTGCATTTGCGTTCGCCCAATGAACGCTATGACATGCTGTATTTGCGGAACTACGCGACGCTGAATGTGCGTGACCGTCTGGCCCGTATTGCCGGTGTCGGGCAGGTCGGGCTGTTTGGTTCAGGCGATTATGCAATGCGTGTCTGGCTTAACCCGGACAAGGTTGCCGAACGTAACCTGACCGCGGGCGAGGTGGTTTCAGCCATCCAAAGCCAGAACGTTCAGGTCGCAGCCGGCATCATTGGTGGTGCGCCTTATGACACTGGTGTGCAGTTCCAGTTGCCGATCAATATCAGCGGCCGTCTGGAAAGCCCCGAAGAGTTCGAAAACATCATCATCAAACGCGAAACTGACGGCACGATTACGCGTTTGGGCGATGTTGCGCGCATCGAAATGGAAGCCCAGCAATATGCGCTGCGCTCACTGCTTGATAACAAGCCTGCAGTGGCAATCCCGATCTTTGCATCGCCGGGCTCGAACGCACTTGATATTTCAAGCAACGTCCGCGCCACCATGGAAGAACTCAAACAAAGCTTCCCGGACGATCTGGACTACTCGATTGTCTATGACCCGACCGTGTTTGTCCGTGGCTCGATCAAGTCGGTCATCATGACGTTGCTTGAGGCCGTCGCCCTTGTGGTTGTCGTGGTAACGGTGTTCTTGCAGACATGGCGTGCCTCAATCATTCCGTTGCTGGCCGTGCCGGTATCGATCATCGGTACCTTTGCGCTGATGCTTTTGATGGGCTTTTCGATCAACGTCCTGTCGCTGTTTGGCTTGATCCTGGCCATCGGGATCGTGGTCGATGATGCGATTGTCGTCGTCGAAAACGTTGAACGAAACATCGAACGTGGTCTTTCGCCACGTGATGCAACGGTTGCCGCCATGCGCGAAGTGACCGGGCCGATCATTGCGACCTCGCTTGTCATCACCGGTGTGTTTGTGCCGATTGCCTTTATTTCCGGCCTGACCGGCCAGTTCTATCAGCAATTTGCCCTGACCATCGCGATTGCCACGATCATTTCCACCGTCAACTCACTGACACTGAGCCCGGCCTTGTCGGCTGTGCTTTTGCGCAGTCACGACGCACCGAAAGATTGGCTGACACGCGGTATGGACTTTGTCTTTGGCTGGTTCTTCCGCGCCTTCAACCGCTTCTTTAACCGCAGCACCGATCTTTACGCCGGTGGTGTGAAGCGCCTGCTGGGTGTGAAGGCCATCATGATGGTGCTTTATGTCGGTCTTCTGGCCCTGACCTATCAGGGCTTCCAGATCCTGCCGACAGGCTTCGTACCGCTTCAGGACAAGCAGTATCTTGTCAGCTTCGCCCAACTTCCGCAGGGCGCGACACTGGACCGGACCGAAGACGTCATTCGTGAAATGTCTGACATCGCGCTTCGCGAACCCGGTGTTGAAAGTGCTGTCGCCTTCCCGGGGCTTTCAATCAACGGCTTTGTGAACAGCTCAAGTGCAGGCATCGTCTTTGTCACGCTGACGGATTTTGCCGAACGCAAAAGCGATGATCTGTCGGGTCTTGCCATCGCCGGCAAGCTCCAGCAGAAATTTGGCGCGATTGACGAGGCCTTTGTCGCCATCTTCCCGGCACCGCCGGTGCAGGGGCTTGGCACTGTCGGTGGTTTCAAGCTTCAGGTACAGGATCGTTCCGATCAGGGCTATCGCGCGCTTGATGATGCGATGAAACAGGTCCTTGCCAAGGCATGGGCCGCACCGGAACTGACCGGTGTGTTTTCAAGCTACAACATCAACGTGCCACAGCTTCAGGCAACGCTTGACCGTACCAAGGTCCAGCAGCTTGGCATCCCGGTTGATGAGATCTTCCGCACCATGCAGGTCTATCTCGGGTCGATGTATGTTAATGACTTCAATGCCTTTGGCCGCACCTATCAGGTGATCGCACAGGCAGACAAGGCATATCGTTCAAGCCCCGATGACATCCTGCGCCTGCAAACGCGCAACGCAGATGGCGATATGGTGCCGCTTGGTTCTGTGCTGTCGGTCTCTGAAACATTCGGGCCGGATACGGCGATGCGTTATAACGCGTTCCGTTCTGCCGATCTGAATGGTAACGCGGCACCGGGATATTCCAGTGGCGATGCACAGGCGGCGATCACCAAGATCCTTGATGAAACCTTGCCGCCGGGCATGTCCTATGAATGGACAGAGCTGACCTATCAGCAGATCCTGGCAGGCAATACAGCGATCTTTGTCTTCCCGATCTGTATCCTGCTCGTGTTCCTGGTGCTGGCGGCGCAATATGAAAGCCTGACCATGCCATTGGCGGTGATCCTGATCGTCCCGATGAGCATCCTGTCTGCCATCTTTGGTGTCTATCTGTTCGGGGGTGACAATAACATCTTTACCCAGATCAGCCTGTTTGTGCTGGCCGGACTGGCATCAAAGAACGCCATCCTGATTGTCGAGTTCGCCCGCGAACTTGAACATCAGGGTCGCAGCACCGTTCAGGCCGCGATCGAGGCCAGCCGCCTTCGTCTGCGCCCGATCCTGATGACTTCCTTGGCCTTCATCATGGGTGTCGTCCCGCTGGTTCTGTCCAGTGGTGCCGGTGCCGAGATGCGCCACGCGATTGGTATTGCCGTTTTCTCGGGCATGCTGGGCGTGACGATATTTGGCCTGATCCTGACCCCGGTCTTTTATGTTCTTGTACGCATGATTGGCCGGCGCAACGACGTTCGTTCACTTGATGAGGCTGAAACACACCAGCCTGCGGAGTGACTGATATCGTTGCATAAACAGCCGGACCGTCTTTTTCCCCCGACCCCGCCGGTCCGGCTGTTTTAAATTCCCGAACGGGGCCGATACAAGTCGGCCCCGTTTTGGTTTTCTGATGTGAGCCATATCTCAGTTTGGTCTGATGGCCCTTGCCTTGGCCGGACTTCGCCTTATCTTTCGGTCGGAATGTTTGTCGATAAGGGTTTTCGACCATGAACTATGTGCGTACAGGTTTGTTGCTGGCCGGATTGACGGCGCTGTTTGGCGCGGTCGGCATGATGATTGGCGGCCAACAGGGCATGATTATTGCGCTGCTGTTTGCAGCCGCCATGAATGTGTTCGCCTATTGGAATTCGGACGCGATGCTGCTGCGTATGCGCAGCGCCCGGCAGGTCGATGACAAAACAGCACCCGAACTGGTGGCGATGGTGCGCGACCTTGCGCGCAATGCCGATCTGCCCATGCCCAAGGTCTATGTGATTGAAAACCCGCAACCAAACGCCTTTGCGACGGGCCGTAACCCGGAAAATGCGGCGGTGGCGGCGACCACAGGGTTGCTCAAACTGCTTGATCGCAACGAAATCGCTGGCGTCATGGCCCATGAACTGGCCCACGTCAAAAACCGCGATACCCTGACCATGACCATCACTGCGACCATCGCCGGGGCGATTTCGGCACTCGCCAACTTCGCGATGTTTGCCGGCATGTTTGGCGGCAATCGCGACAACAATAACCCGCTGGGCGGGATCGGTATGATCCTGATTGCCATTCTCGCACCCTTGGGGGCGATGATCGTGCAAATGGCAATTTCGCGCACCCGTGAATATGAAGCCGACAAGATCGGGGCTGAAATCTGTGGCCATCCGATGTGGCTGGCCAGTGCATTGAACAAACTTGATAAGGGTGTTCACGCCATCCCGAACATGGATGCCGAACGCAACCCGGCGATGGCCCACATGTACATTGCCAACCCGCTGTCGGGCAAAGGTGTTGATAACCTGTTTTCAACCCATCCCAACATGGCCAACCGCATCGCGCGCCTGAAGGAAATGTCAGGCAAGCCTGCAAGCAATGCACCGGGCCGTCCGGCAGGGCAGGGTGCCGGTGTTGCCAAGGCGGCCCCGCCGCGTGGCCCGTGGGGTCGAAATTCATCAAAACCCGCTTCTTCGACGCCCAACGCATCGCGACAGCGCAAACGGCCCTGGGAGTCCTGAACCCGGTAAAACACTGTTTTGTTGGATGTCATTTCACCCTTTTTGGGATCGTGTACCCTATTCTTCGGTATGAGTGAAATGACAACCCACGCCATTGACCAACCTGATTTGTAGGACGAAAATGTCCCTACTAAAGTCTTGAGATCCCTGCTGTTCAGGCTCCGAGAAGCAGGGAACAGATAAGGACAAGAATGGCTGGTTTCTGGTCAATGGTTGGCCTTGTGTTCAAATCCTTGATCACAGGTGCCGATACTGTCGATGATACGGGGGGTGCTCCCAGAGATATTCTGGCGACAGATGATGTCCTGTGCCGATATGCTATCGCCCGCTTCACGCCTGCCGATACCAACGCCCATATCGGTGCAAGTTCCGTTGATGATATTTCAGATATCGTGACAGCCGCTGTTTCGTCCGTCCCGGAAAGCGAAGGGGTTCGGGTTGATCAGTTCTTTTCACCAAACCCCGATGCCGCCGATCCGTTTCAGGCCATACGCGAAGCGCAGCTAAGCGTTCTTAATATGGCGCACCGCAAGGATGCCGATACAGTCTTCTGGGGGCGTCAGGATGCCAGCACCGGGTATCTCAACCTCTATCTGGTCAGCGATGCCCTGACATCATCGCTTTATGACCTGATGCTGCCCCAGACCTATATCTTCCGTCAGCCGACCCATTCCGACGTTGCCGAGGCATTGCGGGTGCTGTTGAACGCACAGCTTGTCCTGACATCCCGGGGCGGTGAACAGCGCGCCCTTCAGATTGCGCGTCTGGCAGCGATCATGGAAGACCTTCAGGACCGCGTTCTGGGCGGTGAAGTCTTTTCGCACGCTGGTGCCGGTGCGGCGCTGGCCTATGGGTTCGGGGCGTTTGTCCTGTCGGAAACCGGTGATCGGTCCTATTGCGCAAGTGCGCTTCGTGTCATGGAACCCTATATCCGCCAGATGGTGGCCGATATTGCCGAAAAACCGGTGGCCGCCACAGGGAAAACCGCCGCACCAACCGGTCTCAAGGGCGAAGCCCTGGCGGAATATGATCCGGCCGCGCCAACCAGCCAGCTTTCGGAATTGCTTGATCGCGTCACGGATTTTTCCAAGGTCGATCCCCGCACCACAGCCGCACTCGCCCTTTATGGATCGCTTGTGAACTGGTCACTGATTGCAAACCTCAAGGCGCGCTCTGGCGAATTGTCGATTGCGATCTGGCGCATGTTGGAACGCAGGATCGAACTTTCGATGGGTTCGCCGGTCGATCGTGCCCTTTCGATCTGCAAACTTGGCGAGGCCATGGTCCTGACTGGCAAGGACAAGGAAAATGCCCAGATCGTCGACAAGGGTGCTGCGCATTACCGCCGGGCGCTTGGCATGATCAATGCACGCGTTCACGGCCCGCTTTATGCGTTGATCGCTTATGGTCTGGCGGATGCGATTGTATCGTCTGCCACCATTCGCGATGTGACCATCCCCGATACGCAGGTTGTCCCGGTTTTTCAGGCAGCCCTTAAAGTCTGCACGCGTCGCGATCATCCCTATATCTGGGGTCGGATCATGTTTGCGCTTGCCACCGTCTATCTGACCAACGGCAATCTGCACAAGGATATAGAAATGCTCACCCACGCCCGGATGAGCTATTCACAGGCCTACGAGGCATTTAACGAAGCCGGCGCAAAGGGGGCTGCGCGTGCTGCGTCGGGCGGCTTTACCCGCTCGGAAAACTTTCTGTCGCAGCTTGGACATCGCAAGACGCTTATGGACGCAACCGGTGGCCTTGGCAAAGACACGGCAAATGCGTCCTGAGCCACATCCTGACCAAAGACAAAAAGAAACCCCCGCAGCGGATGCTGCGGGGGTTTTGACTGCGACTGCCGGGCAACTTCTATTCGCGATTGCCAAAGAAGTGCAGCAGCATGATGAACAGGTTCACGAAATCAAGATACAGACGCAGCGCACCAAACAGGGCTTTTTTGCCTGCGGTCGTTGCATCGTCATGCTCGTGATATTCTTCCTTGATTTTCTGGGTGTCATAGGCGGTAAGGCCCGTGAAGATCAGAACACCAGCCGCCGAAATGACGAACTGCAGCATCGTGCTGGCAAGGAAGATGTTCACCACCATTGCGATGATGATACCGATCAGGCCCATGAACAGGAAGCTGCCCCAGCCCGAAAGGTCTTTCTTGGTGGTATAGCCAAACAGGCTCATCGCACCAAAGGTACCCGCGGTGATGAAGAACGTGCGCGCGATCGACTCACCGGTGTAAACCAGGAAGATCGACGCAAGGGACAGACCCATCATTGCGGCGTAGATCCAGAATGTCGCCTGTGCGGCACCAAAACTCATCTTGTGGATGCGCGCGCTCAGGAAGAACACAAGCCCGATCGGGGCCAGCATGACAATCCAGTGCAGTCCGGTGCCGAAAATAGCCTGCATCAGGGTCGGGCTGGTCGACACAGCCATTGCCACGATACCGGTCAGGGCAAGTGCAGATGCCATGTAGTTATAGACACGCAGCATATAGGCGCGGAGACCTTCATCGATCTCGGCCGCCGACCGGCCAACCGAGACGTCATAGCCGCGTTGACGCGTTTCAAAAGCCATTGAAATCCCTCTTTGATCCAATTGTGAGCAGAACATAGATATACAATTCTGCGATGATCAAAATATGGCAGGATTTCCGGGAAAAGCAACGTTTTGACAGATTGTGCAACTCCGGGCCGCCGTCAGATGTGAACTTGTTCACCCTGGATGTGACGCTATCGTGAAATCGCATATTGGCGACATGCTTGCTAAACCGGTCTATAATGTTGCTACTGCGGGACCCGCAAAGCCGTTGCGAACTTTACCAAGGTCCGGAATATGCCACGCTTCATCGCATTCAATATGCTGCCATCAGCTCATCTTTTTTGGGGATGGTCAGGTGCGTGTGCAATTGGTGCTGTTTTGGTTGCTCTGATGATGGCGGGTGCCACGGTCGGACATGCGCAAAATGCCAGTTTGAAACGTGCGGCCGGTGATGGCGATATTCCGGTTTTTACCGACATCTATGACAATGCAGAATTCTGTGCCGATGGCAGTGGCACGGGTCCGTGTGCTATTGCGCCGGTTGATGTGCCGGAATTTGACGCCAGCTTCGTTTATCGCTTCCTTGCCTATCACGCCCAGCGCCCGTTTGACCGGTTCTCCTGGCAGGCATTCACTTCGCTGATGGCGCCGCTCGATCATCCCGGTCAGGCAGCCTTATGGGAAAGTTTCCCGACTAGGCGGGACCTGTTTTCCGAGGTGACCTATCCGAATCCGGCCTGTGCCGATGATCTTCCCGACGGGCATTTGCTGCTGGCAAGTTATCTGCAATCTACCGGTGATGTGCTGATTGATCAGGCGGGCAATTTCGTTCTTTTCGAAACCCGCATTAACCAGGTCGCCGCTGAATATATCATCGCAAATAACCTGCAAACGCCAGCCGGGCGTGCCGCCTTTGCCACGTCCGGGAAAAACATCGATTTCCCTACCGGCCATCTGCAGGCCGATGTTGCAACGAAGGCAAAATTCGCGTCCGCCGATGCGGTTGCGAAAGATGCGTCAAACGCATCGGGCCCTGCTATTCCAGCCTCTGCCCCCGGTATGATGGGGGCACAGCTTCTGAAGTTTTCCTGGCGTATCCTGCCAACTGCGGATGCGACAAATCGGGGTCGTTATTTTACCCGCCCGGCGCGCATATCGCTTGCCCGTGATCAGACAATTGATGGCCGGGCGAAATGTCTTGATGTCACGGTCGGGTTGGTTGGCATGCATCTTGTCCAGCGGGTCGCCAGCGGCAACGGGGATCGCTGGATCTGGTCAAGTTTCGAGCATATCGACAATGTGCCCTTGGCCGCCAATGCCCGGCGCCCCAACAGCATCATCACCAAGCAACCGTTTGAAAACGGCTGTCTCGTGCCCGAAGCCGTCGAAGGGGAATTCGCCTTTTATGGTGGCCAACTGCCAGCCGGCGGCCCGGCCAATCAACCGATATCCGGGATTCTGAAATGGTCAGACAACCCGCCCTATGCGCGGTTCGCTTCCGGGGATCATCCTGCCCCGCCCGATATTGTGCGTTGCTGGCGACTGTTTTCAGGCACGGCTGAAAGCAACTTTGTCTGGCAGACCAAGCTGAATGGCAGCGTCCTTGCAAATTATATGCTGCTCGGCACGCAATGGATCGGCAATCCCGGTGGTGAACCGTTCGGTATCGGCGAGGTGCCGCGTTTCCTGACCAACAGCACGCTTGAAAGCTTCATGCAGGATCAGTCTGATGCCACCTGCCTTGGCTGTCATGCCCGTGCAACGACCGACGTCGGACAGAATGCCAACTTCACCTTCCTGCTTGATCCGGGCAGCTAAATACCGGCAATCAGAGCCGCGCAGACAGACCTTCCAATTTCGCACGATTGCCACTAGCATGCTCCGCAACATTTGCCGCACCCAAAAATAAAGAACAGCGGCGAATTCAGGGAGGAAATATGCTGGGCAGTCGTTCTGACTATGCTTCGGTGCGTTCACGATTTGCCTGGGACGTGCCAACCCACTTTAATATTGGCGTCGATGTTTGCGACAAATGGGCGGATGACCCGGATCGTTTGGCATTGATGCATCGCAGGCGCGATGGCACGCGCCGTGACTACACCTTTTCACAGATCAAGCGCCTGTCGAACCGGTTTGCCAATGTCATGCGCCGTCATGGCATCCGGCGCGGTGATCGGGTGGGGATCTTGTTGCCCCAAAGCCCGGAAACGGCAATCGCGCATGTCGCGACCTATAAGATGGGGTGTATTGCCGTACCGCTCTTTACCCTGTTTGGCGTCGACGCGCTGGAATATCGTCTGGGTAACTGCGCGGCAAAGGCATTGGTGACCGACAAGGAAGGTGCCGCCAAGATTGCCGAAATCCGCGATCTCTTGCCCGCGCTTGAATATGTCTATGTGATTGATGGGGCACCGGATAACTGTTTTGATTTCAAGGCCCTGTCATCAGAAGCCAGTGACGTGTTCGAGCCGGTCAATACCCGTGCCGATGAACCGGCCCTGATCATTTACACATCGGGCACCACCGGCCAGCCAAAGGGCGCGTTGCATGCCCATCGGGTGTTGCTGGGGCATTTGCCCGGTGTTGAGATGTCACATGATTTCTTTCCCGAAGACGGTGATGTCATGTGGACCCCGGCTGATTGGGCGTGGATTGGCGGGCTTCTGGATGTTCTGTTGCCCGCCTGGCATCACGGGGTGCCGGTCGTCGCCCACCGGTTTGAGAAATTCACGCCCGAAGATGCCTTTCGCCTGATGGCCGAATATGGCGTGCGCAATACCTTCCTGCCACCGACCGCGCTTAAGATGATGCGGGCCGCTGGTGACGATATGGCGCAAAGGTTCAATTTTAAGCTCCGCTCTATTGCAAGCGGTGGCGAAACATTGGGTGCGGAACTTCTTGATTGGGGACGTCGGGTGTTTGGCCTCACCATCAACGAGTTCTATGGTCAGACCGAATGCAACATGGTGGTCAGTTCCTGTCAGTCGATCATGGAACCCAAACCCGGTGTGATGGGCCGTCCGGTGCCTGGCCACGATGTCGCGGTGATTGATCTGAGCGGCAAGGTGCTTGAACCCGGTGAAATGGGCCGCATTGCCGTGCGTGCGCCCGATCCGGTGATGTTCCTGGAATACTGGCGCAATCCCGAGGCCACCCGCGACAAGTTTGTCGGCGAATGGCTTTTGACCGGCGATATGGGCTGTATCGATGCTGATGGCTATATTCGCTTTGTCGGGCGTGACGATGACCTGATCAGCTCGGCCGGATATCGCATCGGCCCGGGCGAGATCGAGGATTGCCTGATCGGCCATCCGGCCGTGCGCATGGCCGGTGTGATTGGCAAACCCGACGAACAGCGCGGCCAGATCGTAAAGGCCTTTGTCGTGCTGGCCGATGGCTTTGCCCAAAGCCCGGCGCTTGAAAGCGAAATCAAGGATTTCGTGAAAACCCGCTTGGCCGCACACGAATACCCGCGTGAGATCGCCTTCCTTGATCAATTGCCAATGACAACCACCGGTAAGGTCGTCAGGCGGGCACTGCGCGATATCGCCTGATCCTCAATCAATCAATTCAGATCGTTTTCGAAACGGTTTTTGCAAAAAACAAGGCCGGGTCCATCTGGATCCGGCCTTGTCTGTTTCAGGTTTTGGAGTTGTGGGCTTATTCGTTGCGCAACAACGGTGCTGCCGGGCTGCGCAATGCCTGCCAGGTGCCGACAAAGCCAGCCGCCAGCGTGGCAAACAGGCCAATCGCAATCGGACCAAGAATGGTCATCGGCAGAAGAACCCAGTTGGCTTCCATGATCAGCACCAGCACCGACCAGGCGGCAACCGATCCGACCACGGCCGCAATCACCCCGGTGGCAAGGCCAAGGATCCCGTATTCCAGCGCATAGGCATAAAGGATGTTGGCCCGTGTCGCGCCAAGGGTCTTGAGCACCACGGCATCATAAATGCGCTTGCGCCGACCGGCCGCAACCGCCCCGCCAAGGACAAGCACGCCGGCGACAATCGCAATCATGCTGGTGGCGTTAAGCGCCGTTCCGATCCCGGCCAGAATGGCATTGGCCGCTTCAAGCGCTTCACGCACCCGGATGGCCGAAACATTCGGGAAGTCCATGCCGATCATGCGATCAACCGGTTCTTCCATTTCGCGCGGCATATGGGCGGTGGCGATCAGGCTATAGGGCGCCTTGTCGATCAGGCCCGGTGAAAACACCATCGCGAAATTCATACGCAGGCTTTGCCATTCGATCTCGCGCCAGTTGGCGATCTCGGCGGTGATATCGCGGCCCAGCACATTGACGGTCAATGTGTCGCCCGGCTCCAGATCAAACGCATTACCGATATCCGCACTGATCGACACCAGTGGCTTGGACGCGTCGTTATAATCGGCTGGCCACCATTCGCCGCGCACCAGCTTGGTTTCCGGCGGCGGGGTGGCGGCAAAGGTAAGGCCACGGTCCCCACGCAGGAACCAGCGATCATCACCCGGCCCGACATCGTTGGAATTAACGCCATCGACCGCCGTTACCCGCCCCCGCAGCATCGGTGTTTGTTCGATATCCGAAACGTTGTCTTGGGCGAGAAGCTGACCTCGGAACTGCTCGATCTGATCAGGGCGGATATCAAGGAAGAAGAAAGCCGGGGCAGAGTCCGGCAGGTTCTCGTTGATTTCGTTATCAAGGTTGCCCTCGATCCCGGAAATCGTCACCAGCAACGTCAATCCCAATCCAAGCGACAACGCAACCGGTACCGTGCTTGCGCCCGGACGGTGCAGGTTGGCCAGCGCCAGTCTGGAAAAGGCACTGCGACCCGTAATCAACCGTTTCGAAAGGGATACGATACCTTGTCCTGCAAAGGTGAAAATCACCACGGCCGCCGCCGACCCGCCAATAAAGCCAAGCGCGATCGCCTTGTCGGTTGCGGTCAACACGGTCAGGATCAGCAACAGCACCAGCGGCACCCCGATATAGGGCAGGTCACGCTTGCGCACCGGACTGCCGCTAAACAGACCGGCACTGGCCCGGAACAATCGTGCTGCCGGAATCTCGCGCGCACGCAACAAGGATGGCAGCGCAAACACCAGGGTGGTCAAAACGCCAAAGCTTGTTGCAATAATCAAGGACGGCAATGCCGGTCCAAGTGTCACATCAATCGGCAGGCGCCCCGACAAGAGCGGCGCAATCAAAGCCGGTGTCACCGCACCGATCAAAAGCCCGATGGCAATGCCGATCAGGGCCAGAACAAGGATCTGCAGGAAGTAAATCCGAAGCACCAAGCCATGCGACGCCCCGATGGATTTAAGGGTGGCAATGACGGATGTTTTGCTTTCGATATGGCTGCGCACCGCATTGGCCACCCCGATGCCGCCAACCAGAAGCGCCGAAAGACCAACAAGCGTCAGGAAAAGGGTCAGACGCTCGATAAACCTCTTCAGGCCGGGGTTGGCATTGGCCGTATCCCGAATACGCCAGCCCGCATCTTCAAACTGCTCTTCAAGCCGTTCGCGAAAGACGGTCGGGGTTTCATTGTCATTGATATCCAATGCGTAATAATAGCGGATCAGACTGCCCGGCTGCACCAGCCCGGTGTCCATCAATCCGTCCATCGATACCATCAGGCGCGGGCCAAAATTGAAAAAACCAACCGCCTTGTCGGGCTCGGTCGCAATCACGCCACGGATCTGAACATCAATATCGCCAAGGGCAACCGTATCCCCGACATTGATGCGAAGCCGCTCAAGCAAGCCGGCCTCGGTCACAGCACCCCAGACGCCATCTTTTTGGTCAAGGATCCCGTCAAAAGGAACCCCATCGGCAAGCTCCATCTCGCCAAACAGAGGATAGGCATCATCAACCGCCTTAAGCTCCACCAACCGGCGCTGGTCCGGGCCATAGGCCGTTGTGCGCATCGTCGCCAGTTCGGCAACGCGTTCGGTATTCTCCTGCAACCACTCAATCTGATCGCCGGTGGCTTCCTGATGGGTCAGGCGCAGTTCAACATCACCGCCCAAAAGCTTCCGCCCGTCACGCTCAAGCGCTGAAAGAACGGATTCCGAAACGTTTCCGACAGCGGCAATCGACCCGACGCCAAGCGCCAGACACGCAAGAAAAATACGAAAGCCCGAAAGCCCGCCGCGCAACTCGCGCCGGCAGACCCGCCAGGCGATGGACCACAGGCGGTCCGCACCGTCAGTGGGGGAAACAGATGTGCTCATGACTGCGATTCCAGATGCGAAACGATTTCGCCGTCGCGCAGCATCACCGTGCGGTCACACCGCTTGGCAAGGGCGGGATCATGGGTAATCAAAAGCAGGGTCGAGCCACGCCGTTTGGTCAGATCAAATAACAATTCGATAATCGTTTCACCGGTCGTGCCATCAAGGTTGCCGGTCGGCTCGTCGGCCAGCAAAAGCTCCGGGTCGGTGGCAAGTGCACGTGCAAGCGCAACGCGCTGTTGCTCCCCGCCTGATAGCTGGCCCGGATAGTGATCGGTGCGATGACCCAGCCCGACAAGTTCCAATTCTTCGCGTGCCTTTTCAAAGGCATCTGCGCGCCCGGCGAATTCCATCGGAAGCGCAACGTTTTCCAACGCGCTCATGGTCGGGATCAGGTGGAAGTCCTGAAACACGATGCCGACATGATGGCGGCGATAAAGCGCCAAACCGTCCTCATCAAGGGCGCGAAGGTCCTTGCCGCAGACCTTCACCACACCTTCCTGGGCTTGTTCCAGTCCGGCGATCACCATCAAAAGCGATGTCTTGCCCGACCCGGACGGACCGACCAGCGAGACGCGTTCGCCCGCACCAATCGCAAGATCAACCCCCTTGAGGATCTCGACAATCCCGGCTGGACCCTGCAGCCGCAGCTTCAGGTTTTGCACATCAATTGTCTGTTTTGGCGCTTCACCAGACGCGGCGACATTTTGTTCCGGTATCGTGGTGGTTTCGGTCACACTCATTTCGGGTCCTATCGGGTTGTCCGTTGCAAGATCAACAAAGCAGGCTACATAAGCTTACGGATCAGGACGTTTCTGGTTCAGACTTCTTTTGATCTGAATAACTTCTTTAAGGGTAAACGGTCGGAAACCGCTCCGGCAAGTTCGCAGCATGTAAAGGTGAGATTTGTAATGAATTTGGCGTTTGGGCAAGGTCGCACTGTAATCAAGTTCACGCATAAGTTGGTATCACGCCTTCGCAAATCCGCCGGTTTGGCCCTTGCCACGCTTGCCCTTGCAACCCTTGGGATGGCCGGGTTTGCCTATGAAACCAAGGCACAGGATAGCGACCAGACGCCAAAAACCCTTGTTTTATTTGGCGATAGCCTGATGGCGGGCTATGGCCTTGATCATGAAAACGGCTTTGCGCCCAAGCTTGAAGCCGCCCTTAAGGAAGCCGGCCATGATGTCCGGGTGATCAATAGTTCCGTCTCGGGCGATACCACGGCGGCAGGACTGGCGCGTCTCGACTGGGCATTGGTTGAAAAACCCGATGCGGTGTTGCTCGAACTTGGTGCCAATGATGCGCTTCGCGGGATGGAACCATCCCAGACCCGTGAAAATCTTGCAGAAATCCTTGAAAAGCTGCGCGGCATGGATGTTGATGTCCTGCTGGCCGGTATGATGGCCCCGCCTAATATGGGGACCGCATATGGCGATGAATTCAACAGCATCTATCCCGATCTCGCCAGCCGCTATCAGGTTGATCTCTATCCATTTTTCCTCGAAGGCGTTGCTGCCGAGCCGGAGCTCAATCAGGATGACGGCATGCATCCCAATGCCGATGGCGTGGACGTGATCGTCAAGCGCATCCTGCCCGATGTCGTCGACCTGCTACAAACCACTGATGCCAGCTAAGCGCGAAGCGCCTGCCTGGGTATATGCCGGACGCTTCATGATCTGGGGGCGCAAAACCGTCGGTTTTCCAAGGGCTTGTGCGCGTCCCGACAGGTTATAAAATTTCACAGAGACACAGGTTGGCGCAATTTCGACGCTTGTGACGCGTAAAAAACTACGTATGTAGATAGAAAACGTCAACAAACCGAAATGATTAAGCTGCTGGATCTTCAGAAGGCGAAGTCAACGCGGCGAGAAGACCAAAATATCATAAAAATCAATAAGTTAAATAGGTTTCAAGTGTCTTGCGAACACCCTGAATTTCGCCTGAAAATCCCCATTTGGGGACCAAAACACGTGGTTTGGTGTAAAATTAACACCTCATTTACTTTCGGTTCTGTTTCGAACAGCGTTTCTGCTACTGCGTATGTTGTTTTTCCAATCGCCTCTTCCGAGGCTGTTATCCAATTATCGGGTTTCTGATCCTTTTTTGCCTTTCCGGCAGGGCTGGGGCATCGCAAGTGCACCATGTGATAAATTACTTAATATCAATAAGTTAATCAAATTTTCCGAAATCAGGCGACACTTATGGCTTGTGGATAACTATTGGGAAACCAAACAGGTGTCCAAAGTGCCTGAAATGCACGCCGTAAAACAAATATCTCGTTATATCAATGTGTTGGCGTTTTTCTGGGGACTCCATGGATTCCCAACGAGTCGCCGATAGGCCTGTGAATGAATCGGAAGCGATTCAATTTTGACTGCAAATGCAGTTGCCGGGGGTCAAATCCATCGATACACTTCATGTCATCGGGCGGAAAGGTGCGGTTGACCTGCGCTTTCGGTGTCCGGAGGTGCCAGATTTAAGTTAAATACTTCAATGCCTTAAAGGGATTGTTCAGTGTCGTCTTCTTCCACCGTCAAACAGTCCTACACCATCCCCTGTTCTTCGATCTTTCGTGACGCTGTGCTGCAACTGGCAGAACGGCGCGGGGTGAATGCCGCCGATCTCGCGCGTTCGGTGATGTTGATCGTGCCCGAAAAGGCGATTGAGGATTATCAGGACCCCGGCGACCCGCCCAAGGGCGATCGCGAAACCATTGTCTTGAAGTCCGGCCCGGCCGAGGGGCGCCCCTGGCGGCGCAAACCCCGGCTGCAATTGCGCCTGCCACCGGGCTTTTCGGTGATCACCGTGCGCAAGGCACTGCAAATGGCGATCGATTTCGATGCGGGTGATGTCAATATGCGGGTTGAGAAATCCGATGTTCTCGCCGCAGAACGTGCAGCGCTCGAAGAAGCCCGCGCGCTTAAAAAACGTCAGGCAGAGCCACCCGTCGAACTTCTGCAATCGCGTGAAGAACTCGAACGTCTGCGCCAGATTGTTGATAACCTTGCCTTTGATCCGCTGGACCGCGGGGTGACCACCTTTAACGAGGCGCTGCATGTCATGGGCTTTGCGCCAAGTGCGCGGCCGGATTTGCGCGCCATCCGCGCCAAATACCGCGTTCTCGCCGCCATCCACCACCCCGACAGCAATTATGGCTCCCACCAGCGCATGACGCAGCTGAATGCCGCGATGGAGATCCTGCGCAAACACGTTTCCTGATCGGTTGTATCGATCCGTATCACGAACCGCCGCCCAAGCCCTTGTCGAAGGGGCAGCCCAATGCTTAGATGTAACTGGGCTTAGATGTAACTGGGCTTAGATGTAACTGGGCTTAGATTTAACTGGGCTTGGATGTAAGCATCATATTTCTGGTTATCGACCGGGCACAAGACCCGGACACCCTGACCAGTCAGCAACGGGAGACAGCATGACGGCGGAATTTCGGGCGGCACATGCCAGCGGCGAAAACTGGGCTTCGGTCGCATCCGAGCTTGCAGAACTTCTCGAAAAAGAACCACTGCCCAAACAAGCGCTGGCCTTTTTGTATGTCTCCGAACCGCTGGCCGATGATCTTGGCAGTATCCTGACCTTCCTGCGTTCCCGTCTCTCGATAGAACACTGGATCGGAACATCCGGCGTTGGCGTCTGCGGATCGGGCCGGGCCTATTTCGGTGTTCCGGCGGCCTCTGTCATGGTGGCCCCCTTTGCCCGTGATGAATTCCATATTTTTGAGCCGCTCAAGACCGAGGCCGATCTGGATGCGCGCGACCTGCAAAGCGCGATTGACCGGTTGCAGCCGATCTTTGGCCTGGTGCATGGCGATCCCGCTGCCCCGGAAAGCCTCGCCCAACTGGCCGAATTGGCGCGACTGGGCTCGACCTATCTGGTTGGGGGCATCGCATCGGGGGAACGCGGCGCACCGCAGATTGCCGACCGGGTGGTTAATGGTGGCCTGTCGGGCGTTTTGTTTGATGGCAAGACCAGTGTTCAGGTCGGCATCAGCCAGGCCTGCACGCCAATCGGCCCGGTTCACCGTGTGACCGAGGGACGCGAAGGCATCATCTCCACCCTTGATGATCGCCCGGCCCTTGATGTGCTTAAGCAAGAACTCGAAGCAGATGGCGGTGAACAATCCATGGCATCCGGGCGCTATCATGCGGCCCTGATGGTGCCGGGATCTGACACCGGTGATTTTGTCGTGCGCAATCTGATGGGGATTGACCCCCACAACAACATGATCGCGATCAGTGGCGATGTGCAGGCGGGCGATGCCATTCGTTTTGTCCGCCGTGACGGGGCCGCCGCCGAACAGGATTTGCGTCGCATGCTAAGCGATTTGCAAAAACGTCTGCCGGGCAAGCCTCGTGGGGCGCTTTATTGCAGTTGTGTCGCCCGTGGCCCGCATCTGTTTGGCACCGAAAGCCGCGAAATGATGATCATCCGTGATGAATTGGGTGATTTGCCACTGACCGGTTTTTACGGCAACGGCGAAATCTGCAATGACCGGTTCTATGGCTATACCGGGGTTTTGACCCTGTTTATCTAAGGCCGCGAAATTTCAAATCATAAGAAATTTGCCCGCAAACGGTTTCATCGCGCGGCCAAGCGGATATATTCATACCATTGCAAAATCATGTGCCGTCCTGATCGATCAGTGCGGGCGGCATAAGACAGGGGAATTTCATATGGAATATCGTCGACTGGGGCGTACAGACATTGATGTCAGCGTCATCTGCCTTGGCACCATGACCTGGGGCCAGCAGAACACCCAGGAAGAAGCATTCGAACAGCTTGATTACGCCACTGCCAACGAAGTCAATTTCATCGACACTGCCGAAATGTACCCGGTCCCGGCGATGGAAGAGACCTTTACCGCGACCGAAACCATCATCGGCAACTGGCTTGAAAAACGCGGAAAGCGCGATGATCTGGTGATCGCCACCAAGATTGTCGGCCCGGCGGATCGTTTCCCGTATGTGCGTGGCGGGCCGCGTTTGACCCGCGGGCAGATCTTTGAGGCGATTGACGCTTCACTTGGCCGCCTTAAAACCGATTATGTCGATCTTTATCAGCTCCATTGGCCGGATCGGAATTCCAACTTCTTCTCCAAGCTCGGCTACACCCACGAGCCGGACGAGGAATTCACCCCGATCGAGGAAAGCCTCGAAGCGCTTGATGAGCTGGTCAAGGCCGGCAAGGTCCGCCATATCGGCCTTTCGAATGAAAGCCCGTGGGGCCTGATGAAGTTCCTTGAGCTGGCCGAAAAGAATGGCTGGCCGCGCGTTGTCTCGGTTCAGAACCCCTATAGCCTTCTGACCAGGCAATATGAAGTCGGTCTGGCCGAATGTTCGATCCGTGAAGATGCCGGTCTTCTGGCCTATTCGCCGCTGGGCGGCGGGGCGCTGTCGGGCAAATATCTTGGCGGTGCGCGCCCGGATGGCACCCGCGTGACCAAATGGCCGCAGTATTTTGGCCGCTATCTGACCGAAAATGGCGTCAAGGCAACCGAAGCCTACGTCAAACTTGCCAAGGACAATGGTCTTGATCCGGCCCAGATGGCGCTGGCCTATGTCAATTCGCGCCCGTTCCTGACGTCCAACATCATTGGCGCGACCAGCATGGAACAGCTGAAATCCAATATCGGTTCGGCCAACATCACCCTGTCGGACAGCGTTCTCGAAGAAATCGAAAACATCCATCAGGTCTATACCTATCCCTGCCCGTAAGGTCACAGGATGGTCAGATTTTGCTCGCAGAATTTGACCAGAGACTTTTGAAAGGCGGCGGTTTATCCCGCCGCTTTTCCCACCACCAGAACGGAGGCGACATATGGTTAAGCTGATCTTTGGCAAGGAATCCGATCTGGGGGGTATCTCCGTGCGTCGCGTTTTACCCCATCGCGATGTGCGTTCCGTCGGTCCGTTCGTGTTTTTCGATCATATGGGGCCGGTCGAATTCCAACCCGGTCAGGGCATCGATGTGCCGCCGCATCCTCATACGTGTCTCGCGACCGTGACCTATCTGTTCAAGGGTGCGATCCTCCATCGTGACAGTCTGGGCAGTGATCTTGAAATCACACCGGGCGATCTCAACTGGATGAGTGCCGGGCGCGGCATTACCCATTCCGAACGCGAAACCGATGCGGTCCGCAATTCCGTTCATGAACTCGATGGCCTGCAGCTATGGGTCGCGCTGCCAGACGAGGCAGAGGAATCAGATCCCGCCTTTTATCACGTTGCCAAAAATGACCTGCCCGTGATCGAGGATGCCGGGCTTCACATGCGCCTGATCGCCGGTGAGGCCTTTGGCAAAACCGCCCCCGTGCCGGTCAAATCCAAGCTTTATTACCTTGATGTCGAAATGGACGAAGGCGCGCAGCTTCTTCTGCCCGGCGAAAATCAGGAAGGGGCGATTTATGTTGTGTCCGGTACGCTACTGATTGACGGCGAAAGCTATAAGCCTGAAAGCTTTATCTATGTCGCACCCGAAGAAATCCCCGATATCGTTGCCAAAACTGGTTGCCGGGTGATGCTGCTGGGCGGCCTGCCGGTTGGCCGGCGCTATATCTGGTGGAACTTTGTCGCCAGCACAAAGGAACGGATCGAGGCGGCCAAATCCGATTGGGCGGCGGGAAAGTTCCCGCAGATTGATGGCGAAGATGACGCCTTGCCGCTGCCTGAACGTTCGACCGGCTAATTACCGCATCAGAATTGGATCGAAGACATGCGTTTGTTTGTTGGTGTGGAAATTCCCCACGATATTGCGACCGACCTTTATCCGCTGGGGCGTGCGATCAAGGGGCTTGATGCCCAGACCCCGGAAAACATGCACATCACCCTGAAATTCATCGGCAATGTCGATCCGGGTCTGGCGGGTGAGATTGATCAGGCCTTGTCACAAGTGGCGTTCGAGCCCTTTGATCTGCAGGTATCGGGCCTTGATATGTTTGCCTCAAACCGCAAGGTTCGCATTTTCTGGGCCGGGGTAAAGGATGAACCGGCTCTGCGTACACTTGCCAATCGGGTGGAAAATGCGCTTCTGGCGCTGGAAGAATGCCCGGATATGGATATGCGCAAATTCACCCCGCATATTACGTTGGGGCGTAACCGTGACGCTGCGCGTGCCGTCGTCGAACAGGCGATTGTCGATCATGGCGATGTGTCATCACGGGTGTTCACCGTTGATCGTTTCTGTTTGTATGAAAGCCACGCAACGGCGGATGGTCCGGAATTTCGCGTGATTGCCGCCTATGACGGCAAGGATGGGCCGCTTCCTGAGCCAGACCTCTCAGAGGCCTTCGCAACAGAGGATTTTCAATGAAACTTGGCTTTATCGGAACCGGCGCCATCAGCGATGCGGTCATTCGTGGTCTTTTGACATCTGATTACGCAGTAGATGAAATCATCGTCTCGCGCCGAAGCGGACATATCTCGGCAAAGCTCGCCGCCGACTTTGATCGGGTGCGGGTCGAAGACGACAATCAGGCGATCATTGATCAATCCGATATGATCTTCTTGGCGGTTCTGCCGCAGATTGCCGGTGATGTCCTGTCCGCCCTTCGCGTGCCTGATGACAAACAGATTGTCAGTCTGATCGCCACCATCCCGATTTCTGATCTCAAAGTCTGGCTTGGCACCAACGCGCAATGTGATCGCGCCATTCCCCTGCCACCGGTCGAACATCATGCCTGTGTCACGGCGGTTTATCCCGGCTCGCCCGGTGTAATGACCCTTTTTGAAAAGCTGGGCGGCGCGGTGGCGGCTGAAACCATTGATGCCTTTGATGGCTACGCGACCGGCAGTGCATTGATGGCGACCTATTTCACCGTACTGGAAAGTGCCGCCCAGTGGATGGTCAAACAGGGATCCGACTATGCCGATGTCAGGCGCTACCTTGCTGCCCTGTTTTCCGGCCTTGCGCAAAATACCGACAAATCCCCCGATCAAAGCTTTGCTGATCTTTATGAGGGCCACATCACCGCCGGTGGCCTGAATGAACAGGTGGCCCAAACCTTCATCCGCGAAAAGGGTACTGACGCAATCCATACCGCCCTTGATGAAGTCTTCGCGCGGATCAAGGCCTCCGGGTAAGCACCGTCAAGCAACGCAAAACGGGCGACCAACAAGGCCGCCCGTTTTTCTGTTGTTTATATAATGCGTGCTGAGCTCTCAGGCCGCCGCCCTGTTCTGATACCCAACCGTCAAGCGCTGCTGACCGCCATTGCCGGTTTCGATCAGATCAACCATGGCATAACCGAAATCGGCATAGGAAATCCGCGCAACCCCGTCGTGATCGGGGATCAGCGTATCGGTGCCGCGCACATATTGCCCGGTCAGCGGCCCCTCGATCAGCATCGCCGGCGGGCGCAGGCAGGTCCATTGCACATCCTCATATTGATTAAACAGCGCATCCTGCTTTGCACAGGCCTCTGCAATCGGGCGCACGGCATCGGGCAGGAAATCCGGCGCGGTTAGAACAGTATGACCACTTTCATCGGCCAGTTTCAGGGTCGCAGCCCCACCGGTCAGGTAAATCGGGGCTTTTGTTTTACGCGCCGCATCAAGCAACACGCGGGTCATCTCAACCAGCAAACTTTCTGATCCGCTGATCGGGCGAAGTGCGCTGATCGCAACGTCATGGCTTGTCATTAGCTCGGCAACGCGGTCTGGCTTGGCCAGCACATCAACGCTTTCGCGCGCGACGCTGTCTGGCATATCGGCCAGTTTGTGGATATTGCGCGCAATCGCGGTGACGGTATGGCCTCGCTTTAGGGCTTCGTGCAGGGTGGCGGTACCGACATCGCCGGTGGCACCAAACAGAACAATCTTCATCGGACGTTTCCTGTATATTTGTGGGGCGTTTTGTTTTTATGTCGTGCGCGGGGCGGGTTCGTTGATCGCCGCTGGTGCTGGTTCAGCCACTGGTGCAGGCGCAGGACGCGCCGCCCGCTGACCCAGCCAGATACTGACCAGCACAACAATCACGCCTGCCATCTGAAGCGGGCTCAGGGCCTCGCCCAGAATTACCCAGCCGAGCAAAACCGCACTGGTCGGGCTCAAAAAGCCAAAGCTTGTCACCGTCGTCGGGCCAAGGCGCGCAATGCCCCGGAACCACAGGTAATAGGTCAGGGCCGCCCCGATCAGACCGAGCCACACCAAACCGGCCAGATTGGTTACGGTCGGCACCGGGAAGCCGGGCTCAAGGATCAGGGCTACCGGGATCATCAGGATCCCGCCCGCGGTTAATTGCCAGGCGGTAAAGGTCAGCGGTGATACCGGCGGCTGCCATTTGCGGGTCATGACGGTGCCGGCTGCCATGGATGCGGCACCAAAAAGGGCGGCTGCAATGCCAATCGGATCAAGGCTGCTGGTCGGGCCAAGCACAAGCATCGCGACCCCGATCAAGCCGGAAATGGCAGCGATAATGCCCAGCATCGTAATCCCGGATCCCAGCGCAAAGCGCGCCAGAAACAGCACCAGCAACGGCTGGATCGCGCCAAGTGTCGCCGCCACACCGCCCGGCAGGCGATAGGCCGCGACAAACAGCATCGACCAGAAAACGGCAAAGTTCAGCGCGCCCAGAATAAACACGCGGGCGCGCCAGCCAGCAGGCGGTAATTGCCGCACAACAAGCAAAAGGATCAATCCGGCCGGCAGGGCACGCAGAAGGGCGACAGTCAGTGGAAAGCCATCAGGCAGCATTTCCGTGGTGACGATATAGCTGCTGCCCCAAATGATCGGGGCAAGAGCGGTGAGGCATAAATCGGTTGTTCGGTTCATGGTGGCATCTCCATTTATCTTGACTTCAAGATATATTCAGAAATCTTGACGTCAAGATAAAATTCTGAGAAGAATCCGAACCATGGATAAAGTTGATCGCATTCTTGCGCAGTGGCGCCGTGAAAGACCGGACCTTGACGTCACCCAAATGGGCGTCATTGGCCGGATAGGACGACTGCGCAGCCATTTGAGTGCCGCACATGAACGTGTTTTCAAAAAATACGATCTGTCGCTGGCAAGTTTTGACGTTCTGGCGACACTGCGCCGGTCCGGCCCGCCCTATGCTCTCAGCCCATCAGAGCTCATTGACTGGACCATGGTGACATCGGGCACCATGACCAACCGCCTTGATCGGTTGGAAAAGGCCGGGCTGATCACCCGCCAGCGTAACCCGGAGGACGGGCGCGGCTTTGTCATCGCCCTGACGGACAAGGGGTTTGAGCTGATTGATGCCGCCGTTACCGAGCATGTCGCCAACCAGCATCAGATGCTCGAAGCACTAAGCGCAGAAGAACTCGAACAGCTTGATGGGCTCTTGCGCAAATGGCTGGCGGCGATGAATTCTGCCGAGAATTCAGAAGACAGCTAGGTTAGTCATAAACGATCCCTGAGCTTAAAAGCTCAAAGCCTGCGATTTCAAACTCATACATGCCCGATCCGTCCGCCTTTTCGGCGCGGGCGATCAGCTTGCCATCCGCATTGCGAAAGACCGCGTGTGCTGTATGCAGGGCGCGGTAACAGTGGCTGCCGTCAGGATAAAAATATTTGATCATCATGCTTCCTTGCAAAAGCACATTATGATCAAGACGCCCTTACAGCTTGTTGTCAGGAGCCGTGCAAAACGCGTGACAAATCAGAACCTGACACGTGGATATGTGCCGGTTGATCTTGTCTGTATGTCTCGGAAAAATGCTCTTTAAAGTCAGTGGCAGAGAGGAGGGGATTCGAACCCCTGAGGGGCTTACACCCCAACACGCTTTCCAGGCGTGCGCCTTAAACCACTCGGCCACCTCTCCACATGCGATCTTTGATATATCGCGAAAGCGGGCGGACATTAGCCGAGACGCCCGCGCTTGACAAGGCCCAATCAGCCTCTTTTTTCACTTTGCGCAAATCCCACTGATTTGCCTGTAAAATGGCCTGTGTTTCTGACATTCAATCGCCGCAAACCCTTGGTAAACGGGGCGTTGTCGGCATCTTTACTTCTTGTTGATGTCTGATCCGTAAGGTTTGGTGTCAGGTGTTTGCAACTCATGGGTAATGTTTTGTTATACAAATGCATCCCTTTACCCTTTATCTGCAAACCATTAGGCTTGTTGTTGTTTTTCTAATATACCGACCCTGACAGGTCGCTTGGAGAGGATAATGTGGTTTTTCCGGGCGTTGGGATGGTTACTGCTTTTTGCCAGCATTGCTGTGCTGGTCGATGATTCCATTACCGCGCTTCAAACAGGAAGTTTTCGTCTGGTCGCCGCCGGCGAGCTCTGGTATCGCCTTGATACCGGCAGCCTGAACCTGTTGCAATCCGTCATCCAGCGCTACATTTCCGTTTGGGTATGGGACACCATCTTTGTGCCGATCCTGCTGGCACCGGCCCTGGTTGTCTTGTTTGTGCCGTCCGCCATCCTTCTTCTGCTGACCCGCAAGCGCAAGCGTCAGCGCATTTTCTGATCTCCCGTTCGCCAGAGCTCTTCATCTAACTGTTGTCCGGTTTGGTTTAGTCCTTTGTCGCCTTGTCTGCGCCCGGTGCAGTCGGCACACTGCCAGAAATCAACATCGCAGCAGGCAGGAAAACCGGGATGAAAGCGTGGATTTGCAACGCATTTGGCGAAGTACCGCAATGGGTGGATGTCCCTGATCTGGCACCGTCGGTGCTGCAGCCCGGTCAGGTCCTGATTGATGTTGCCGCCTGCGGTGTCAATTTCGCCGATACCCTGATCCTGCAAGGCAAATATCAAAAACGTCCCGAAGGTCCCTTTTCCCCCGGCTTTGAAGTCAGTGGCACGGTGCGCGCAGTTGGCGATGATGTCAGTCATGTCAAACCCGGCGATGCGGTCATGGCCATGCCCGATTGGGGTGGTTACGCCGAACAGGTCGTAGCCGACGGTAGTCTTGTGATGCCGCTTCCGAATGGTGTCGATTTCAACAGCGCAGCAGCCTTTCAGATCGCTTATGGCACAAGCTGGTTTGCATTGAAGTATCGCGCCGATGTCAAGCCGGGCGAGGTCGTTCTGGTGCATGGGGCGGCTGGCGGGGTTGGTCTGACGGCGGTCGAATGCGCCAAGCTTCTGGGCGCAACCGTGATTGCCACGGCCGGTGGGGCGGACAAATGCCAGATCGCGCGCGACCATGGTGCGGACCATGTCATTGATTATAAATCCGAAAATATCCGCGACCGGGTGCGTGAAATCACGGCAAGCCTTGGTCAGCCAAAGGGCGTCGATGTTGTTTATGATCCGGTTGGCGGTGATGTCTTTGATCAAAGCCTGCGCTGCGTTGCGCCCGGTGCGCGCATGCTTTTGATCGGCTTTGCCAGCGGCACCGTGCCGCAAATTCCGGCCAATATCCTGCTGGTCAAGAATGTCACCGCAATCGGCTTTTATTTCGGCGCCTATCTCGAACAAAATGCCGATATTGCGCAAGCCGGCATGGCAGAGCTTCTGGAGCGCCTGAAATCCGGCGCGATCCGGCCGATGATCTCGGCGGTTTATCGTCTTGAAGATGCGATGGATGCCTTGACGGCCATTCGCGAACGCACGGCAACCGGCAAACTTGTGATTGATTGCCGTCCAAACAGGTAAATAGGCGGATTTCAATACGCACATTGCTGGTATAGGATGAGCCCGTCCCAACCACTTCTCTGCCGGAAATCGCCGAATGCCCGACGACAAAAACAGGCCCGATCACGTCCAGTCTTCTGCAAAGACCCGTGATCAGTATGAAACCTATCCCTATCCGGCCCGCAATCCCGAGGATGAGGACAAGCGCCTGATCACCGGATCACCGGGCAACTGGGACGAGATCGTGCATTTTGTCTTTGGCGGGCGCGATCCATCGGCACAGACCAAAAGCGGCAAAATCAAAATCCTTGTCGCCGGCGGTGGCACCGGCGATGCGCTGGTGATGCTGGCCCAGCAGGCCCGTGACCGCAAAGCCAAGGCCGAGATCGTCTATATCGATCTGTCCGAAAGCTCGCGCGCGATTGCCGAGGCGCGCATCAAACGCCGCAGTCTGGAAAAGAACGTCACGTTTGTGACCGGATCCTTTGTCGACCTGGCATCTGAGTACGGCCCGTTTGACTATATTGATTGCTGCGGGGTGCTTCATCACCTGCCTGATCCCGATGCCGGGCTCAAGGCACTTGCCGATGCGCTCAAACCCAATGGCGGCATGGGCCTGATGGTCTATGGCGAGTTGGGCCGCCAAGGCGTCTATCACATGCAGGAAATGATGGAACGCCTCAATGCCGAGGCCGGCGGGGCCAAGCGCCTGAATTTCGGCAAGGCGCTGTTTAATTCATTGCCCGGGACCAACTGGCTCAAACGCAACCCGTTTGTCGGTGATCACATCCATGGCGGCGATGCCGGGTTCTATGACCTGTTGTTGCATCAACAGGACCGCGCCTATCGCGTCGACGAGGTGTTTGATTTTGTCGAGGCGGCCGGCCTTAGGCTGCAAAACTTTATCGAACCGATGCGCTACGACCCGACCACCTATTGTTCGCGCCATGATGTGCTTGATAAGGCGATGCACGTACCGTTTCGTGAGCGCGCGGCCCTGGCCGAACTGATGGCGGGCAATATCACCAAGCACACCTTCTATGTCGTAAAGGCCAAGAACAAGGTTAAACCACCGGTCCCGTCGCCGGAGCTGATCCCGACCTTCACCCGTGTCGATGGTGCGGCACTCGCCCGTTCGGTTGCCAAGACCGGTAATATCAAGATCACCTTTACCGGCCTTTCCGTGACCCGCACCATGCCCTCGGCATCGCCTGCGATCCTTTCGCGGATTGATGGTAAACGCTCGATCGGTGAAATCTACGAACTTTTTGATCCCAAACCGGAAAAATTCGAATTCAATGCCCAGTTTGCCGTGATGTATTCGGTACTCAATGCCGCAAACCTGATGTATCTGCGCCACCCGGAAAAGACATAGACCAAAGCAAAAAAAATGTCGGTCACAGGGGGTGCGACCGACATTTAAATACGCACTTTCCAGCGGGGGAGCTGGAATTGCGCTCAGGGATTAGTAGGATCAGAACCAGTTAATTTGGTTCTGACCCTCAAGCCTTATTTAAGGCTGATGCCTTTCCACGCGTCCATCAGGGCTTCAATCAGAACCTGAAGCGGGAAGGTAATTGCGCTGTGAAGCGGCGATACGTTGTTCTGCATGACAGAATACTCAGTTGGTGCGCTGTTGCGCGGGTTAAGCTTTCCAGAATGGCTTGGCGGCTTCGCGTTTTGCGTCATAGACGGTCCAGCCGATATCGCGCAGCATGTGTGCGTCCATGTCGGCCAGCTTCTGACGCAGGTCGTGGCGTTTAAGCCAGGTGCGCGCCAAGTCCAGAAGGCTGGTGGCAGTGTGGTTACGGCGGGTGGCGACAAATGCGCCTGCTTCTTTGGTGATAGCAACCATGATTCTAATCCTCTTTAAATCAGGCCTGCTCTCAGCGATTCAGCGGCCCGGGCATCCACGATGCGTCTGTACTAATCTCGTTAAACCCAGAGTTACCCGAAAAAACACTTGCGCTCAAACCACCTTTTGTCATCATTGCATGAGTTTTTATCATGCAAAGTCACTATCATGAAACGCCGTCCGTTGCCGCTAAATGCGCTCCGTGCCTTCGAAGTAGCCGGTCGTCTCGAAAGTTTCACCAAAGCGTCACATGAGCTTAACGTGACCCAAGGGGCGGTCAGTCGACAGGTGCAGCATCTTGAGGAAGTTCTGGGTCGTCAGCTTTTTGAGCGTCACCACAGAAGCCTGCGGTTGACGCGCGCCGGTCGCAACCTTCTTGAAGCGCTTACGCCAGCTTTTGATGCCATAGAAGACGCGGTCGCCAAGGTCGAAGACCGTGCCGACGACACCCACCTGTCTGTTTCGGCACCGCTGACATTTTCCATGCGCTGGATCGTGCCGCGGCTTGGGCGGTTTCAGATGGAATATCCCGATTTTCAGGTCCAGTTGGGCACCTATAACGATGATCTGGCATCGGTTGACTTCAACGAGGTCGATATCGCCATCCGCTTTGCCGATCATGGCAATGAACAGCTGGTGCACGAATTTCTGACCGGTGAACGGCTGTTGCCGGTCTGTCATCCCGATCTGGCCAAGCAACTCAAAACCCCTGAAGACCTGGCGAGTGTGACGCTTCTGCACTGCTCTGCCCAGCGCGAAGACTGGCGCATCTGGCTTGAAGGAACCGGTATCAAGGGGGTGGACGGCACCAAGGGGCCGGTTTTTGCCACCCTTGATATGGCGATGGAGGCCGCGGCAAGCGGCTTTGGTGTGGTGGTTTCCGATCCGGCCATGATCGGGGAATATGTTGTGACCAATCGCCTGACCGTGCCGTTTGATCTGCCGGTCGACAGTCCTTATGCCTATTCGTTGTGTTATCCGCGCGGGCGTCTGGAACGGCGCAAGGTCAAGGCGTTCCGTGACTGGCTGATGTCAGAGATCAAGCTTGAAACTGCGCGGCGAAAACTGACGCAAAAAGATGCGCGATAAACCAAACTCACGTGATGGTGCCTTGAAATTGAACGATTTAACGGTGACTATCAGGCGGTTCTAGTGTGGCATCATTCACAGACAACGCGGGCAGAGGGCATCGCGAAGTGACCGTCGATTGCGCCGCGTGGATTAAGTCCACATAATAGTAGATTAAGTCCACATAATGGAACAGTGATCAGCTTGCATCAGGGAAAGACGACAATCACATGATTTCGTATGCAGCCAGCATGACAATGCCGGGCAGGAAGCGGCGCGGGGGCGCCATGACATCCATCCTTTTTGCCAGTGCACTGACCCTGCTTTCGGTCGCACTGCCTTTACATAACGCAAATGCCCAAGATGGTGACAAGCCGGTGATGAACCCGGCTCCGACGGTGGCTGTTGACGAGACCGATCTGGCGCCGCTGACCACCCGCTCACACGGTATTTCGCTGTATGGCGATCTGAAATACGGTCCGGATTTCCACCATTTCGATTATGTGAACCCCGATGCGCCGAAGGGCGGCACGCTGGTGCAATCCTCCATCGTTGCCTTTGATACCCTTAACCCCTTTACGCTTAAGGGAAATCCGGCTGCGGGCCTTGGTCTGATCTATGACAGCCTGATGGTTTCCAGCGCGGATGAGCCATACGCCATGTATGGCCTGATTGCCCATTCGATCGAGGTGCCGAACGACCGATCCTATGCCATCTTCCACCTTGATCCGCGTGCGCGTTTCCAGGACGGCAGCGACATTACCGCCGAAGACGTGGTGTTTTCATATGAAGTGCTGGTCGAAAAGGGAAGTCCCGTCTACCGCCAGTATTTTTCCCAGATCGAAGGGGCCGAGGTGATTGACGAACTGACCGTCAAATTCACTTTCAAGCCGGGCAATAATCGCGAAACACCGATGACGGTGGCGGGCATTTCGATCATGCCGAAAAAGTTCTGGGAAGGTAAGGACTTCGCCAAAACCACCTTTGAAATCCCGGTCGGCAGCGGGGCTTATAAGGTTGCCAGCATCGAAGCAGGCCGACGCATCACCTATGAGCGGGTCAAGGATTACTGGGCGGCCGACCTTCCGGTCAATCGCGGGCAGAACAATTTCAATACCATCCGCTATGACACCTATCTTGATATGGAAGTGCAGCGTCAGGCATTTCTGGCTGGCGAATACATGATCCGGTCCGAGCATTCATCACGTGACTGGAACACGGCCTATGACACGCCTGCGGTCCAGCGTGGTGACATCCAGAAGGAGTTCATGCCTGATCATTTGCCAACAGGCATGCAGGCCTATGTTCTGAACGCGCGCAATCCGCTGTTTGCCGACAAGCGCGTGCGCCGCGCGCTGCAATACGGGCTCGATTTCCAGTGGCTAAATCGTGCAATGTTCTATGGGGCCTATCACCGCACCGACAGTTTCTTTGCCAACTCCGAACTGGCGGCGACCGGTATTCCGACCGGTGCTGAACTGGCACTTCTTGAACCCTATCGCGATCAATTGCCCGAAAGGTTGTTCACCGAACCCTACACGTTGCCGAACTTTGATGCCCCGAACGGGCGCCGTGAGGCCCTGCGTGAATCCATGACGCTTCTGAACGAAGCGGGCTGGGAAGTACGCGACAAGGTTCTGGTTAACAAGGAAACCGGGCAGCCGTTCCGGTTCGAGCTGATCATTCGCCAACCGGGACTTGAAAAGATCGCGCTGGTGGTCAAATCGCGCCTCAAACAGCTTGGCGTGGAAATGGATATTCGCCTGATTGATACCGGCCAGTGGGTCAATCGTATTCAGGCCTTTGATTTCGAAGTTACCACCCATTGGTGGACGCAATCCCTGACGCCGGGCAACGAACAGCGCGTGTTCTGGAGCTCCGAGGCCGCCGATCAACCAGGCTCTCGCAACTTTGCCGGCATCAAGGATCCGGTGGTCGATGCAATGATCGAAAATGTGGCATCTGCCGACAGCTGGGAAGAACTGGTGGCTGCGACCCGCGCACTTGATCGCGTACTTCTGTGGGGGAATTACGTCATTCCGCAATGGTATCTGGGTGGGGACCGCATGGTCTGGTGGAACATCTTTGGTCGCCCGGACACGGTGCCGCTTAAGGGAATGTCGATAATGCGTTGGTGGATTGACCCTGAAAAGGCCGCCAAACTGCAGATGGGGGGATTCTAGGCCATGCTGAACTATATCATTCGGCGTTTGCTTCTGATCCCGGTCACGCTGTTTGGCATCATGCTGTTGAACTTCGCAATCATTCAGTTTGCCCCCGGCGGCCCGGTCGAACAGGTGATTGCCCAGCTTCAGGGAACGGCTGTTTCATCAACCGCACGCATCACCAATCAGGGTGGCGACAGCGGCGGCGGAAGTACTGCTTCATCCTCTGCATCTGGTAATAACTTCTCCTCGACATCCAACTATCGCGGCGCGCAGGGGCTTGATCCCGAAGTCATCAGACAGCTCGAAGTACAGTTCGGTTTTGACAAACCGGCCCATGAACGCTTCTGGATGATGATGAAGAACTATCTGACCTTCGATTTCGGCCAAAGCTATTTTCAGGACCGCGACGTGGTCGATCTTGTGATCGACAAGATGCCGGTTTCGATCTCGCTGGGCATCTGGTCAACGCTGATCATCTACATCATTTCGATCCCGCTGGGCATTACCAAGGCAGTGCGCGATGGATCGAACTTCGATATCTGGTCATCAGCCGCGATCATTGTCGGCTTTGCCATTCCGGGCTTCCTGTTTGCCGTCATGCTGATCGTGGTGTTTGCCGGTGGGGCCTATCTTGACTGGTTCCCGTTACGCGGGCTGACATCGTCAAACTGGGAACAGTTGTCCTTGTGGGGCAAGATCGTTGATTATTTCTGGCATCTGACCCTGCCGATCATAGCCCTGACGATTTCGGGTTTTGCCACGCTCACCATGCTGACCAAGAACTCGTTCCTGGATGAGATTAACAAGCAATATGTCGTGACTGCCCGTGCCAAGGGCCTGACGGAAAAGCGCGTGCTTTATGGTCACGTTTTCCGTAACGCCATGCTTCTGATCATTGCCGGGTTCCCCAGTGCACTGGTTGGCATGCTGTTTACCGGTTCGGTCCTGATCGAGGTGATCTTCTCGCTTGATGGTCTGGGCCTGCTTGGTTTTAACGCGGTGATGACGCGTGATTATCCGGTGATGTTTGCAACCCTTTATTTCTTCACGCTGTTTGGCCTGATCATGAACCTGATCAGTGACCTCAGCTATCATCTGGTGGATCCACGGATCGACTTCGAAGGGCGGGGGAATTGATCATGTTCAATGCTGTTCTCTCACCGCTCAACCGTCGTCGCCTGTCGAACTTCAAATCCAACAAGCGCGGCTATTGGTCGCTTGTGATCTTTACCATCCTGTTTGTCATTTGCCTGGTGGCCGAACTGGTCGCCAATGACAAACCGATCTTCGTCAAATATGGCGATGACTGGTACGTGCCGATCGTATCGGACCATCCCGAAACGGCCTATGGCGGCGATTTCGATGTCGAGACGGATTTCTATGATCCCTATATTCAGGGCAAGATCGCCGAAAACGGCTTTGCCATCTGGCCTTTGATCCCGTTTTCCTATGACACCATCGATTTTGAAATGCGTGAACCGCAACCAGCCCCGCCCTCAATGCGCCATTTGCTGGGCACGGATGAACTGGGCCGCGATGTTCTCGCACGCCTGATTTACGGTTTCCGGATTTCCATCCTGTTTGGTCTGGCGCTGACCGCCGTCAGTTCCGTGATCGGCATTGCGGCTGGTGCGGTGCAGGGCTATTTCGGCGGCTGGGTCGATCTTGGCTTCCAGCGGGTGATCGAAATCTGGTCGGGCCTGCCACAGCTTTTCATCCTGATCATTCTGGCCAGCCTGTTTGCGCCGGGTTTCTGGACGCTTCTGTTCATTCTGGTGCTGTTTAGCTGGATGAGTTTGACCGGCCTTGTCCGTGCCGAATTCCTGCGCGCGCGTAATTTCGAATATGTCCGGGCTGCGCGCGCCCTTGGCATGACCGACACCCGGATCATGTATCGCCATGTTCTGCCCAATGCGATGGTGGCAACCATCACCTTCCTGCCGTTCGTGTTGAATGGCTCGATTGTGGCACTCACATCCCTCGACTTCCTGTCGCTTGGCATGCCGCCCGGCTCCCCGTCCTTGGGCGAGTTGCTGTCACAGGGCAAGAACAACCTTCAGGCGCCCTGGCTTGGCTTTACCGCCTTCTTTGCCATCGCCACCATGCTCAGCCTTCTGATCTTTATCGGCGAAGCGGTGCGTGATGCCTTTGATCCGCGTAAAACGTTTTAAGGAGTAGGACAATGACAGCGCAATCCGCCCATCAGCCGCTCCTTGCCATTCGCGACCTCTCGGTCAAATTCGCCGATGCGACGGCGGTAAAGGATGTGTCCTTTACCCTTGACCGCGGTGAAACCATGGCGCTTGTCGGGGAAAGTGGCTCTGGCAAATCGGTCACGGCCCTTTCGATTTTGCAATTGCTGCCCTATCCGCGCGCCAGCCACCCGTCAGGATCGATCATCTTTGACGGGCAGGAAATGGTCGGGGCCAAGGAACGTACCCTTCGCAAAATCCGCGGCAACCGGATTTCCATGATCTTTCAGGAACCGATGACCTCGCTGAACCCGCTGCACAATATCGAAAAGCAGGTGGGCGAGGTGTTGTTGCTCCATAAAGGCCTGCGGGGTGCCAAGGCCCGTGCCCGCATCCTTGAATTGTTGGAGCTTGTCGGTATTCCCGATCCGGCCTCACGGCTGAAAGCCCTGCCGCATGAACTGTCCGGCGGGCAGCGCCAGCGCGTGATGATCGCCATGGCGCTTGCCAACGAACCGGAACTGCTGATTGCCGACGAACCGACCACGGCCCTTGATGTCACCATTCAGGCGCAAATTCTTGAACTGCTCAAGGACCTGCAAAGCAAGCTTGGCATGGCGCTGCTCTTGATCACCCATGATCTGCAAATCGTTCAGAAAATGGCGCAGACCGTTTGTGTGATGAAGGACGGCGAAATTGTCGAGGCCGGGCAGGCGCGCGCGCTGTTTGACGATCCCAAACACGATTACACCAAAAAGCTGCTGTCGGCCGTGCCCAGTGGTGAAGCTCCGGCATTGCCCGAAAACGCCACCGAGCTGCTTGAAACCAGCAACATCCATGTGCAGTTCCCGATTGGCCGCAAGGGTATCCTCGGGCGGCCCGATCATTATCTGAATGCCGTTGATCAGATTTCACTCACCCTTAAGCAGGGCGAAACGCTTGGCATTGTTGGGGAAAGCGGATCGGGTAAGACCACGCTCGCCATGGCGATCCTCAGGCTTCTGAAATCAACCGGTGACATCCGCTTTGCCGGGCAGGACATTCGCGATTTTTCCGGTGCTGATCTGCGCAAGCTCCGCCGCGACATGCAGGTGGTGTTTCAGGATCCGTTCGGTTCGCTCAGCCCGCGCATGTCCATCGCCCAGATCGTTGGCGAGGGCCTTGAAATCCATGCGCCCGACCTGACCCAGGCCGAACGCGAAGCCCGCATTGCAGAGGCGCTTGACGAAGTCGACCTGCCGCAAAATGCCATGGATCGTTATCCGCACGAATTTTCCGGCGGGCAACGTCAACGCATTTCGATTGCGCGCGCTTTGGTCCTGAAACCCCGCTTTATCGTACTTGATGAACCGACATCGGCCCTTGATATGTCGGTACAGGCCCAGATTGTCGAACTGCTGCGTGATTTGCAGGCGCGCCATAAGATGGCATACTTGTTCATCAGTCATGACCTGCGCGTTGTGCGTGCATTGTCGCACCGTGTCATGGTCATGAAGAACGGAAAACTGGTCGAAAGCGGGGCGGCGGCCGATGTGTTTGATAACCCGCAACAGCCCTACACCAAGGCGCTGCTGGCCGCGGCCCTTGATCTCAAAGCAGCCGGTAAGGAATTTGTCAGAAACTAGGGGCAGCATTCCTGATCGAGATCGGGTACAACATATGAAAAGGCAATAATAACAGGACTATAAAGGCAGGTTTAAGGTTGAATATGTTGTCACGTGCGATCAAAAATCGAACCGGACATCGTCTTTGCGGCCATGTGCTGTTCATGGCTCTGTGCTTTGCTGTATTTTCAATGGCGATCCCTTCGGCCCGTGCCAGCACGGCGTCCGCGGACAAAGCCAACACCGAAGAACCCAAAGAACCAGCCGTTCCTGAAATACCCGATACGGTTGTTGTGCCTGATCCGGTGTCGCTGACGGTGGTCTTGCGCAACAGCGGCACCATTCGTCAGATCGTTTTCAACATCTGGCTGGAAGCCACCAACAGGCAGGCAGTGGACGTTATCGAACAACGTCTGCCCAAGGTCATCAATGCCTTTCTGATCGATCTGCAACGCCTGATGTATCGCGATACCGAGCAACGCTTTGAAAACCGCGAACCGGGCAAGCGCGGCTTTAAATACACAGCCCCCGGCCTTCTGCCGCCACCCCCCCCAAAGACCGAGGAAGAACTCGCCGCCGAGGCCGAAGCCGCCAAACTGGCCGAAGAAAATGGCGAGGAAATTGCCAAGGAACCACCTTTCAGCCCGTTCCAGCCGGTTTCAAACCGCTATTTCGCCGCCCTGCAAAACAAGCTTCTGCGTACCGGTCAGGGCGTCCTGCCCCCCGATACCCTGCGCTCGGTTCAGATCCGCATGTTCTATGACTTCTGGCCGGGTGACGCCAAGCCGCGCAAATAACCAAAATCCCCACCGTGATGTGCGTATCGATGCCCATGCGGCGCAGCCTGCGCATGGGCCATTGTCAAACGGGCACTTGTCGATCCTTGCTGCTGTGATATCCGGGGGCAACGTCACCAGACTTGTCATCAGAGTTGCCACTAAAGTTGCCCCGCCATGTCGTTTGAAATCTGGCTCAGTTTCACCCTTCTTGTCTTCCTCGTCGTGATGTCGCCCGGCCCCAGCATCCTGATCGGCATGTCACATGCGCTACGTTATGGTGCACGCCCGACCTTGATGACGGCCTTGGGGGATGTCACCGCCAACATGATCCAGATGCTGATTGCGGCCCTTGGTTTGGGCGCTGTACTGGCGACATCGGCAACTGCCTTTGCCATTGTCAAATGGTGTGGTGTTGGTTTTCTGCTCGTCATCGGGTTGATGTCATTCCTTCGCAAGCCCAGGGAAATCAGTATCAAGACCGGTATCGAAACGAATAATCAGGTGGGGTTTGAGCCAGCAAACGGGCTGCACCTGTTCCGTGAAGGCTTTCTGGTCGCAGCTGGAAATCCCAAGGCGATTGCGTTTTTCG